>CAIMZS010000517.1 GCA_903846015.1 uncultured Anaerolineae bacterium | reverse complement strand
GCAATGGAATTATGTCGCCATGCCCGAAGCGGCAATTTTATAAGTTGCTCAAGTTATTTCATGCTCGTTCCTTAGAAGGATCAACCGTGCAGCCTCGATTGATCTTATCTTTTTATTTTCTGCTTTTGATGTCCATCTTTTATTTAGGAGAGTACCATGTCAACCATACCTTATGATGCAAGCCGCGAATCACTCTTTCATCCCGGCGACGCGGATAATTTCTTCAAACTCGGCACTGTTCAAAACGACGCGGCTTTATGCGCCGAGATGTCGCGTCTTGCCTACGTCAAGGATGAAAACCTTTTAGTTCAGTATCTTAACAGGGCCAGGTTCCAAAAGGAACTTGCTATTGGCTATGGCAGCCGGGGAACCCAGGTGTTTGTTGCCAGCAGGGAGAGTGACAATTTGGCAGTCATTGCCTTTCGGGGAACAGAACCTGATGACCCATCAGATATATTTACCGATGCCAACTTTATAATGACGCCTTGGACTGATAATTCAGGCCAGTCATTAGGAAAAGTCCACGAAGGTTTCGCCACGGCATTACTGGCTAATGACATTTTGAAAAAAATCATAACCTGTCTGGATTCTTTGGTTCCAGCAACCCGTGTGTTAATTACCGGACATAGCCTGGGAGCAGCGCTTGCCACGTTAACCGCCAGTTGTCTGCCATCTTCACGTCTTTATACGTTTGGCTCATGCCGTGTCGGGGATGCTGCCTTTGCCGAAGCCCTGCGGAATATAAGCCATGACCGGTTCGTCGATTGTTGCGATCTTGTCACGCGCGTCCCCACTAAGGAGTTCGGCTATGTTCATGTGGGCTCGCTGAAGTATATCGACAGAAACGGCAAACTGCTGGAATCTCCAAACGAAGAAACAATAAACGCTGATCGCCTGAAAGCATCCGCTTGGTATTTGGTGCGACATGCCTTTTTGCCCGGTACTGTGTTTTCCAGAGATTTAGCTGACCATGCCCCCATCAATTATGTGTCAGCGGTAATGGGATTGCGGGCAAGCGCCAGTTAAAATTCGATTAGGAATACGTATGAAATAACTTTGGCAAGTTCATCCTTCGACAAGCTTAGGATGAATAGTATCTGAGTTTCAAGTTGCACAACTTATTTCATGCGCGTTCCTTAGTTTGGATTAATGTTCCATCGCAAACCAAATTAGCCGGGATGACGATGAGCAACATATCAGGTCATTTAATTTATGTTAATTCGAGACGACAAATGGAAAATTCAGGCGAAAACAAAACCCGCGAGTTACCGACTCTGGCATTAATGTCAATTTGCCTGGCTTTGCTAGGCGCCATAGTACCCATCGTAGCTCCATTGGATAGTTCGCGGCCGGTAACTCAGGGCGAGGCTATGGGTGTTGTTTGGCGAGGCATAGAGGACGTTGAGTCGCGTTTATGGCAAGATCCTTTCAAAGTGGCAAGCGAACATTCCTCTCCGGAAGTAGAAGCCCTACAAATACCAGGAAAAAACCCTGAATGTGGCGATATATTGGCACATCATGAACTTTCAGCCCTAAAAACATGTATCGATGCTCGTTCCAAAGACTCCAAGGTACTGGCCCTTGGTATTATGGTTTCGGGCGGCTCTTACACTGAAGACGAAGAGTTCCGGATGCGCGCCCGTTATGCCGTATTGTCAGGGCTTGCGAGCAGCGGTTATTTTCCTAAAGACGCCAAACATATCGGATTTTTTTGGGGACGGAAAGCATTACCGATGCTACCGCAAAGGATTCCTTTCGAATGGTTAGAGCACTCTGAACCGGACAAGAACAACGCCGCCGTTCTAGAATCACCCTCGTCGGTATTGCTAATGTGGTTGGATGAAGCGGCCTTTGCGACAACCCCGCTCGAAACGAGCCGGCAACTCACCGACATTATTGGCAAAAATCCTAACGTCTATTTCCATTTTCTTGGTCCGTCCGGATCGGATACTTTGCAAGCCATGGCGCATGAGCTAAAAGATGACGAGACTAAGATAAAAACCGGCTTGGCACTGAGCTTCATTAATGCAGCAGCCACCGCCGACCCAAATATCCATAATGACATGAGGTCTGTTATGAATCGGCTTCCGGTACGTGCCACGTTGACCGATACTGACCTCGCCCATGGAATTCTCAAAG
>CAIMZS010000516.1 GCA_903846015.1 uncultured Anaerolineae bacterium | reverse complement strand
GTTTCCTCGGGCTTTGCTGGGTTGCTCTAATTATATTAAAGAATCCGCGAATCGAGGAGAGTGCAATTTGGACGAGTTTTGTCGCATACTTTTTGCATTGAAGTCATTATTGTAATCGAGGAAAATATAATCACCGTCGACCAGAGTGCCCCCCTCACTTTGGTCGACGGTATTTTGTTTTCAGATTGTTTTATTTGCGAATTGGCCACATTGCCAAAAAAATAAAATCGCCCAGAACTACTTTATCAAATGGCATGGAAGCGGAAGATTTGGCTGCATCCAACGCTCGCCGAGGTTGCGCTTCTGGTACCTTCGGGCTACTGACGAGCAAATGCCCTGATCCGCCAGACGGCAAGCCTTGCCCGTGGCCGTGCTAGCGATAGTGCCGGCTCCCGCACGGGGCACCGGCACTATCGCAGAGCCGGGTAGCATAAGCGAGGCTGTCAAAACTATCTTCGGTACCGATTTTGACAGCCTGGCTCTTCAGTTTCTGGCAAGATTAAGAAACACATCCTCAAGGGTTGGTTCTCCGGACTGAATGGATGTCAACCTGATGTTAGCTTCGTTCAGCGTTCTCTTCATCTCTGTCTCACCCAGACCGGATTCGGCAATCACCCGCAGGTGATCGCCTGATAAACTAGTCCGCAGCACGCCTGGAAGCTGCGCCAGTGCGTGCAGCCCATCCAGCAGCGGTTCAGCGTACACTTCCCAGACCCGGCCCGGAACGAATTGATCTTTCAATGCCAATGGGGTATCCAGCGCCAGCAAGTTACCGTCCCGCATCATGGCGACTCGGTGACAGTATTCGGCTTCGTCCATGTAATGGGTTGTTACCAGAATGGTTACGCCGCTTTCTGCCAGGCTGTAGATCAGGTCCCAAAAGGCGCGACGGGCGGTTGGGTCGACACCGCTGGTGGGTTCATCGAGAAACAAAAGGCGAGGGTTGTGTACCAGCGCAATGCCCAGCGCCAGCCGTTGTCGCCAGCCGACTGAAAGATCGCGAGTGAGAACCCGTTTTTGGCCGCCCAAACCGACCAATTCAGCGGTTTCCGCGATGCGTGTTTTCTCGGTAATTCCATACACGCCGCCATAAAACTGGAGGTTTTCCCAGACGGTCAGGTCGTCGTATATGGCGAATTTTTGAGACATATAGCCCACACGCGCGCGTACTTGATCCGCCTGATGAGAGACATCATAGCCTAACACCGAAGCGCGACCTTGTGTTGGGGTGAGCAGTCCTAATAACATGCGAAACGTGGTTGTTTTTCCAGAACCATTGGGCCCCAGGTAGCCAATGATTTCACCGGGCTGGACTTCAAACGAGATTGCGTTGACAGCTACGAAATCTCCAAAGCGGCGGGTAAGGTGGTCAACGACAATGACAGGTTCAGGCAGGTTCATGTTCTCGCTCCGATAAATAAATGAAAACGTCCTCCAGCGAAGATGCAATGGGACGTGCGCCGAGGAAATTACCGCCGCCCACCGGGATGGCCTGTTCCAGGTCTTTGATGACAGCCTCAGATTGCCCGGTTTTAACGCGCAGATGCAGACAGTCGCCAAAGGCGCGCACATCTTCCACCTGCGCAGTTTGGGCGCTGATGCTTTTGAGCAGGGGCAGGGGGTGGCCTCGAAGTTCCAGAATCCGCTGGTTGAGTAGATTCCGGAGATGCCCGGGAGTGCCTTCCACACTGATTTCGCCCTTTTGCATAAAACCGATGCGATGGCAGCGAGCGGCTTCATCCATGTAAGGGGTTGAGATGATGACGGATACACCGCTATCCTGGGCTGAAACCAGTTGAATGATTAATTGCCAGAAATCCTGACGGGTGACCGGGTCCACACCGGTGGTGGGCTCATCAAGTAACAAAACGCGCGGGCGTGTCACCAGGGCTGAGGCAAGCCCAAGTTTTTGTTTCATCCCACCGGAAAGCTGCCCGGCGCGGCGATTCTGAAATTTCGCCAGGCCAACAAATTCAAGGATTTCCAGCGAACGTGGCAGCCACTCATCGGGTTTCAATCCACGCATTTCGGCAAAAAAACGGATGTTCTCCAGCACGGTTAAGTCTTCATAAAGCGAAAACCGCTGTGAGAGATAACCAACCTGGCTGCGGGCCTGTTCGACCTGTTTTTTTACGCTGTAACCGCAAATGGTGGCCTCCCCGTTGGTAGGCAGCAATGCGCCCACCAAAAGACGCATAGTAGTGGTTTTGCCAGCCCCATCGGAGCCAACCAACCCGTAGATTTCGCCAGCCGCGATGTTCAAATCAACGCCCTTGACTGCATGTACATTTCCAAAGGATTTCCGCAGGCCACTGGCCTGGACAAGAATATTGTCAGAGTTCATATCAACCGTCCATCATGAGATGTGGAGACGCAAGTTTTCCTTGCGCCTCCACACAAAAAATTATTTGAATAAAACATCCGCAGGCATGCCCGGTTTTAATTTCCCATTCGTATCGGCCAGGGATAGTTTGATGGCAAAAACGGTGGTTTTGCGTCCTGCAGTCGTTTGGACATTGCGTGGGGTGAATTCCGCCTGGCCTGAGATGAAGATGACAGTGCCGCTGAAGATTTCTCCCGGAAAAGGATCTGCCATGACTTGAGCAGTTTGCCCAAGGGATAATTCACCATATCGGTCTTCTGGAACATAGACAGTAATGGTCAGGTCACTAAGGCGTGCCAGGGTCAGCAGGCTGGCACCAGGCATGACCACTTCACCTGGCTCTACGGCGCGAGTTAAAACAAAACCGTCGATGGGAGCAGTTATCGTCAATTTGCTGATCTGAGTATCAATCAATGCCAGGCTGGCTTCAGCTTGGGCAATCGCCAGTTTGGCTTGAACTGAAGCGGCGAGCGCCTGGTCGAGCACTTTTTGGGCAGCAGCTACCTTGGGCGAGAGGCTGCCGGTTTGCAGGATGCGGACTTTATCTTGCGCAGTATCGTAGCGTTCCTGTCCCACTCTCACATCAGCGCGTGTTGTCAACACATCACTTGCGCCGCTGGTAGTGGCAGCTTCGTCATACGCTTTCTGGGCACTGTTTAACTCAGCAAGGGCATCGTCGTAGGCTTTTTGGGCCGAATCCTTCAGGTTCTGGTCGCCGTTTGCGCTGGTGGTCAGGACGCTTTGAGCCACTTCAAAGGCGGAACGCGCATCTATCAGGCGCTTTTCTGCAGAGATGAAATCACCATTGGTGGCTTTCTCTACCACTGAAGCCAGTCTATTTCGGGCTGCATCCAGAGCGGACCCGGCAGTTGTAACTTCATTTTGAAAGGAGCTTAACTGTTCGGATTTTTCAAAGTACCAGCCAGGCTGGGTGAATTCTGTTGGTGACACTGCCGACCAATCAGCACTGCGATTGGCTTTTTGCTCGGCCAGTGCCACAGATAGAGCCAGATCAGATTGGGATTGCGCGACTGCAGCGGCAGCTTCTGTTGTCTGAGCAGCAGCCTGGGCAGTTTCCAACCCGGCGGCAGCCACTTTGCGCTGGGCCTGAAGCAAGGTATCGTCAAGCAGGAAAAGAACATCGCCGGCTGCTACGTGATCGCCTTCATTGACCAACACTTCGCTCACTTTGCCGGCAAGTTCGGGGGCAATGAGTACATCAGCAGCTTCGACCGTGCCGGAAGCAGTCAGTGCGCCAGTATTCCCTGGCTGGGAGAAGGTGGTATAGGCATAGTAACCAGCCGCACTCAGGACGACCAGGACGAGAACAATCAACAGACTAAGGGGGCGTTTGGTTTGCATGGAAAACTCCTTGGATATCGAGAATGAATGGTACCCGGCGATTTATCGCCGGGTTAATCGAGGCGCTTTTTGAAGCGCAAAGTGGCGGCGCTCATGATGACAACGGCAAAGATGATCAACGAGACGGCTTCGCTCCAAAGGACGTTAGGGCCGACACCCTTGATCATCAGGGCGCGAATGAGTACCAGGTAATAGCGCAGCGGTATGGCGTATGAGATGGTTTGTAGGGCTGCGGGCATGGCGCTGATGGGGAAAAAGAAACCGGAGAGAAAGATGCTCGGCAAAAGCGTCATCCAAACCGTCAGCATGGCTTCCTGTTGAGTGTTGGCAATTGTGGAGGCAAACAACCCAATGCCCAGACCAGAAATCAGGAAGAGCGCCGAAATGACAACTACCAGGACCAGACTGCCCTGAATTGGCACCCCGAACCACCAATGGCCCAACGCTAAAACTTCGAACATGTTGAATAAGGACAGGATGGTGTAAGGCACCAGTTTTCCGACGATTAATTCCCATGAACGGATGGGTGTGACGATAAGCTGCTCAATCGTGCCGCGTTCACGCTCGCGCACGACAGCGGTGGCGGTGAGCATGGCGGTCAGGGCAGAGAGCACCATGCCAATCACGCCAGGGATCATGAAGTAGGCGCTGGCCAGGTCGGGGTTAAACCAGACTGTTGTGCGAATTTCCACTGGCAGGTGGATGGCGAGCCCCTGACCGGAACGCGCCAGTTTTTCGGTGAGAATATTGGTGGCATGTCTTTGCCCGATAAGCTGCGCCGCCGATAATGAGGTTGATGCAACAGTCGGATCTGAGCCATCGAGGACAAAGGCTACCTGCGCGGTGCCCTTTTTCAGCAACCCGGCATAATCA
The DNA here is from genome assembly GCA_903846015.1 of uncultured Anaerolineae bacterium. Lineage (GTDB taxonomy): Bacteria > Chloroflexota > Anaerolineae > Anaerolineales > Villigracilaceae > UBA5195. The sequence continues at coordinate 931 of CAIMZS010000516.1, read as the reverse complement.
GGCGGGATGATCAATCCCGCTTTGGCCTGACCACTTTCGACGATTAGACGCATTTCTGTTTCTGAATTGACCGAAAACGCCACCTTGAAATAGTCAGCGGCGCGGTATGCATCAAGCAGTACGCGTGACTCGGGGCTTTTTGACTGGTCGTAGATCGCCAATGGAATATTGCGCACATCATTAGTGGCTGCATAGCCCAACAGGAAAAGCTGCAAGATGGGAATAACCAGGACGATCATCAACGTGCGTGGATCGCGCCAGATCTGAATAAATTCTTTACGTATGATCGAAAGGAGACGAGAATTCATAAACTTACTCCGGTCCCAGGCCGCTGCTCAGGATTAAATCCAGCACAGCTTCTGGGAAAAACTGAGGTTGCGCGCCAGTTGGGCATGGTACCCGATTCTGCACGGGTAATGTACTGGCAGGCAAAATTTGGGTGACGTGATGAGAGATGATCAGGCTGAGCAAAATACGCCATGATGCCGGAGGCGGAAGACCGCCGGAAATGTTTTCGAAGAGTTTCGGTAGGTGCTTCCCTTTAAACTCCAGCAGCTCAATCAGAATGATGTTGAGAAACTCAGGCTGCTTTTCCAATTCACTCAGCAGGATTTTGACCTGCTGCCGGTCAAAATTTTCTGGCAAGGGCCGCAGGTTGCCATGCGTGAAGGGGTTTTGTTCCAGCAGGATGGACTGGAAGATGGCTTCTTTGGATGAAAAGTGGTTGTAAATACCGCCCAGTGCCAGCTCGGAATTTTCCGCCACCTGGCGCATGGATGTGGCGGCATAACCCTGAGCGCTAAAAAGGGTTATGCCGGCTTCCAGCAGACGGTCGCGGGTTTGCGCGTGAGAGAATGGTTGTTGAGTGGACAATGCCCGTGGCTTCGGCCGTGGCCGTGCTAGAACCGGCACTATCGCTAGAATCGGCGCT
>CAIMZS010000515.1 GCA_903846015.1 uncultured Anaerolineae bacterium | reverse complement strand
CTTTCAAGCAGGCGGAGAATGCCTTGTCGGAAAAAGATCGACCCTGGTTTGTTGAAACCTGGAAAAAGGAGCAGGCCCAATACACTGCATCCCTGGTTGACAGCGGCGCAATTGCGCAGAACGGATCAAAAGCGGTTGGCGCAGGTGCGATACTGATTGAAGGAAATGTTAATGGCAATATTTTCGTGAACACTGCTCCCCAAGAAGATGACAGAACACTCTCTCCGTTGGAGGCTTTGCGCTATTATCTGGGAAACATCATTGCCGCACACCTGCACTTACGATTACATGGCATTCGCGCAGGCAGTCAGCCTTTGAGTGTATCGTTAGAGAAGGTTTACGTTTCGCTGACAGCTGTGGACAAACGCGCGGGGAAAACTGAACCCGCCCAGGGCATGGATTTCGGTGAGAGCGGCGGCGGTCTAACCATTGCGGACGCGCTCAAGCGCTACCGCCGCCTGGTGATCATTGGCGATCCGGGCTGCGGAAAGACTACCCTGCTATCCTACATTGCACTGACTTATGCCCGTTCTTTGCGCGCCTTGACGGGCGCGGACAATGATGATGGAAAAAATACGGTTCAAAAACGTTTTGGTCTGAACGAATCCGATTGTTTGCCGATCCTGCTGCCATTGCGCAGCCTGGGCGGGCATCTTAAAGAGAACCACAGTGACCCTGGCAAAGATGGCCCGGCCATCCTGCTGAATTACCTGTTTGAATACTATCGAAACCAGAGCATTGCCCTGCCAGACAAGTTTTTTGATGCCGCTCTCGAAAAAGGCAAAGCCGTCCTGCTGCTGGATGGCATGGATGAAGTGGCGGAAGCAAAAACCCGCCAGCGCGCGGCGCGCCTGATTGAAAAGTTCGCGGAACGTTATCCAGACTGCCGCTTTATCGTCACCAGTCGCGAGGTGGGTTACGAGGGTGCGGCGCGCATTGGCGCAGAGTTTGGGCTGGCCAGGGTGCGTGAATTTAGCAATGTGGAAGTACGCCAATTTGTGCGTGATTGGTCTCGCGTTATCGAAAGCGCTCTGGCGGGTGGTGATACGCCCGAAGTTTTGCGGCTGGCAGATGAACAATCTGGGAAGCTGATCAAGGCCATTGATAACAATCCGCGCGTGGCAGAACTGGCAGTTAATCCCTTATTGTTGACCGTAATTGCGCTGGTGCATCGCTACCGGGCGCAATTGCCGGAACGCCGCTCAGAATTATACGAGGAAGCTGTCGAAGTACTACTTGGACATTGGGATGAAGCCAAGGGGCTGGAAACTGACCTGATCCTGGCTGGGCGTGCTCTGGATGGTGGCGACCGCCGCAGCCTGCTGGAACCGGTGGCTTTCTGGCTGCACGAACATAAAAAACGTGAACTCGAGCGAGATGATCTGCGCGACATCTTGCTGCCAAAATTCCTGAACATGACGAGCGGCGACAAAACCCAGGCGGCCAAAGCGTTGGATGCTTTTTTGGCATTGATCAATCAGCGCAGCGGATTGTTGATTGAGCGCGGTGTGGGCATATATGGTTTTGCGCATCTCACCTTTCAGGAATACCTGGCTTCGCGCGTGTTAGCTGAACGCGAAGACATCCTGGCTTATTCGCTTAAAATCCTACCAGATTCATGGTGGCGCGAAGTTATTCTGCTTGAAGCGGGCTACCTGAGCAACCAGGGTTCACGTCGGGTGAGCGCGCTAATTCGCACTCTTCTGAATGCCGACCCTAAAACTGAACCTGAACCACACCATCACTTGCTGATGGCAGCCGAGTGCCTGTTCGATGTAGGCCCGGCGCGCGTGGAAGGCGACCTGCTAGGCGAAGCTCGCAAGCGTTTGCAGAAGCAGGTCGATGCGCCCTTCAAAAAGGGTGACAAGGCTGCCGTGCTTGCCAGGATCACAGCCAGCAATGCACTGGCGCGTCTCGATAGCGGAAAAATCGTTTCGCAGTTCTGGAAGCTGCCCTACGGAGAACCGGAGTGGGTTACCATTCCAGCCGGTGAGTTCTGGATGGGCGATGACAAGAGCCAATATGACGATGAAAGGCCCGCCCACAAAGTAACCCTGCCTGAATACCAGATTGCGCGGGTACCGATCACCAATGCCCAGTATGCTTTATATGTTCAAGACGCACAAGATGCGAAGGTGAAACCGCCCGAAGATTGGCGTGGTGGGAGTGTGCCGCCCGGCCTGGAGAATCATCCAGTGGTTAATGTCAGTTGGAATGAGGCCCTGGCCTACTGCCAATGGCTGAGTAAGAAAATCAACCTAACTGTGACCCTGCCGAGCGAAGCGGAATGGGAGAAAGCGGCACGCGGGGATAAGGACAAACGCGCCTATCCCTGGGGCGACTCCTGGAAAGAGTTACAGTGCAATTCACGTGAGTTGGAGCTTGGCGCTACCACCCCGGTTGGGCTTTTCCTAAACGGCGCCAGTCCTTATGGTGTACTGGATATGAGCGGGAATGTCTGGGAATGGACACGCACAATTTGGGATGAAGAAAAGTTCAACTACCCGTATAAAATAGATGATGGCCGTGAAGACCTGCGTAAAGAAGACGCCTATCGCACCCTGCGCGGCGGCGCGTTCAACAGCAATCAAGACTTCGCGCGCTGTGCCTACCGTTACTGGGGCGTCCCGCTCTTCAGGCGCAACTATCGTGGCTTTCGGGTTAGTTTGTCCCGAATTCTTCTCTCTCAACTCTGATCTCTGACACTCTGGACTCTGGGGCTCTGAGTCGTTGTACTCTGATTGTACAGGATCGGATCATTGATCATAACAGGGTTCCCGCGTAGCGGGTCGCGTTAAATTTTAGCTCTTTGGAATTTTCCGCGTTAGTCCCGGTTCCAGCGATAGTGCCGGTTCTAGCACAGCCGCTCGGCCGCGTCCAATGATATTGGGAGATGCTGAATGAGTTGCAGCTGTCCGCCAGGCGGGCGGTCAGAAACAACTTTATACCTTAACCAAGCAAACGGTCTGCATTCACGAGAAATCCTTCTTCTCATTGAACTGCAGACCGTTTGCCGTACCATTTGACCAGCAAAGAAATTCTAGTCGGGGCGCTGGGATTTGAACCCAGGGCCTCTTGCACCCCATGCAAGCGCGCTAGCCGGGCTGCGCCACGCCCCGATTGTTGCAACGGCAGGCCTTACCGTCCGCGGCTTTTGTACCGCGAAGCGCAATTATAAGCGCGATTTGGTTTTTATGCAATACGAAATTGACTGGTTAAACTGGTACGAGCATCTCGCTTGTTTCGATGGTTTCAGCTTGCAGGCTGCCGGAGGATAATTCACGCAGGGCAGATTGGAAAGCCGGGTAATTCTCAATTGGAAAGCGCAGGGTCATGGTCACGTCAGCGCCGAAATCCTCACCCAGGATGGTGCCACCATAACGCGTCGAGAGCAAACGGATGCGCTCGAGCAGGTTATAGGGCAGCGCCAGCATAGCGGTGTGCACCTTCAAGCGCCGGGCGCGTGGAACAGCGCGTACGACACTTTGAGCGGCCTCGGTGTAGGCTTTTACAAGCCCACCGGTGCCCAGGAGTGTGCCGCCAAAATAGCGGGTAATCACCAGGGCGACATCGCCCAGCCCGCTGCCGCGCAGGACTGCCAGGGCAGGGCGCCCTGCAGTGCCCTGCGGTTCGCCGTCATCGGAGCAGTAATCGGTGACGGTGCTGCCGCCGCCGATGATGTAGACCGGGACGTTGTGGCTGGCATCCGGGAATTCCTGGCGAATCCGGCGCGTAAAGGCGCGGGCTTCGTCGGTGCTGAAAGCAGGGGCCAGGCTGGCAATAAAACGAGAATTGGCAGCCTGATGTTCGCTTCGTTGTTCGTGGGCAGGGATCAAATAGGGGGTGATCATCGCTATTGCAATTGTAACTCCAAAACATCCAGTGCCGGTGCGCAAGAACTTTCTCCAACCAATGCAGCCATCCTTCCGACAAATCGTGGAGATTGCCACAAACGGCAAAGTTCAAGAACACCGGTTTCGCATTGACAGGCTGCGGTACCTTGATCTGTGTGATGAATTCACAAGAAGGCATTCTAAATCAAAAACCTGCCCAGGCTGGACAGGTTTTTGGGGCACAACGTGTGCCGAGGGAGGGAATCGGACCCTCGACCGAGCGATTATGAGCCGCTTGCTCTGCCTCTGAGCTACCTCGGCGTACACTTCAACCCTTTGCACTTTTGCACGCAGGGCGGGCTGTATTTTATTATGCTACTGTTAATTTGTCAACCGGTACTATATTTGCCAATCGGTGTAATTGGTATCCTGGTAGCGCAGAGATATCCAGCCCCCATCAGGTGTCTGTCCCCAGATGCCGCCGTTACCTGTTTCTATCTTTATGACAGCTATTTTTGAATTAAAATCGAGGCTGCCAACCTGCAAACTTAGCGGATCGGGAGATTTCATCACCTTGAGGACCGGCAAATTGACTGTTACTGTTTTGGGATAGATTATTTTTTGTAAAAATTGCATGGGGATGTACCAATTCAAACCAAGAATTGGCGCATAAGTAATATTTTTTAGAGGGAAGAAAGTGCCTTTTTTGCTGACCCCATAGAGTTGATGCACAAGATGAGGAGTATCAAAAGCGTTATACGTGACTGAGGTTGGAATTTTATCCATCGGGATACCGTCTATCACGCCCCATAATTGACCAATGTTACTGTAAAGTACCCTTTCAATCTTGACAATATTTCTACCCGGATAGGTTAAAGAGATGTATTTCAGCAATCCATTGCTGTTGTACCCTTTGCTGGGGCCATAATCAGGAGCTACGATATTCCTCATGGCAATTTTATTCCCGTTGTTAACGGCGGAAATAAAATCCACCCAGGGCTTGGGCAGAAGAACTATATTATCACCCATCTTGGTATTCCGGCTTAAGGGCTGTGTTCCCGGACCTGTGCTTCTATAAAAAGTTGTGGGCGGGAATTGATAATATTCTGGCATGTCACACTATCCGTATGATCAAATTTAAATGTCACCTTCGACACTTTACATGGTATTCCATTATATCCTGTAATAATTTTTTGACTGTAAAGTCGCAGATTTCAACGATAATTGAGCGCAATTTCCCCGCCGGGCTGCTTCCAAAGATTGTTCTGCATGAGAACACAGATGCTTTTGCAGATTTTCTGAATTTTCGCGCACCATTCTGATTTCGGAGTAAAATCAACCGTTCTGGCTAACCAAACCCAAATGCCAGAATTTATAAAAAGGAGTTGAGATGAGCGAGTTGTCTAAAATTGAGGATGGCCAGGTTGTATCCATGGATTACACCCTGCAGGTGGATGGCGAAGTTGTGGATTCTTCAGAAGGGCGTGAACCACTTGAGTTTTTGCAAGGGGCCGGCAATATCATTCCCGGTCTGGAACAGGAACTTTACGGGATGGCAGTTGGCGAGAGTAAAAAAGTCGTCATTCAGCCCGATGAGGGCTATGGGATCATCGATCCGGATGCCTTTGTAGAAGTACCGCGCGATCAATTCCCCACCAATATCCCAATGGAAGTGGGCACCGAGATCACGGTAACTGACCAGGATAACAACCCGATGAACGCCCGGATTGACTCGCTGGATGATGATAACGTGATCCTGGATTTCAACCATCCGCTGGCTGGCAAGGAGTTGCATTTCGATGTAAAAATCGTGGGGCTGCGCGATGCTACGGACGAGGAAAATGAGCACGGGCACTCGCACGATGGCGGTCACACTCACTAAAGCTGGAACTGTATCGTAATATAAATCGAGACGCGCTTACGATCTAATTTACTGGGTTTGCACGGATTTATTAAGCAAGCGCGATGGGAATCTTTACACGAACAGGATCAGCAAGACCGCAAAGACAGAACAGCCCAGGTTGACCAGGTCATTATCCAGCCATTTCCAGCCCCGCTGCGGGCTAGTGGGTGTTCCGCAGGTATGCATAGGATACCGCTCGGTTTCTTTATGGCAGGTCGGGCAGTAATAAATGGCCTGGATAGTGGCGCCGAGCAACGAGTCAAACATGGAACCAGAAAAACCTGCCAGGGTCACCCATAAACCCACAATGGGTGAAACTGGCGCTGGCGAAACCAGTACAGCGAGAATCCCGATCAGGGCGGCGCCCATCAAGGCTGCCAACGAACCAACCAGCGAAACGCCTCCCGAGGTGCCCTTTTCCACCACTTTGCCCAGGTTCGTGAGCATGCGCGGTGGGACAGGGTTGAGAACGCCTAATTCGGTGGCCCATGTATCCGCATTTACGGCCGCAAGCGCCGCGGCGAATGCCAGCCATACCCAGGGGGAATCGGGAAAAGAATAATGCAGAGCGGCAAACATGGCGGCCAGACCGCCGTTTCCAAAAACCTGGGCGGAATCACGTTGGCCGCCTTTAGAATATTTTTCATTTAATCCAGTTTTCCGCTTTTTAAAGGCGCGGGTGAGCGCACTGGAAGTAATGAAAAACGCCAACAGCAAAACAGCCCACTGCCAGCCGCCAACCCCAAAAATAATGGTACCCACAGTGACTGCGGCAATAGCGCCCGATAGCGTAAGGCTGCGAGCGCGATAAGCTGCAAAAGAAACCGCAATTGCCAAAAGAAAACCAATGAGCAGCTGCATAAGAAATTATACCGGCACAGATAGAATAAAATAAACAGCCAGCAGGAAAAATAGGGCTGATATAGTTCCAGATACCCAGATCGCGAGCGCCAAAATTCGCTGATCTGGCTTGCGGAAGAAAAACAAACCCAATAAACCGCCAGCAGTGAATAAAACCGCGCTCAAAATCGGCAGGAGTATCAGTTGTTGACCAGAAACCGGTTCCAATGGCGCTCCTGTAGCCAGGAACCCAAGCGATACCTGTGCCAGGGATGGAATCGAAATGGATACCCAAATCAGCAGGCCAACGTTTAGAAAAACCCCCACCATCCATATAAAACGCACCAGCGAGCTTTCCCAGGCGCGCGCTACAACAAAGGAAGGATACTGTGATTGGCCCCGGGCGGACTGCAAACTGCCCATTTCGATCGTTTTTTGAAAAGCATTCAAAAATGCGGCTGGGTTTTTGGGCGAAATTGCATAGATGCGGCGAGCAGTAGCCACCAGCACAAGACTGTTGGCATCAGAAGCGAGAAATTCAACCCTGCCAATTTCCGACTGGCGGATGATTCCGAGAATACTGCCGGGCAAGCGCAACCACGGCAAACTGAGGGAGACTGGCAGCCCGGCAACAGGGCGCACCCATTCGATATCGGTCACCGGGATTTCCTCAACGCGCAGCCCCCATACCAGGCGCAAGGTGTCACGATCAAGCAGATAATTAGCGCGGGATAGCGCATAGGCGCGATATCCCAGGATGGGGACCAGGATGGCTGTGAAAATAAAAAGCAAAATATAAACGGTGAACAACAACCCAACCTGGGTTTGGAATGTCAGCCACACTCCCAAAAGACTGACAATGCTCAACACGCTGGTCAATACCAGATGAAGGGCAAGACCGCGCTGCCGATCAGGCGGGAATTCGTTCATTAACCGGCTATTTCCATACGTAATGCCTCACAAACATATTCGACTTGAGCCTCGCTCATTACGCCGCTGAAAGGAACAGCCACGCCGCGCCTGCCAAGATCTTCAGTGACGGGGAAATCGCCCTCACGATAGCCAAAGCGCTCGACCATGTACGGTTGCAGGTGGATGGGTAAAAAATAGGGCCGGATTGGCACTCCACGCGCTTCGAGACGCCTGGCAAGATCGGTGCGATCGATAGCTTGTGCCAGGCGGATAACATAGACAAACCACGACATACGGGTGGTGTCTGGAACAACAATCGGAATTTCCAAACCGGGAATTTCACTCAAGCGTTCGGCGTACCAACCTGCCACCTGCTCTCTTTTTGCCAGCATCGCGTCCAGGCGTTTTACCTGGGTGATGCCCATGGCAGCCGACATCTCATCCAGGCGGTAATTGTAGCCCAGGTAAGTATGTGAAAGCCATGTATCCCCGGGGGCGCGTCCCTGGTTGCGCAGAGCGCGCATCAAATTGACCGCTGCCTCATCATCACTGATGATTAAACCGCCTTCTCCTGTGGTCATCTGCTTGTTTGGGTAAAAAGCAAATATGCCAAAATCTCCATAAGTGCCCGCTTTTTTAGCTTTATGTTCGGCCCCCAGCGCCTCGCAAGAATCCTCGATCACCGTCAAACCATACTGGCGGGCAGTGGCAAGGATATCCTCCAACGCGGCCGGCTGGCCAAAAACATCGACGGGTAAAAGCGCTTTCAGCTTGCCAGAAGGTCGACCACTGCGGGGCAGCCACTTTTCTGCAGTTTTTCCACCGTTTGAGAGGTCTTGCGCTGCCTGGGCAACCTGCTGCGGATCGATATTCCCGGTGCGCGGATCGACATCCACGAAAATCGGAACGGCGTTCTCAAACAAGAGGGCATTGGTTGAAGCGACAAAGGAAAAGGGTGTGGTGATGACCATGTCACCCGCGCCAATACCCGCCGCGCGGACACACAGGTGCAGCCCGGCGGTGCCGGAATTGACGGCGACGGCGTACTTGGCCCCAGTATACGCACAGAATGCTTTTTCAAACTCGACAACCCTGGGACCAAGGCTCAGGATGGGGGTGTTGATTACATCAATAACGGCCTGACGATCGGCATCATCCAAATCTGGAGAAGACATGGGTATTTTCATTTATATTTTATTCCTGGCCCCTCAAATGGAGGCTTTGATTTTTTCGACCAGCTCAACAGTCGGAATCAACTGATTTTCGGCTGCGCTTCGTCTTTTCAATTCTACCATTCCATTTTGCAAGGCTCGCTCGCCAACTGTAACCCGAACCGGGCAGCCAATTAGATCAGCATCGTTGAATTTGACTCCGGCGCGCTCGTCACGATCATCGAAAAGGACGGTAAGCACCTCTGAAAGCTGCGCATACATGCTTCCGGCCGCCTCGGATGTATTGAGTATTTTGCCTGGCAAGTTCATCAAGTAAACCTCAAACGGGCTGACAACTGCTGGCAAGGTCAGTCCTTTTTCGTCATGATGAATTTCTGCCAACAAGGGCAGAAGCTTCTCGAAAAGTATTCCGCCATCTACACAAACGCTTTCTGCTTCCAACATCTCAAGCGCTGTATGACATTCTGGGCAGGGATCACCTGTGCCGGCAAGTGTCAAATCGACAACCAGATCTGCCTGATAATCACGGGCATGATTGGTATTCTTGAGATGATAACCCTGTTCGTTGGCGCCAGAAACCAGGTTGGGTGAGCGCGCAGCGAGATCATCCAACACAATCAACACGTTTTGCAGACCAATGGGGGAAGCATATCCGGGAACCGCACCAGACGCAGTAATTTCATCCACCGTCGCCAGACGCACAGCACCGACCTGGGCCTTCAATTTCGCTTCGCTCAACTGCATGTCACCGCGCACAACGACGAAAACAAACTTACCATCGTGTAAACGGGTAAACATAAGCGCTTTGGCTGTTTTTTCCTGGGGAATTTGAAGGAAAGCTGCCAGATGCGCGATGGTATGACACTCGGGTGTCAATACTTTTTCGAGCGGCAGCGCTGCTCCAAGGCTGAAGGGCTGCCGATAGGCATGGGCAAATTCACGAGGGGCAGAGTAGGCGCAGGCAGGACAGTGCAGGATTGGCTGCGCGCCATTTTTGACCGCCACAAAATATTCATCACTGTGGTGAGATCTTAAGATTTGCAGGCCGATGCAGGAGAAAAATTCCCGCGTCACTTCCGGATGCTGGCCTGGCGCTTTTTCATCTGCTGGCCCAGCGGACATGGCAACAAAGGTTTGGCGCAGTTTTTCGATAGCCAACTGCCCCAACCGGGTTGGTTCCAAAGAACGTGAAATGAAACCTGCGCGGTACAAAAACGCAAGCCCATCCGAACGGATGTCGGCTGGAGCTGCGCGCTGAGTTTGAATAGAGAGATCAGTAAATTTCATTGAAGGGCCTCAAGCGGGTGGTTGGTCGAGAACAGGGGTATCCGCGCCAGGTTCAGGGCCTAAATCGAGATCGACATGATCCTCCATACGGATCTGCCCTCGCAAGAAGGCCCCATCTTCGGTAACAAAAGAAGTTGTCACAACATCACCCCACACACGACCAGATGCGCGGATTTCAAGTTTCTGAGTGGTGATGTTTCCGCGCACAGCCCCGGCAACAATCACGGTGGTGGCGCGGATATTTTCACAAGTTACGCGGCCGCTTTCACCAACAACCAGCATTCCGCGTAAACCGATCTGGCCTTCGAATGTGCCTTCGATGCGCACACCACCGGCGCCTCCCACCTTGCCTTCCCAGATAACGCCTGGGCCAAGCACAGATGTAATGCGTTCGACTGCCTGGACAACTGGCTGTGATGATAATTGTTGAGTATTTAAGCTTCGTTTGAACATGATTTATTATTCGGGTTTTGATTGTTTGCCACTACCCACGCGCGGGTCAGCCGCTGCCATGATGTTATAACCGCTATCAACGTACAGGACTTCACCGGTGACGTGCGCAGCCATATCTGAACACAGGTAGAGGGCGGCATTCCCACAATCCTGGGGGGTGACATTCTCACGCATTGGCGCCATGTCAGCAAAATTCTTGTACATGTCACGGAAACCGCTTACGCCCATAGCAGCCAGGGTGCGGATCGGCCCCGCCGAAATAGCATTGACACGGATACCCTGGGGGCCAAAATCAGAGGCCATGTAACGGGTGGAGGCTTCCAAGGCAGCCTTGGCAACCCCCATCATATTGTAGTTTGGGGCCACCTTGACCGAACCGTAATAGGTCAGAGTCAACAGGGCGGCGTGGTTGCTGAGAATTGGCTGGAAGGCGCGCGCCAGGGCAACAAAGGAATAGACACTGATGTCCATCGCCAGGTGGAACCCGGCGCGGCTGGTATTGTAAAAATAACCGCTCAATTCATCCTTGTTCGCAAAACCAATCGAATGAACCAGGATATCGATAGTTCCGAAAGTCTTTGCAGCCTTATCCGCCACGTTGGCAATTTGCTCGTCGGAGGCGACATCACATTGCTCCACAAAACCCACACCCAACTGCGCTGCCAGAGGGCGAACACGTTTCTCCAACGCCTCACCCGCATAGCTAAAGCCAAGTTTGGCGCCTTCACGCGCAAATGCCTGTGCAATACCCCAGGCAATCGACTTATCATTGGCAAGACCAAAAATCAATGCATTTTTACCGGTTAAAAGGCCCATGTTTCCTCCGTTAATGTTATTTATAACTCAACTGAACTGCATAATTTATTTCTAACGCACAGTCGCCAAACCAGCGGATCGAACCGTTACGTTTCTTGATTACAAAAAAAACGCCACGGCATCGATTTCCACGGCTCTGGCACATTATTTAAACCCACACGCGCTGCAATCGTCACGTTTACATCAGAAATCACACTAACCTCTTCGATCCAAAGGCCATCGCGGGCGTTCGTCAAATCCGCGTTATTCTGCGAACCATCAATGGCAAAAGCCTGTGTCAATTTTGCAGGTCCATTGGTCCAATCGCTGCATTTGACTTTTGCGCGCCGCAATGCAACAACTTCCTGGCCCTCCTGCACCTGTGCGGCGCGGATAAGCACAGCAGCGGGGAAACCCTCGGCCTGGGTGACAGTATTCAACATCCAGTGAAGCCCATAATTGAAATAGACATACGCCCGACCCGGTACTCCATACATGACCTGCGTTCGAGCAGTTCTACCCGAGCGGGCGTGGCAAGCCAGATCAGTCTCACCAATATAGGCTTCAGTCTCCGTGATGGTTGCAGAGAGGCGCACACCACAGTAGCTGCGTACCAGGCGCATGCCAAGCAGCTGCCGCGCAACCAACAGGGTATCACGATTGTAGAATTCGGTAGAAAGTATATTCATCCATCATCGCAAGCTGTGATCTCTTCAGATTGCCGTTTCTTTCCAATGACTTCGATCTCCAATCACATCTACGCGCCAGCGGTGAGAGTTTGGAAAGTATCGAAAAGATGCAAAAGCAGTATTTTCCAATCGAAAACGCGGGCCTTGAAGATAAGGCTGCGGCGCTATCCCGAGAATGGCGTAAAGAGTCATATTCAATATTGCGCCGTGTGTGACCACCAGGTAACTGTTGGGAGCGCGCTGCAGGATCTTGTGAAGTGCCTGACCACCACGCAAATACAGGGCCCAATCACTTTCGCCGTATTCATAGAGCGAATTGTACGGATTGACAAAATCCGGGTCGGTAAAATTAGCGCGGATCTCTTCGACCGTCATCCCAGAGCGAGCACCCATATCCCGCTCAACCCACAACGGCTCAATCTCAAAAGCCGGAATTTCCAATACAGATGTAATAATTTGAGCAGTTTCTTGAGCACGGCTAAGGGGGCTGGTGATGGCGACGTCAAAGTTCAAACCTTCCGCTTGCCAGCGTTTACCCAGTGCCCGAGCCTGGGCGCGACCAGTATCAGAGAGTGGATAGTCACTCTTTCCCTGCAAACGGTTTTCAGCATTGCCAATTGATTCACCGTGGCGAACAAAAGTAATGTGGAAGACCGGAACATCAATTGACATGGTTATTCCCTTGGTTTAACTTTAACCTGATAGTTTTGTAAAAAAATCACCCCATTTTTATTTTTAAGCAAATAAACCGGGCGGCTCTTGACTTGCTGGAAAATATAGCCCACGTAAACACCGATGAAACCCAACAGGATCATAATAATACCGCTGGAGATCAAAATAACTGCCATAAGAGAACTCCAACCAGGAACAATGCGATCGTACTGCCCGGTGAACCATAATAGCAGAACGTACACAATCTGAGCGAACGCCAGGATAAGAAAGAGGCCGCCTACGCTCAACCCAATATACAAAGGCATCAGTGAGAATGAGAAGATGGCATCAGAAGCCAGGCGCAGCATTTTCGCCAGGGAGTATTTCGAAACCCCAGCCATGCGCTTTGACTCATGATATGGCAATATTACACTCTTATAGCCCATCCAGGCAATCATGCCACGCAAAAAACGATGATATTCGGGCATGGATTTGAGCGCATCAAGCGCCTGGCGTGAAAGCGCGCGGAAATCTGCCGCACCTGGTTGGACATGGGTACCACTGATGCGGTTAAGCAGGGAATAAAAGACCCCGGACGAAATTTTCTTAAAAGAGAACGAGCCATCGTCTTCGATACGCTGGGCCTGGACAATATCGTAACCCTGCCTGACGAGATCAATCATTTGAGCAATCATCTCTGGGGGATGCTGCCCATCGCCATCCATTGAGATGATCACATCCCCGCCGGCATGATCCAGACCGGCGGAAAGAGCAGCCTGGTGACCAAAATTTCGACTGAGTATCAGTACCTGAAAACGATCATCACTTGCTGCGAAGGCCTCAAGGATGGAATCAGTTCCATCCGTTGAGCCATCATCGATATAGATAACCTGGAATTCATACGGCAAGCCGGCGATTAAGGCAGCAACCCGTGCATGGGTTTGCTCAATAACGCCTGATTCATTATAAACTGGAATAATAATGGATATCTTTAACTTATTTTCCATTTTAGCTCACCGCTCAAACCAGATTTCTGACTTTAAAGACAAGGCTGAAACACCTCTCACGCTGTTATTTACGCGCCGCATAAAATTAGCGCCGATAAAAAATGACTCAGCGGTAAAAGGGTTTTTTCATGTTCGACTCATGTTCCCGTGTGCCAGAAAGTGGGGAATGATTAAGACGGGTTTTGAAAACAGATTTTACCACTGGAAAACAGAAGGGCGGGTCATAGACCCACCCTTCTGCCACGATTATAAATTGACACCGTGGCGATCCTTCAATAAGTCAATCGTTCTACGGATCTCCACCTGTATTTGTGGCTCTGTCCAACCAAGAAAAGCCCCCATAATTTCTGCCAGCTCTTCCACCATTGGGCGAGTAACCAGGCCCAACCATGCCAGGGTGGAACGCCGCAGGAGTATATCATCCACATGTACAGCTTTTTCGTGCTCAATCAGGAACTCCACTTCACGGCGAGACCAGTCGGGCCTGGATTTTAGTGGCCTATCCTGTTCTGGGGAATTCGGTCGGACGGTCTTGATATAGCGCGCTATTTCCATTGCGCGTGTGCCGTAACGTTCAAAGAGTTTTTTCGGACGAAGCTCGCCCAAACCGGTTGCGTCAGCCACTTTATTAATGAATTCGATCTGTGCCAGTCCCACTCGTGGATAGGCCTTGCCTCCACCAATCTGCGTGGATTTAGTATCAGCCTGGCGAGTTTTTCCCAAAAAAGCCAGGGTTTTATCGGCCACCTGCTCACCAAAGGCACGGAAACTGGTCCATTTACCACCCACAAGAGAATAAACCGGGATACCGCCAACCAGGTCTTCCTTAATACTGTGATCGCGGGTGATCTGACCGGTAGTCTTCGCCTTCATATACTCGAGCGGGCGCACACCCGAGAATTCAAAGACGATATTTTCGCGGCCTACCTTTATCGTTGGGAAAACCCGCGCAACCAACCCGATAAAATAATCTACTTCTTCAACGGTGCAGCGGACGGCGTCCGGATCTTCAATCGGAATATCACTGGTGCCGATAATGACCTTGTCGTAAAACGGAAAGATTAAAACAATGCGTCCATCCTTATTTTCAAAGAAAAACTCATTATTCCCGATGGCGGCGCGCAGTTCAGGATGATCCAGTACCAGGTGAGAACCCTTGGTGCCGCCAATATAACGGTGAGACAACCCCAAAGTGGCGTTCGTAAAATCGATCCAGGGTCCTGCAGCGTTAATAATCAGCCTGGGCTGAATCTGATAGGTTTCAGCGCTCAGCTCATCTTTTAATAAGACAGTGCTGCCGTTGGCGCTCACCAGGCTGACATAGTTGAGCGCATTGGCATGCGACCCTTCTGCCTCAGCATCCAACACCAGTTCAACTGTAAAGCGCTCCGGCGACAGAATCTGTCCATCGTAATAGGTGGCCGTGTATTTAATATCCTTTGAAAGTTTGGGGTATTTCTCCATCGATTTGGCGCGACCTTCGAATTTATGCGGTGGGACTGTGCCCTGCGAACGGGTAAAAGAATCGTAGAAGATCAAACCTATTTTGATGACAAGCGCCCCGCGCTCGGCTGGCTTATCCAACAAATTGAGGAATTTGAAAGGCGCATTTAACAAACCAGAGAACAGTTTGAACATCGGCACCACGGTGGGTAGAGGCTGGACAACGTGCGGCGCGTTTTCAATCATACGATTGCGCTCGCGAACCGCTTCGCGCACCAGTCGAAATTCGCCGTTTTCAAGATAACGGATGCCGCCATGAGCCATATGGGATGAGGCCGCACTGGCGCCCGAACAAAAATCACCCCGATCAACGATCAAAACATTCACTCCATTGAGCGCCAGGTCGCGGAAAGTGCCGGCACCATTAATACCCGCACCAACGATAAGAACATCCGGAGATTTGGCCTTGAGTGAAGAGAGAATATCAGAACGATTCATTTTTTTCACCTTTCCAATGCGATTGATCACCCACCCAAAGGATCCTGTAAATATTTAAATTCCCGGAAGATCATCGCGAGCGCAATATGCTGCGGGAGAAAATCGAACCAGGAAACCTGTTGGGCATCAAAGTGTTTGTGAAATTCAACACCATTGTACGCCAAAAATGCACAATTGAGAGGAATACTATGTGACCGGTAACAAAGACATTTCGGGAAATTATTGTGAATGGTTCAGCTTTTAGCCAGGCTGATAAAAACGTCTTCCAACGTTGGATCACCCCTTTGAAGGGTAACGGCACCGAGCTTTAATTCTTCAAGCATCTTTAATAACTTGCGCTCATCCAGGCCACGTTCAACGATCACACGCAAATGATCGCCGGTCAAGGCAACCCGCAAGACCCGGCCTGCAACCGACAGAGCGTTCAAACCATCCAGCAGAGATGAGGTGTAGATTTCCCACACATCCCCAGGCACAAGCTGCTGCTTAAGTGCCAGCGGTGTATCCATGGCCAACAATTTGCCATCGCGCATGATCCCCACCCTGCCACAGTATTCGGCTTCATCCATATAGTGCGTGGTGACAAGAATGGTTACACCTTCAGCAGCCAGATCATAAATCAAGTCCCAGAACACTCGCCGCGCAGTCGGATCAACACCACTGGTAGGTTCATCCAGAAATAATAACTTTGGACGGTGAACCAGGGCAATTCCGAGGGCCAGTCGCTGCCTCCAACCGGCCGAAAGAGAACTGGTAAGCGCTTTTTCATGCCGGGTCAACCCGACCTGACTGATCGTTCCCTGGATGCTGGCTTTATCGCTGATGCCATAAACACCACCATAAAATTGAAGATTCTCAAAGACTGTCAAATCATCATAGATGGCGAATTTTTGCGACATGTAACCCACGCGCGCGCGCACTTCTTCAGTTTGCCGGAAGGAATCGTAGCCAAGAACGGTGGCACTGCCTTCGCTGGGAGCATACAGGCCCAGGAGCATACGAATGGTGGTGGTTTTGCCCGATCCGTTCGGACCAAGATAGCCAACAATTTCACCGGGGTTAATCTCAAAGGAGACATGATCGACGGCAACAAAATCACCAAAGCGGCGGGTCAGGTTTTCAACATAAATCACGGGGAGAGACATAACAAACTCCGATACCACAATTATTCTTCAGCACAGGGCAAAACAAGGCAATCAACGCTGCGGTCAACATTTAAAACTGCCGCTTAATCGGATGGATTGCAGTCAAAATGCAGCTATGCGCCTGCTTCAAGCACAGCCTTCAAGCGCGCCAGGTTGGCTTCCATTTGACTTTTAACCTGGCCAGTCAGGATACCCTCCGCCATTTTAAAAACACCGGCAGGGTTACCCACGGCATTGAGCGAAATTTTAGCGCCAGTTCCAACCGGTTTTAGTGTGATCGTAACCGTGACCTGGATTGGCCCGGCCTGATTGGTAAAACCAAACCTGGCAGGTGGCTCAAGAGTGGTAATTTCCATCAGCCCATCAATTTTACGACCCAGCATTTCTGCAGAAACCTTGTATTTTGAGCCAATGCCGATAGCGCCGGGAGTAACCTGTTCGATAGTGGAAATCATGATCTGCCACTTTGGCAGGTTGAGTGGGTTGGAAATATAGGTAAAAATCTCTGGAAGCGGGCGGTCAACCAGGGTGGAAAGATCAATGGTAATCATCAGTTCTCCTATTAGGGCATCAGCAAACTAGCAGATAAGCGGATGAATTGAGTTCAAATAACGAAGAGCGAATCTCCACCATCCTGGGTTATCCCTACTGATCGACTTGAGCCAATGCGATAAAAACATCTTCCAGGGCCGGCGAGATCACATGGGCGTCAACAAATTTGCCGCCGCCCGCCTGAATATTTTTTTGCAGAGTTTGAATGACGCTCTCAGCCCTTTTGGGCATTACACGGATATGAATCCGATCGCCGAAGGCGCGCACATCTTCAACGCCTGGCTCATCTGCCGCGATGCGCTTAAGCAAAGGAAGGGGCGCACCGCGCAGTTCAACTATTCTTCCATCCAGAATGGCGCGCAGTTGACCAGGTGTACCCTCAGCAATGAGCTGACCATGATTCAGGAATCCAACTCGATGACAGCGGGCAGCCTCATCCATGTAAGGGGTGGAAATGATGACCGCCACACCACCCTCATTATCAACCGCAACGAGCCTGATCAATAACTGCCAAAAATCCTGGCGGGTAACCGGATCAACGCCTGTGGTTGGTTCATCGAGCAGTAAAACACGCGGACGGGTGACCAGCGCTGAGGCCAGCCCCAGTTTCTGTTTCATTCCACCCGAAAGCTGCCCGGCGAATCGATCCTTGAATGGGGCCAACCCAACGAAATCAAGAATCTCCATACAGCGAGGCAGCCATTCAGATGTTTTAAGCCCGCGCACTTCGGCAAAAAAACGGATATTTTCAAGTACCGTCAGGTCTTCATACAATGAAAAACGCTGCGAGAGATAGCCAATTCGCGAACGCACCTGCTCGATCTGATTCTTAATATTGAAGCCGCAAACCGTCCCTTCACCTGAATCCGGCACCAACGCCCCAACCAACAGCCGCAGAGTGGTGGTTTTCCCCGCCCCATCTGCGCCTACCAGGCCATAAATCTCACCCGCGGGGATATTGAGGTTGATCCCATTGACCGCCGTAACCGGGCCAAATGATTTATGAAGATCTTTCGCTTGTATCATTTTTGATTATCCTGAGAACCAGTGAACCTGTTTTCCGCATTTTCGAAAAATGGTGAAAATGTATTAACGCACGCTATTTGAATTTCACATCTGCCGGCATCCCGGGCTTGAGCTTTCCATCTGGATTTTCTACGCGCAGCTTGATGGCGAACACGGTGCTCTTGCGGCCTTCGGCAGTTTGCACGTTGCGCGGGGTAAATTCGGCCTTATCTGAAATTTCGATAACCGAGGCTGTAAAGATTTCGCCAGCGAATGAATCCACGCTGACATCCACAGCCTGGCCCAAACTGATCTTACCGTAGCGATCCTCGGGCATATAAACAGTAATTGTCAATTCCGACAATTGAGCCAGGGACAGAACAACAGAGCTGGAATTCACCACTTCGCCCGGTTCCACATTGCGTGAGAGCACCACTGCGTCGATTGGGGCTACGATCGTCAATTTACTGATCTGCACATCCAATACATTCAAATTGACCTGCGCCTGTTTTACGGCCAGCTTAGCTTGTTCAACCGATGCAGAGGCCTGGTCAAGAACCTTTTGGGCAGCGATAACTTTGGGAGCCAGCAAACCTGTTTGCATGGCGCGTACCCGATCTGCAGCCATATCCGCACGTTCCTGGACAACAAACAACTTCGCGCGCGCCTGCAAAACATCAGTCGCCCCAGTGGTAGTCATCGAATCGTCATACGCCTTCTGCGCATCGGTCAATTCAGACTTGGCATCGTCGAAAGCATTCTGGGCTTCGGTCTTCAGGTCAGGCCCATCTGTGGCTGCATTGGCCAGGGTGAGCACATCTTGCGCCGCCTGGTAAGCAATGCGGGCGTCAAGCAGGCGAGCTTCGGCAGCCATATAATCCCCGCTGGTAGCCTTTTCCTGCACAAACTTGAGGTTATCCTGCGCGCCGGTAAGAGCTGTCAGCGCAGAATCCTGTTCTTTTTGAGCGGCCAAAGTTTCCTCAGGACGGTTGAAATACCAGGTCGGTTTGTTAAAATCACTGGGCTTGGACTCTGTCCAGCTGGCAGTGCGATTGACCTTGTCCTCGTTCAGGGCAGTCGTCAACGCAATGTCATACTGTGCCTGGGCAGAACCAACAGCTGCCTGTGCGGTTGTGACAGCCGCATTGGCGCTATCCAGCCCGGCGGAGGCGGCATCGCGCTGAGCATTGAGCAGGGTGCCATCCAGCAAAAATAGTACATCACCAGCTTTGACAGAGTCACCTTGTTTGACCAATACCTGGGTGACCTTGCCAGCTACCTCTGGTCCGATGGCAATACTGGTGGCCTCAACCGTGCCGGATGCGGTCAGCGCCGTACTGACAGGTTTTACCGGGGCAAAATAGACGAAATACACACCTGCTGAAATAATCAACAGGAGTAAGATGATAATCACTGGAAGTGGGGGTCTGCGCTGCATGGTTTTCTCCTTGGTCTGGTTTTCAATTCCCGTGCTGGAACCGGGATACTCATTCTGTGACATATCCCCAAATCGGGGATGAATTCAACACCTATATTTAATCGAGTCGTTTTCTAAATCTCAAAGCCGCTGCTCCCATAATGACGACACCAAAGATAGCCAGGGCAGTAACTTCTGGTAGGATCGCATCCAACCCAACGCCTTTGATCATCAAGGCACGAATGATGACCAGAAAAAAGCGCAGTGGTATGGCATAACTGATCCACTGCAGAACAATTGGCATGGCTTCGAGCGGGTAAATAAAGCCGGAGAGGAAAACACTCGGCAAGATTGTCATAAAAACGGTGAGAATGGCCTCCTGCTGAGTGTCGGCAATCGTGGAGACAAATAGACCAATACCAAGCCCAGAGAGCAAAAAAAGCGCCGAAAGTGAAACGATAAGCGGCATTGAGCCGCGCACCGGTACCCCAAACCACCAGTGCCCCACCGCAATAATTACCACGGTATCAAACAACCCCAAAATGGTGTATGGCAGAATCTTACCAAGCACCAACTCCCACGAACGAATCGGCGTAACAATCAGCTGTTCAATCGTTCCGCGCTCACGCTCGCGCACTACTGCAGTTGAAGTTACGATACCCATAATGGCAGAAAGAATCAGGCCGATCAGACCGGGGATCATAAAATAGGCGCTGATCATATCCGGGTTATACCAAACGGTTGTGCGCACATCCACGACGGGTTGGAGTTTGAAGTTCTGCCCGTTGCGGGCGATTTTCTCTGCCATGATACCTGTGGCGTGGCCCTGCCCGATGAGCTGAGCGGCCGAAAGCGCCGTGGCAGCTACAGTAGGATCAGAACCATCCAAAATGAAGGCCACTTGCGCGGAACCTTTTGAAAGCTGTGCGGCATAATCCGGAGGGATGATAAGCCCAGCCCTGGCCTGACCCGTTTCAATCAGCACCTGCATTTCGGCCTCGGAACCAACCGCAAAGGCTACTTTGAAATAATCGGCGGCGCGGTAAGCATCCAGCAAGGCGCGCGCTTCTGGACCGTGGCTCTGATCAAAGACGGCCAGTGGCACGTTGCGCACGTCGTTAGTGGCAGCATATCCCAACAGGAATAACTGCACCAGAGGCATAACCAATATTAATGCCAGCGTTCGCTTATCGCGAAAAATCTGGATAAATTCCTTGCGAATGATCGATATCAATCGAGAATTCATACAATCTCCAAAAGTACTTAAATTGCAGGTTTCATGGAAGTCATTTCTGGGCTTTGCTTGATACCATTCAGAAAAATATCAACAAACAGATCAAGCGAATTTTCACGCATCTCTGCTGGCATCATGTCTTTCAATAAAAGACCGGTCAGGAAATACGAAACGAACATTCCCAAAAAAGCACGCATCAACAAAGGCAGGGGGATCGGGCGCAATTTGTCCTGAAAAGTTCCGATCCGCCCGGCAATGGTCATTACCTCCGGGAAAAGGATCTCAAACAAGATGGCGGCGTGTTTACCCTTAAACTCAACCAGCTCAATCAACATCAGATTGATAAATTCTGGATGCTTTTCAAGTTCTTCCACCAAGCTGACTGCGGCGTTGCGCAAGAACTCTTCCATTGTCTCGCCCTTTGCATCCTTCAACACCGGGATGATACGAATAAATGGATGGCGCTCAGAGATAATAGCCTGAAAAATTTCTTCCTTCGAAGAAAAGTGGTTGTAAATACTTCCCAAGGCCAGCTTGGCGCTATCCGCAATCTGCCGCATGGAAGTGGCGGCGTATCCTTGCGATGAAAACAAAGAATAAGCCGATTCCAGGATGGCACGGTGAGTTCGATCGGACTTGGAGATGAAAGTTTGGTCTGTCATAAGATAAATGAACGAACGTTCGTTTATTATTTTATCCTTTTACCCGGTTTTGTCAAGAGGCTTATTTCCTAAATTTTCGTGGGTCAACCTTTGGTACAATGATTGCATGCTGTCCCTTGAACAACAAATTCGCAAACACCTTAAATACAATGTGATCGTAAACCTGGCAGATGCTGGAGCGTTTGGAATCGGCTGGGGATTTGGCTCATTCAGCACAATCATCCCGCTTTTTTTTGCCCAAATGACCACTTCCGCCATTCTAATCGGGTTAATCCCTGCCATCCACGCGGTTGGCTGGCAGATTCCTCAATTATTTACTGCCGGATGGGTCTCAAAGATGCGCAAGTACAAGCCGGCAGTCATGCTAATGACCATTAACGAACGCATTCCATTTCTAGGTCTTGTCCTGGCTGCCTGGATGCTGCCAACCTTTGGCGTCCAAATCGCACTCCCATTTGCCTTTGCCATGCTGGTCTGGCAAGGGCTTGGCGCGGGTTTTACAGCCAACCCGTGGCAAAGCTTGATCGCCAAAATCATCCCGCCCGAATCACATGGAACATTTTTTGGCGCGCAAGCCGCAATGGCCAACATCGTCATTAGCGTGTCAGCGGTAGTCGCGGGTTACCTGCTTGATATTCTCAATAGCCCGCTTGATTTTATGGTTTGCTTTTTGATTACCAGCCTGGCGATGGCGCTTTCTTACTTTTTTATTTCGCTCACTCGCGAGCCAGAGGATACTGAAAAAGATTTGCCACCCGAAGACCACAACTTCTGGCACTCCGCGCGCGATATCCTGCGCAGAGATGCCAACTTCCGCTGGTTCCTGGCCTTTCGCATCATCTTCCAATTCGCATCAATGGGCTTTGCCTTCTATATCGTTTACGGTCTGCGCGCGTTCAACATGGACGCCATCACCGCAGGTTACCTGACCGCCGCGCTTACTATTTCACAAACGGTCGCAAATCTTGGCATGGGCTGGTTTGGCGACCGGTTCGGCCACCGTTCGATGTTAATCGCCGGCGCACTGGCTGCCGCATTAAGTTCACTTGCCGCATGGGTCGCCCCATCCATGGCGTGGCTCTACCTGGTCTTCGTACTCTCCGGCCTGGCCAATGTTGCCTATTGGACCATCGGCATGGCAATGACCGTCCAATTCGGCTCAGAAAGCGAAAGACCGGTTTATATCGGTCTTTCTAATACGCTCATCGCCCCGGCAACCATCTTTGCGCCAATCATTGGCGGCTGGATTGCCGATGTAGCCGGTTATAAAACCACATTTGCCCTATCCGCTATCGGCGGTTTGCTAACCGCTGCGCTTTTATTATTCTTTGTGAAAGACCCGCGCCAGCCATTTCACATAGAACAGAAAGAACCGACTGCATGAAAACCTATCTCGAAATCTCCAGTGCCGGGAAAAATGATTGGTGGCGCTACATCCTATCCGTGTTTTTTATCCTGTTTATGTGGTTTTTTGTTGGTTCCATTCCCCTTCTCATCCTGATCACCATCTTAACCCTGAACGGAACTCCTCCCGAGCTGATCAGCGCAAACGGAATTTCAAGCGCAGCCCCACTGTGGAATTTCATTGCAACAGTGGCATCTTTTTTGCCCCTCTTTATTTCTATCCCCCTTGCAATTCGCTTTATCCATAAGCGCCCCATGCAAACCATTATCACACCCGCAAAAAGTATTCATTGGCGGCGGATTTTCAACAGCTTTGCTGTATGGTTTTTCCTTTCAGGAATAATCACTTTTATCGAAGCGCTTCTGTATCCGGGGCGCTACATTTTTTCGATGGATTTACCCAAACTGCTGCCGTTTTTAATCGCCACTTTATTGCTTATCCCGTTTCAATCTTCGGCAGAAGAATTTTTCTTTCGCGGATTTTTATTGCAATGGGTGGGTCTCAAACTTAAAAATCGACTGGCGCTCAGTTTGATTTCCGGTCTTTTATTTGCACTGCCGCATATATTAAATCCGGAAGTCTCGGTGGATTTTTGGCTGACGATGTCATTCTATTTTATCTTTGGTGTATTTGCCGCTTGGGTCACGCTCAAAGACAACGGACTCGAGCTGGCCTTGGGAATGCATGCAGCCAATAATATTTATGCCTGTATTTTTGCAAATTATAGTAAAGGCGTTTTACAGACACCCGCTTTCTTCACAACCAACCAGTTGGATGCCTCTTACAACCTCGCGGCAACGGCTGTAAGCATACTGATATTTTATTTTGTTTTTTTCCAACCATGGAAGGCTGCAAAAAAAGAACTCGAATTAATCTAATTCAGGAAAAAAAGTCCTGCCAAATGCGTTTTTAGGATGAAAATGGCCCCATTTCCATTCATCCACCAACCCAAGAAATAGCATGCTTCACTCGCCGTGTGACAAATATAACCAAAAAAAGTGCAAGATTCACTATACTTCAAACCATGTTTTGTGCTACTATATTTCATGGATACGGTAGCTTGTACAATAGCACACAATATGCTACTATAAAAGATTAGTTGTCCAGACAATGAGTCTCGGTATCCAATCAGCGTCTGGCACCCATTCATTTCTCTGGAGGAGAAAAATGCGTCACTTGTATAAGATCTCCCTACTAATGGCAGTGATCGTCATGCTGCTTTCGGCCTGCGGCCCCGCCGCTACTCAAGCTCCTGCAGCGGCTACTCAAGCGCCTGCAGTGGCAGCAACAACAGCACCTGTAGCCGCGCCTGCTGCAACCGATGTGCCCGCTGCAACTGTGGCCCCTGCTGCAACTACAGCCCCTGCTGCAACCGGTTTTCAAATTCCGGAAATTACAGCCGGCAAATTCAACGTTGCTGTCGTTTTAATCGGCTTCCATGCCGATGGCGGCTGGTCACAGGCCCATACCGAAGGCGCGCAATGGATAGCAACTCAAGATCCGAATATCGCCGTCCAATATGTTGAACTCGTCAACCCAGGCCCCGATGCAGAATCCGTCATGCGCTCCCTGGCGCGCAAAGGCTTCGACCTGATCCTGGGAACAACCTTTGAATATGGCCCGACGATGGAAGCGCTTGCTGAAGAATTCCCCAAGGTTGCTTTCTTACACCTCACCGGCTACCGCAGCAACGGAACAAACTATGGCAACCTGATGGGCGCCATGGAAGATATGAAGTACCTGGCTGGCATGGTCGCCGGCGCTCGCGCCGTGGCTGACAAAAACCCCAAGCTTGGTTACGTCGCTCCGTGGCCTCTGCCTGAAGTAATCCGACTTGGCAATGCCTTCATGCTGGGCGCAAAAGTTACCTGTCCCGATTGCACGATGGAAGTTCGTTGGATTAATACATGGTACGATCCTGATAAAGAGAAGCAGGCTGCCCAGTCCCTGATCGATGCCGGTGTTGGTATCGTCCTGATCGGCTCTGACACACCAGGACCACTGGTGGCAGCTTCGAATGCTGGTAAATGGGCATTTACCTATGATTACATCAATTCCTGCGCGCCCGCTCCTGAGAAATGTTTGGGCGCTCCCTATTGGAATTGGGGCCCCATCTACCTTGACATCGCCCATCAGGTCAAGGCTGGTACCTGGAAACCTGGCAACTCTTACCTCGATGCTGACAGTGGTATCGTCGGTTTTTATGGGTTCATGGATGGTCAGACTCCTCAACCAGGCGTTCCTGCCGAAGTCGTTGCGTTGGTTCAAGCCAAACTGGCCGAAATGAAGGCTGGCAAGTTTACCCGTTTCGATATTTTCAAGGGTCCCATCAAGGATAACACCGGCAAGGAAATTGTTCCGGCTGGCAAGTCACTGACCCAGGAAGATCTTGAAGGAATTGATGCGGGCACGATTGCAGCCTTCAACCTTACTGACCGAACGGCCTGCACAATCTGCATGAACTGGTTGGTAGACGGCATTCTGGGCACCATCCCTGCCATGCCTTAACACATCGAAGTAATCTAAACATTAGTGCAGGAGTAATCTCCTGCACTAATGTTATATCCCTTGATCGTCCGAGGATGTATTCATGACAGAATCTCCAAATGCATTTGAAATGCTCGGCATCACCAAACGCTTCCCTGGTATTTTGGCGAACGATCACGTTGATTTTTCATGTCAAGTTGGCAGTGTACATGCCTTGCTTGGTGAAAATGGCGCTGGAAAAAGCACACTGATGAATGTGCTGGCGGGGCTGTACCATCCAGAAAACGGGGAAATTTTAATCGGCGGGAAGCCAGTATCTTTTCACTCGCCTCAAGATGCTATCGCGCACGGCATCGGAATGATCCACCAACATTTCATGCTTGTGCCGTCTCACTCCGTTGCAGAAAACGTTGTACTTGGCCTGAAAAAACCTCGATTTTTTCTAAATCTAGCCAGCGTGGAAGAACAGGTTGCAGCGCTTGGCGAACAATACAGCATGAGCGTCAATCCACGCGCCAAGATATGGGAACTCTCAGTTGGCGAACAACAACGAGTGGAAGTATTGAAGATGCTGTTCCGCGGCGCAAAAGTCCTGCTAATGGACGAACCAACAGCGGTTTTAACCCCGCAAGAAGTTGAGTCTCTTTTCCGAACATTGCGAGACATGACCGCTAATGGTCATACGATTGTTTTTATTTCACACAAGCTTGATGAAGTGGTGACAATTGCCGACCACGTTACAGTCATGCGGCGCGGCAAGGTTACTGCGGCAAATGTGCCATCCAAAGGAATTACAAAATCGCAGCTCGCGAAACTGATGGTTGGACGCGAGGTACTGTTTCAAATAGAAAAGAAAAAAGCAGAACCAGGGGCAGTGACTTTATCAGTAGAAAATTTATGCGCAGAAAACGACCGTGGCTTACCGGCCCTGCGTGACCTGTCTTTGAAAGTACACAGCGGAGAAATCCTGGGGATTGCAGGTGTGGCAGGCAATGGGCAGCGCGAACTGGCAGAGAGCCTGACAGGTTTGCGCCAACCCACAAGCGGCAAATTAGCACTTGGAAACATAGCCCTGAACAGCCATACAAATTGGATGGAAATTGGCAAGAGTTTAGGGCATGTGCCTGAAGATCGCTCAGCGGTGGGCAGTGTGCCGGCCTTAAGCGTGGCGGAAAATCTTATCTTAAAAAATTTCAACTCTTCGCCGATTGCGGCGGGGTGGTCGATTAATTCCACAGCTGTGCACACGAATGCCATGCACCTGGTGGATGAATATCAGATTGCCACACCCAGCGTGGATACGCCAGCGCGTATGCTATCCGGCGGCAATTTACAGAAGGTAATTCTGGCGCGAGAGACCGCGGGGAAACCAAAATTGATGATCGCCGTTCACCCCACACGCGGATTGGATGTGGGCGCTACTGAATCTGTGCATAAACTTTTAATCAAACAACGTGACGCAGGTGCAGCGCTTTTGTTGATCTCGGAAGATCTCGATGAATTGCTTTCCTTAAGCGACCGCATCGCTGTCATCTACGAAGGTAAACTGGTTGGCGAGATGCCCGCAGAAGGCGCTGACATTCGCGCTATTGGCTTGATGATGGCAGGCTCAAAGGTGGACGCATGAAGCGCTTATTCTCTTCCTATAAATTTAATATCGAAACGCGCCTGGATAATCCCGGCTGGGTGGGCGTGTTATCATCCTTCCTGGGCGTGGTGTTATCTTTGATCGTCGGTGGATTCCTCCTGCGGGCCGCGGGAGCAACCAATCCAATAGCTACATATGGCGAAATATTTAAAGAAGGCTTTGGCACACCCGCAGATTGGCAAGCCGGGTTTACCGCCATTTTATCAAATGGCGACTGTCCAAAAGGAATGCTGTGCTTCGGACCGCTTTCAGACACAATGGTCAAGACTTCACCTATTCTCCTGACTGCCCTGGCCTGTATTATCGCGTTTCGGATGAAATTATGGAATATTGGCGCAGATGGTCAGATGTTTATTGGCGCCTGGGCCGCAACCGGCGTCGCAATTTTCATTCTACCCAAGACAACTGACCGAACCGTTATGTTAGCTGCCATGGCGGCGGCTGGTATTGTTGCAGGAATGATTTACGGCGGAATTCCTGGTTTTCTCAAAGCGCGCCTCAATATCAATGAAATCATCACAACCCTGATGTTGAATTATATTGCCTATAAATTTTTGGAGTTTTTTGTGGTGGTCGGTCCATGGAGTATTGGCGATTTCGAATCCACCGGGCGCTTTCCCACTCCCGCCACCTGGCCTCGGCTGACAGAATACGCCAAGCAATACCCGATTGTCGGCGGGCTAACCGTACATCCGGGTATTTTTCTAGGCATTGGCGCGGCAATAATTCTGGCATGGATTTTATATCGCAGTCGCTGGGGCTATGAAATCCGTGTCATCGGCAATAATCCGAAAGCGGCGCGATACGCAGGAATCAGCCTCAGCCGCAACATCACCATGGTCATGGCATTGTCTGGCGCATTGGCAGGTCTGGCTGGAATGAATGAAGTCGCTGCGCTGCGCGAACTCAATGGCCGTTTCCCACGAGGCTATGGTTTTACCGGCGTCATTATCGCCTGGCTGGCACGCTTGAATCCACTGGCAGCCATTTTTGTCTCATTCTTGTTTGGAGGATTGCTGGTTGGCACAAAATTGATCCAGCCGCAGGGCATTGCCTCCATGCTGCAGGGTGTTATCCTCTTTGTTGTCGTGGGTACGGAATTACTTTTCCGTTATCGTGTGCGAATTGAAAAAGTGGAACAAAGAGTGACTCCAGAAAGCGGAGATGTTTCATGACTGCAAATGATTTAATTTCTCTCGCGATTACAATTTTATTCGGCGCACTGGTCAGCGGCTCGCCTTTGCTCTTTGCAACCATCGGTGAAATCTTATCTGAGCGCGCAGGTGTCATGAACCTGGGGCTTGAAGGCATGATGCTGGTTGGTGCCATGGGCGGCTTCGCGACATGGTCGAACACCGGGAATATCATGCTTGGCTTATTCGTTGGGATGGCTTTTGGCGCACTGCTTGCCCTGCTGCACGCCATCATCACCATCACCCTGCGCGCCGACCAGGTTGTGAGCGGGCTTGCAGTCACCTTTCTTGGTATTGGCCTGGCAAGCATTCTTGGACAGCCGTATGTTGGCAAGATAGTGCCGCAACCTTATTCAATCAACTTGCCGATCCTCGAACGCGTCTCAGCAGAACAGTTGGCACTTGTTGCCTTCGGCATGATTTTTGCGCCGCTGGTCTGGTATTATGTGAACCGTACCCGCCCAGGGCTTGACCTACGCTCGGTGGGCGAATATCCATCTGCCGCAGATTCTCTGGGAATTAACGTCTACCGCACACGCTACACATACGTTCTGTTTGGCGGTGCAATGAGCGGACTGGGAGGCGCAGCAATGAGCCTGATCACTGACCCAGGGTGGGTGGATGGAAAAACATCTGGATTGGGATGGATTGCAGTTGCGCTGGTAATCTTCGGATCATGGGATCCAATCCGTGGAATGTGGGTATCCTACTTTTTTGGCTTACTTCGCCGCCTTCCGCTTGACCTGCAAAACCCCGCCCTACCTCTTATTTCCACCGCCAATAACCCTTCATTGGGCCGCATCATGGACATGCTTCCATACATTGCAACCATCTTAATCCTGATACTTGGTTCGCGTGAAGCCATGCGTAAACGGCTCGGGGCTCCAGCTGCGCTCGGGACTCCATATGTCCGCGGTGAACGAGGATTGTAGGGTTATAATGCAGCCAACTGTTTCGTAGCGCCACGGTTACGGAAGTCCCGATTCCTACACGAGACAGAAATACACGTAGCGTAATAATGGTACCCGGTTCTGCACGGGCATTGAATAGCCAGTTTTTAACATGGGTTCGGCGGTCGTTGCGAGGCGCGTTAGCGCCTCGACGGCGTTGGATGGTACCCGGTTCTGCACGGGCATAGTGGTCCACACGATAAGTGCCGCCGCCCGTTTACTTTCAATACGTATGAAAGGACGCCGATCCTATGAGCATCTGGAAAGAATACCTGCACCCTCAATCTGTAAAGGAAGCTGTGGATGCGCTCGCATCAGCTCCAACACCTGCGATTCCCATCGCAGGCGGAACTGATTTAATGCTTGATCTGCAGCAAGGGCGTCACGCCCCCGTACATACCCTGGTCGATCTGACCGGTATCGCTGAAATGCGTGCACTTGAAATTCGCGGTGAGAAACTGTTCATCGGTGCAGGAGTGCCGCACAACCGCATTGTCGAATCTGCGTTGGCGCAGGAACACGCCCAATCACTGGTCGAATCTTGTGGATTGATTGGCGGACCGCAAGTTCGAAACTCAGCCACCCTGGGAGGAAACGTAGCCCATGCCTTGCCAGCCGCCGATGGAACAATCGGTCTGCTGGCATTGGAAGCTGAAGCTGAAATTGCATCTCCATCCAGCCGCCGCCTGCTCCCGTTAAACCAGCTATTCATCGGCCCAGGAAAATCCATCCTGAAAGCAGATGAGATCCTGGTTGGTTTTTATATCCCCCTCCAAAAACCACATCAGGCCTCGGCCTTTAACCGCGTCATGCGCGCCCAGGGTATTGCCCTGCCAATTCTCAACCTGGCTGCCTGGCTGGAACGCGATGGAGACACCATTCATGCTGCGCGCATTTCTGTAGGCCCCGCTGGCCCCACCCCTTTCCGCGCCAGCCAGACCGAAACCTTCCTGGCTGGGAAAACGTTCACCCTTGAGACGATTAGCGCTGCGCAAGCGACGCTGCTCGCTGAAGCCAAATTCCGCACCAGCCCGGCTCGCGCCACCGCCGAATATCGCCGCGAACTGGTGGTCGTTTTATTGAAGAATGCCCTCTCAAAAGCTTGGGAACGGGCAAAATAAAAATCTTGCTCTAATCTGCGATAGTGCCCGTTCTAGCAGGGCCGGTTCAGACACGAGGCTCATGTTTTTTAGGAAGAATCAATGAAAAAAAACCAGCTTTCTTTATCGGTAAACGGCCAAACATATACCCTTGCCCCAATCCCAGGCGAAACACTGGCAGATTTATTACGCAAACGCTTGAAACTGACGGGCACAAAAATCGGCTGCAACGAAGCCGAGTGCGGCGCATGCACAGTCATCCTGGATGGCGACCCGGTACTTTCTTGCTCCTACCCTGCCGAGCGCGCCGATGGTAAAACCATCACCACCATCGAAGGCCTGGCAACCAGGCAGGCCCCCGACTCATCGGGCACATCGCAAGAATACGAAAAAAGCCGAATCACACTGCATCCGCTTCAGCAAGCCTTTGTGCAACATGGTGCTGTACAATGTGGTTTTTGCATCCCAGGCCAGATCATGACATCCTACGCCCTGCTGCAGCGCACACCCAGACCATCTTCAGCCGAAATTCGCCACGCGCTAAAAGATACACTCTGCCGCTGCGCCGGCTACCCCACTATTGAAAATTCCATTCTGGCTGCCGCACAGTCCTTATCCAGCGGTGAGCCGGTCACCCTGCCACAGGTTCAGCCGTCCGCAGTAGACAGCCAGGTAATTGGAAAACTGCAAATCCGACCGGATGCAATCGAAAAAGTCACCGGAGCAGCCATCTTCACCGATGACCTGGCCTTCGAGAATATGTTATTCTCGGCCGTGCACCGCGCCGGGGTGCCACACGCCTTTGTTCGCTCCATCGACATCGAAAAAGCCCGCCAGATGCCCGGCGTGGTTAGTGTACTGACCTCAACAGATATTCCGGGGGAACACAACCACGGTCTGGTAATCTACGATTGGCCGGTGCTGGTAGGAATTGACGAACGTGTACGTTATGTGGGCGATGCCATTGCCATCGTGGCTGCCGAAACCAAGGAAATTGCCAGTGCCGCCGCCGCCATGATCGAAGTCACTTATGATATACAGCCAGTCATCACAGACCCGGTGCAGGCTCGCCATCCAGAAGCGCCGGTACTGCACACCAACGGCAACCTGCTTAAACACATTAAGGTGCGCAAGGGTGACCCAACCCTGGGTTTTGACCAATCAGATATCATTCTCGAGCACACCTTTCATACCCCCAGCACAGATCATCTCTTTATGGAACCGGAATGCAGCATCGCCGTGCCATTAGCCGATGGACGCATGGAAATTTATGTCGGTTCGCAGATCCCCTATCAAGACCGTACCCAGGTGGCCCGGGCACTTGGCTGGCCCGAGGAGCGCGTACGCATCGTTGGTCAATTGATGGGCGGAGGCTTTGGCGGTAAGGAAGATATCGCCGGGCAGATCCACGCAGCCTTGCTTGCCAACGTTACCGGAAGACCAGTAAAGTTGCTATTCGACCGCCATGAAAGCCTCATCGTCCATCCCAAACGCCACGCCACCCAGATCAAGGTCAAACTTGGCGCAAAGATGGATGGCACCCTGGTAGCAGCCCAAACTGAACTATATGGCGATACTGGCGCATATGCATCGCTGGGTGAAAAAGTGCTCACGCGCGCCACAACCCACTCGGCCGGCCCCTATCGGATTGAACATGTGCATGCCGATTGTTACGCCATGTACACCAACAACCCGCCTGCCGGGGCATTTCGTGGCTTTGGCGTATTGCAATCTGCCTTTGCATTTGAAAGCATGATGGATATGCTGGCCGAGAAGCTCGGCATGGATCGAGTAGAGCTGCGCCGAAAAAATGCCCTGCGAGTTGGGGATCTAACCAGTACCGGACAGGTAATGCGTGAAAGCGCCGGGTTGGTGGAATGTATCGACAAAGTTGAGGCCGAGATGCTGCGCGTCTCGGGACTTTCAAAAAGTGAACTCTTCAAACCCCGCCCCGTGTCAGGACAGGAGTATCTACTACGCTCCTGGGGATTTGCATCAGCGTTTAAGAATACAGGTCTTGGCGGGGGCGCCGATGATACATCTGGCGCTGAAGTGGAACTGTACGAAGATGGCAGCCTGCAAGTTCGTTCGGCCGCTGCCGAGTTGGGCCAGGGACTTGTTACCATCATGCAAATGATGGTGGCAGAAGAGTTCTCGCTGCCACCTGAGCGTGTACGCGTGCTCGTCATGGATACAGACTTGACCCCCAATGGTGGACCAACCACCGCATCACGCCAAACCTATGTCACCGGAAATGCATCACGACTGGCAGCCATCACGCTGCGCAATGCCATTATCTCGGCTATGGCCGAAAAATATGACCGGCCACCGGAAACAATCCGCATCTCCGAACAAGGCGTACACATCAATCTTCAAGACCCCATGGGTGAGCGTATCATCCCACTAGGGGAAGTCGTTGCCGAAATGCGATCCATGGGTCACAACCCTCGCGTGCTGTACGAATATCATGCCCCGGCTACCAAGCCACTGGGCCAGGGCGGCGATATGCACGTTGCTTTTTCATTCGCCACGCAGGCCGTTGAAGTGGAGATCAACACGCTCACGGGTGAAGTACGCATTGTGCATGTCATCGTAGCCAATGATGTTGGGCGCGCCATTAACCCACTTGGCCTGCAAGGACAGGTGGAAGGCGGTGTTGTGATGGGTGTAGGGCATGCCCTCCTGGAAAACTTCATAACCAAAGATGGCTATGTGATCACCGACCGTATGGCGCGTTACCGCATTCCTTCCATCGCACACACTCCCCTGATCACATCGATCATTGTTGAAGACCCCACCAAAGACGGCCCATACGGCGCCAAGGGCGTTGGCGAGATTGTCACTATTCCAACTCCCCCAGCCATCACCAATGCGATTTATAATGCCATTGGGTTGCGTCTCGATCATTTGCCGGTGGATCAGGAACAAATCCTTCATCACATACACCGAACAGGCTCATAATCATTTCCCGCCCCGCGCAGCGACCGGGGCCATGCTAAAACCTGGAAACCTATATGGATAAATTCATCGGCTACACCTGTTCCATCTGTCAACACGATTACGCACCAGATGAAGTCACCTATACTTGTCCTAAAGATGGTGGCAACCTGGATGTGATACTGGATTACGATGCCATCCGGAAAAAGTATCAACCTGAAGACCTGTTATCACGCGCAAACCCATCCATTTGGCGCTACTTGCCGTTACTGCCGGTTTCAGCCCCTAGCGGCGACGCGACTCCCCTACACCTGGTAGGGGGGACTCCCATATATTCACTGACACATACTGCCGAAAAATTAGGTCTCAAACAGCTATGGCTCAAGGACGAAAGCCGCAATCCAACCGCATCCTTTAAGGACCGCGCCAGTGCAATAGTGGTCACACGTGCCCGTGAAATCAAAGCTGAGGTTGTAGTAACCGCCTCCACCGGTAATGCTGGCGCAGCTCTGGCTGGTATGGCCGCGGCAGTGGGGCAGAAAGCCGTTATCTTCGCTCCTCGCTCAGCCCCCCAGGCCAAAATAGCGCAGCTTCTCGTTTTTGGTGCCAGAGTTATCCTGGTCGATGGCAGTTACGACGATGCATTCGATCTCACTGTAAAAGCCGCCCAAGAATTTGGCTGGTATTGCCGCAACACCGGGTACAACCCCTTCACGGCAGAAGGAAAAAAGACAGCAGCTTTTGAGATCTGGGAATTCATGCGAAACCAGATGGGAACCGGCATGCGCGCATCTTCAAATTCCATCACCATCCCCGTGAACGAACAACGCCTGGCTATCTTCGTTTCTGTCGGAGATGGCAACATCATTTCTGGTCTCCACAAAGGCTTCAAAGATCTGCATACCCTGGGTTGGCTCGGGCGCATGCCGCGCATTATCGGCGTGCAGGCTGAAGGCTCAGCAGCCATTGCGAATACATTCCATGATTTTATAAAATCAGGCAGTGAAATCATCCACCCTGTTCAGGCCAAAACAATTGCGGACAGCATCTCAGTCGACCTGCCTCGGGACGGCCTGCGCGCACTGCGCGCCGCCAGCGAGACCGGTGGTACCTATATCACTGTGTCAGACCAAAAAATCATCAGTGCCATTTCTGACCTTGGTCAGATAGGTGTTTTTGCTGAACCTGCCGGGGCCGCGGCTTTTGCAGGCCTGATAGAAGCGAAAAACCAGGGCTGGTTGGAAGCAGATTCACCCGTCCTGGTAATTAACACCGGCAGCGGGTTGAAAGACATCCGAGCTGCCTTGCAAGCCGTTCAGCCTGCGCCGATCATCGAACCTACGCTGGATGCACTTAAGCGCATTTTTCCATAAGGATAGGTGCTACTCCGTGAAACACATTGAACACCAGTGGGATATAGCTTTTCGTTACATCATGTTTATCGTATCAGCGATTGTTATCCTGACAATCGCCTGGTATATTCGGGTTATTTTCGCGCCGCTGATCTCAGCCGCTGTCATAGCCTATCTGCTCAGCCCAATTGTCGAATTTCTGTCTCACACCACGCACTTGCCACGCAAAGCGTCTGCAATGCTTGTCTTTTTCGGCGGAGTAGCCTTCATTATAATTTTCCTGATCTTTGGCATCCCAATCTTATTAACGGAGCTGCGCGAAGTAGCCGGCAATTTGAATGCTGCACTGGAACAGATTCAGGCAAGCCTGATGACACCTACAAACATTATGGGTGTGCAAATCTCGTTTGAAAGCCTTATCCCGGCCATCCGCAAATCTTTTAGCGATGCATTGGTGTTGCCTACCCCAAGTGAAGCGCTGCTGATCATTGAATCGACCTCACGCGGATTCCTTTGGGTTCTGGTTACCCTGGTCAGCACCTTTTATCTGATGACTGATTGGAGCCAGCTGCGCGCCTGGCTGATAAGGCTGGCGCCCGAAACCTATCAACCCGATATGCACTGGCTTTATGGTCAGATCAGGGAAGTATGGATGGGATACCTGCGCGGGCAGGTGCTTTTGATGTTAATAGTCGGGATAGTGTTCACCGTCGTCTGGTCTGCAATTGGTCTGCCTGGTGCACTGGCGCTTGGTCTGCTCACAGGCCTTTTCAGCCTTGTCCCCGAGATCGGCCCGCTGGCTGCAACTATGATCGCCGCCGTCGTTGCATTGTTAGAAGGATCAAATTTTCTACCAATCACCAATTTCTGGTTTATGCTGCTGGTCATTGCCATTTATACCGCTCTGATCAACATCAAAAATGTATGGCTGCGCCCGTTTATCATGGGACGAAGTGTCAATATGCATGAGGGAGTGGTCTTCCTGGCAATTATCGCCGCAGTAGTTACATCTGGTGTGCTCGGTGCGCTGCTGGTTGTGCCACTGCTGGCTTCCGCCTGTGTTATCGGGAGTTATATGCGCTGCAAGATACTCGGCCTGTCGCCCTTCACTAATACTCCATTGTAGCCAGTACCGGTTGTTCATATTCCGGCAAATCCGCCAAATTTACCAACAAGCGTTTCAAAGTCGAGCAGTTCCGACACCGTAAATCAAGATAAAATGATAGTGAAATCCCAATTTCTCCTGTAACCCATACAGAAATCGGGACTATCGCAACCATCTGGAACATCCTGTACAGATTGCTGTATTATGGATAACATGCTCTTCTTATAGCTGATTAGATATATCTTTCGATAAATAAAACAAAATGAAAATTACCTACTCCATTGTTGTCCCCATATTCAACGAAATCGATAATTTACCGGAACTATACCGCCGCGTCAAGGAAGTATTGGATTCCACCGGCCAACCCTGGGAACTGATTCTGGTCGATGATGGCTCCACCGACGGTTCTACAGAGCGCATCCACCAACTGGCTGATGAAGACCCAACCGTGCGTCCAGTCATCTTTGCCCGTAACTTCGGACACCAGATCGCTGTA
This sequence comes from uncultured Anaerolineae bacterium, assembly GCA_903846015.1. GTDB lineage: Bacteria > Chloroflexota > Anaerolineae > Anaerolineales > Villigracilaceae > UBA5195. Next base: position 28,081 of record CAIMZS010000515.1, on the reverse strand, counting down.
ACGGCTGGTCTGGACTATTCGCGCGGCGCAGCCGTTGTCATTATCGATGCCGACCTGCAGGACCCGCCGGAAGTGATTTTAGAATTGGCGAAAAAATGGCAGGAAGGTTTTGAAGTGGTTTACGCAGTGCGCGCCGAGCGTGAAGGCGAAAGCTGGTTCAAGCTTTTTACCGCATCATTATTTTACCGCCTGATCTACCGTATAACCGATGTCAAGATCCCATTGGATACCGGCGACTTTCGACTGATCGACCGCAGCGTGGTAAGTGTAATCAACAACATGCGAGAAAAACATCGCTTTTTGCGCGGCATGGGGGCTTGGGTTGGCTTCAAGCAAATTGGCGTGAATTATAAACGCGCCGCCCGGCTCTCTGGCGAGACTAAGTATCCCTTTAACAAGATGCTCAAGCTGGCGCTCAACGCCATCACGGGCTTCTCTTACTTCCCACTGCAGGTTGCCACTTATTTCGGCTTCATCTCAGCCGGTATAGCCATCCTGGCGATACCATTGGTTATCATCGAACGCCTGACAGGCTCACAAGCCTTTTATGGACAAGCCACGACCTTGATTGCAGTGCTATTTCTCGGTGGCGTACAGTTGATCTCACTCGGCGTGCTGGGTGAATACATTGGGCGTATTTACGATGAAGTCAAGGGACGTCCGCTCTATATTGTCCGCGAGGCCCCCAAAAAAGACGAATAACCGTGGCAAACAATGACGCTAGCTCAACAATAGCTTGATAGTCACATACTGTGACTTGCGCAGGCGGCCCATCCACCCAAACACTGTAAACATAAATCCGTACTTCCTGCTCATCAATCCTTTGATGTGTTCCAAAGCAGCAGGAGATGCATCCGTAGTTGCCTGAGCCGCCACCCACTCCCCTGTCACGGTTCCATCGCCTTTGCTCGGCGCAATGTTAACCCGCGCAGTGCTGCGGATTCGCTTGGCTTTACCCGAGCTGATCTCGGTCCAAATAAATAGTACATCACCATCCTGGGCAAACCAGACCGGGGTCTTTACGCCAGTCCCATTCTTACGAAACGTTTCAATATTTAAGTACTGCTGTCCCTTGAATTGTGCCAGTTCTGCCATGTCACTCTCCTGTTTCTATTTGTAAAACGGTATATTCCAACCCGTCAGCTTTTGCGCGCACCTCAAACATGGCAACCATATCTCCATATTTTGCCACCAGCAACCTGCGCGAAATCTCAGCAACTGCATCGTCAGATGTTTCGCATGCCTGGGCTGATATCCATGTTCCGAGCGGCTCACCATTCTGTCCGCATGCCATCAGATTGACATTCGCATTGTTACGCACACGCCTGACCTTTCCGGATGTTTTGGCAGTGCGAATATACAGTGTCTCGCCATCCTGGACAAACCAGACCGGGGTTTTGACACCCGTTCCATTCAGGCGAAAAGTTTCGAGGTTGAGATAGTTTTGATTGGTAAATTGCTCTAGTTTTTTATCCATTATTTCCTTATATCCAGTAAACCGCATCCTTTCAGAATGGGAAATGAGAGGTATCGTAACGGTAAAGCAATCCTCATTTGGAGAACCATTCTTCACGGTCGCACCTGGAAGATACGACGAAATGATTGCGTCGATATCATCTATGGAATGGCCGGAAGCCAAAGCGCCGACCCCAGAAAGCGCCCAGCCCGCAGATGCCGGCATGACTGGCGGTATGCTCCCCGGTATGCTCCCCGGTATGCAGCAGGCGATCGGTCAATTATTCGATGTGCAATCAGGCGGCCAGCGCACGAAGATGGAAGCCGGGAACGCGCACAGCGTCTATGAGGTGATGCCCGGCAAAGAAACGATTGACACAACGGGCAACCCGCTTAAGCCTGGCGACATTATTACAGCCAATGGACAGCGATACAACGTCAAGGGTGTCAGCCGTGAAGGAAAGATTGTCACCGAGGACGGCAAGCTAATCAATCCGGCAGATGCTACGCGAGTAGCGAAGCAAGGCAATCTTCTTTATTACGAAGCCGAAACAGCAGGTGCAACGCAAGATAACGCTGACGATGCAAGAAAATTATGGAAAGAAATGGGAGTAAAAAGCCCATATTTCAAAAACTATTTCGGAGACTGGGAGGCAGTGGTAGAATCCGCCCTAACTAGAGGAGGTACCAATGAGCGACCTTACCCAAATAACGGACTTCGAGCGCACAGCGATAAGGGTAATAGCCAAAGCGGTTATGGAGGGATTGACCAACAAGCAGGTATCGGAAATATCTACGGGGCTGGAGGTAGCAGCGATATTTCTCCTGAAGGAACAGGAGTCAGAAGCGGATCAGAAGGAAGTCGCAAAGATATTCCTGTTATCCGAGGTGTTGGTATCCTTAATGAGAAACGAGCGCCCGCTATCTTATACCACGGGACAAGAGACATAATAGAAGCGTTTGATCTAAACCATCCGAATCGGAAAGATAATGGATGGTTAGGTAGAGGGGTGTATTTAACGGATGATCCAGAGGCAGCTAATACTTATGCAACTTACTTGAAAAAAGGAGATGCGTATCCAAATATTATGCCGGTGTACGCGGCTGTAAAAAATCCTTACATAGCAGATATAAGCGTCAAAACTTTGCTAAAAGATGCTTCGCAAGAATATATAGACAATTACACAAACAGTTTGAAGATGAAAGGTTACGATGGTGTTGTATTAATTTACCCAAATAACGTTCGAGAAATCGTGGCCTTTGACCCAGCGCAAATCAAGTCAGCTTTCAATCGTGGAACATTTAATCCAAGTGATGCTAGGGTATTGTTTTATGAGGACATCCCCCAGGGTAAATGACTGGACAGCCTCGACCCGGAAGGCAAATTATATACCAAATTTATCAAAAAGCATAGGAATCCAAGGGCAGGTCTAATTTTTCTCTTACGGCAAGCCCTTATATTCCCGCAAACGCCATTCCGCAAGGCGTTTCTGGCTGAGATTGGAGAGCATCAACGTCATGCCAAAACCGATCAGGACATTGGTGATGAAGAAAAACAGCACTTCCTCCAACGGTAATGCGCCGAAAAATAGGATACCCGTTGTTTGTTCCCGAGAGATCGACCAGGTGGTGGCTTTCAACGCAACAATATCGATCAAAGAGAGATACACTCCCAGCGGAATGATCGCCAACAAAACTAACCTGCGGTAATACCATAGGATATCTGCGCCAAACAGAAACTGCGGAATGATCGCCGGAAGCGCCCAGAATAACGTGATTGACAGGTAGGTACCGGGTTTCCAACCGCTAAAAAACAGGACCACAAAGAACAACCACGCACAGCCGAGCGCGAAGGTTGACAGCATGACAAGCCTTTTATCTGCTTTAAATTCACCCATTGGCGAAATTCTACGCGCCAAAAACAGCCACCACAACGCGCTGAGAATGGTTTCCACCACAAAAAAGATGTATTCCTCCAGAGGAACCCAGCCAAATACAATTCCGGTTACAAGATGGGGGTTATACGACCACACACCTGTGGCAACAAGGTAGTTATCCCAGGGCGTGGTGTAAACCAATGCCAGCCCCACGTGAATCAGAACAATGCGCGTCAACATCACCTTCTGAAACCCTGGCAGGGCGTGGTTCTGGCGCTCGTCCCGTAAAGAAATGGCAAGCATGATCAGGATGGGAATAAAAACAAACCAGAACAAAAATCCAAAATAGGTCATTTTCCAACGAATCCGCGGCGCTTCACTCGCATTAAGACACCAGGACGAGGCTCCAGGGTGGCGCCCATGTGAGCATGGATGGCACCCGCATTGCTCGGCTCGAAAGTAAAGCTGCGTAGCAGGCTGGCAATCACGATACGCGCCTCGGCCTGACCAAAAGCAGCCCCAATACAGGCCCGCGGTCCGCCCCCAAAAGGGATGTAGGCGAAAGGCGGCTGTTTGAACCCCTGGCTGAAGCGCTCAGGACAGAAATCATCCGGTTGTTCCCAACTTTGCGGATCACGCTGGGTAAGGTAGATCGAATAAAACAAACGCTCCCCGGCAGGAACTATGCCGCCAGCAAAATGGATATCTTCCTTCACCATGCGGTTGCCGATATGGATGGGCGGATAGAGGCGCAAAGATTCCTTGATGACATCATCCAAAAGACGCGGGGGTGCGTCAGGTTCGGCCGCATCCAGCTCACTTACCAGGCGGGCATGCGTGGCAGGGTTTTGCCCAAGCAAGACAAATACCCACGCCAGCAGGGCAGTTGACGTATCATGTCCCGCGATCAACATGGTCAGCATCTGGTCGCGAATAAGCTCATCATTAAGGCCAGCATTGATAAGATGCTGCAGCAAATCATTGGACGGGTAAGCAACTGCCCGCCGCGAACGAATAATGCCATACAAATAATCATCCAGCGTTTTGAGATGTTTTTTGTAACCAAGCCGTGGAATCTTTCTCCAGAAGATCCACGCTCCAGGAGAAATATATTCAATCGCTTTCAAGATGGGTGTCCAAATCCTCGGCAGGTCATCCCAACCGTCCACGCCAAACAAGGCTTCCAGGACAATCAGCAGGGCAATCTTCCGGCCTTCGACCAACATATCAACTGTTTGACCATTCTGCCATTGTGCCATTACCCGCTCCGTCTGGCGCAGCATCAGCCCGCTGAAACCAGGCAGGGCCAAACGCGCAACCGCAGGTTCCATCAACCTGCGGTAACGGTCATGTTCTTCGCCATCCATCACCAACACACCCTGGCGCAAAAGATCAGTTACCGGATCCGGGTTTCGCCACGCTACTTTTTGCTGTTCAGTGACGAGCACCTTTCGGACAGCTTCCGGACCTGCCACTAAAAAGGGGTGAAAGAAAAATAACGGAATCTGAAAAAAACGCCCCACGTGCTTAAACATAATGCGCAGCGGACCCAACGGGCTGCGCTCTTTCAAAAAGGCCTTTCCAGCTTCCAAGCCAACTTCCAAGCCAGGTCCCTGCATCATACTTCCACCTCAAACTGATTCATATTGGGTAACTATTTTGACATTGTCAAGGGAAATACCGTTAAGATCCATACCAAGTAGTTTTAGCCTGCTGGTAAGCGCGCAAAGTGCGCGGTTTTACCAACCCATGCTCCACCAATGGATATTGGGGATAATCGGCCAGTACGATGCCCCTTTCCCAGGGAGCATGGATCACATCGTCAGGGAGCTGCGCCAACTCGGGCACCCATTTCCGGATATATGCACCGCTCGAGTCAAACTTCCTGCTTTGCAACACGGGATTAAAAATGCGAAAATAAGGCGCGGCATCGGTGCCTGTGCCGGCAACCCACTGCCAGCCACCGTTGTTGGCAGCCGGATCACCATCCAGCAGGTTATCCATAAACCAGGCCTCACCCCATTGCCAATTGATCAGCAAATCCTTGACAAGATAAGATGCCACAATCATGCGGGCCCGGTTATGCATCCAGCCAGTAGATGCCAGTTGCCGCATACCCGCGTCAACCACGGGTACCCCCGTGCGCCCCTCCTTCCATGCCGCAAATTCAGCTTCCGCTTCGCGCCACGGGATATTCGCCAGCGCCGGTTTGAAACTTGCCCGGCTCACTTGTGGGAAGTGATAGAGAATGCCGACATAAAATTCACGCCAGATCAATTCATTCAACCAGACTCCAGCCGACCTGGCTGTTTCAACATTCGGGGCGCTGCGCACAGCATCCAAGGCTGCGGAAACCGCCTGACGAATGGAAATCATCCCAAAACGCAGGTAAGGTGAGAGCGACGAAGTGCCATCCAGAGCGATTCGATTGCGCTCATCTGAATAGCCATAAATGCGGCCGCGGACAAACTCAGAAAGCCGCCGCTGCGCCTCACCCTCGCCAGACGGGAACAAGCCTGCCGTATACCCCTCCGGCATGCCATCGCTTACCGGCAAGTTGATTTCCGGGAAATTCACTGGGGCGGGCAGCACAACAACATCAGCTGGCAGCAGGCTTTTCCAGGTTTTGCTAAAAGGCGTGTAAACCGTGTAAGGCAACCCGCCTGTTTTTTTTACGGCGCCGGGATGGTGAACAAGCTGACCCTGGATCAGTTTTAAAGGCAGAACATCCTGTACCCCAGCATCGCGGGTGCGAGCATATGGCGTAAAATCTTCTTCAGCATAAATGGCGCTCGCACCGCTCTCAAGCAGCAAGTCCCGCAGCACAATTTGCGGTTGTCCATGACGAATAACAAGCTGTGAATTTCGCTTACGGAGCTCCCTGTCCAGGTCAGCCAGGCCAGCCCATAAAAAACGCTGCCTCCCGGCAGGTGTTTTCTTCACCAGGTGCGGATCGATAACAAAAACCGGAATGACCGCTCCCTGCGCCAGTGCACTGATCAAGGCTGGATTATCCGAAAGGCGAATGTCGCGGCGAAACCAATAAAGGGAAGTCATTTTTTCCTGTGTAGAGAGGACGCGGCGCCAGAGTTGTGGGCCGCGTCCTCTTCGGTTCAGCCGGTGAAGAAAGCCCGGCCTTGGGACCTGGATTTAACCATTTTTACTCAATTACTGGCTGCGGCGCCATATTTCGGTCCTGCTTGAGTGTAAATACAACCGGGTGATTGTAGAGCGCAGTCCACACATATACAAGCAAACCGGCCATAATAACAGCACCAGCCGCGCCAGGTGCCCAGGTACCCACCTGCTGTAAAAGATAACCACCCAATGTTGGCGCAATGATACGCGTGGAACTTTCGACCGAGGCCGATAGACCCAGGATGCCGCCAATTTCATGCGAAGCCACAGATTTTGTAAGAGTAGATGAAAGCATGGTATTAAGCATGCCACCCGCCAAAGAAGTAGGGGCCATTACGATCAACAATACCAGTACAGAGGGGGCCAGCGCCCAACCAAGCAGCGACACAGCCATCAACCCTACACAGGAAATAATCAAAATATCCTCTCGCACCAGGCTGGCAATACGCCCAACCAGAAAGCCCTGGGTAATAACCGAAAGTACGCCAACGTAGGTCAGGATGTAGCCTGTTTGAATGGGGGAAAGATTGAATTTTTGCAAAGCATACAGCGAGAAAATCGTCTGGAAAGTGGCAAAAGCAAGCCCAAAGAAAAACCGTGAGATCAGGAGCGAACCGCTGAAAGGTCGTTGCAGCGCCGCGAAAAGTGCTCCAAAACTCACAGAGGGGCGATTATCAGGCATTTTAGCGCGCATTTCAGCAGTTAATGATTCTGGCAGCCAGGCATAGATCAATATCAGATTGCCAAAGGAGAGCGCGGCGGCCACAAAGGCTGGAACTGCAAAACCCCACTGACTGAGCACGCCACCAGCCACCGGGCCGATAATAAAACCGATCCCGAATGCCGCGCCAATCAACCCCAGCCCCTGTGAACGGCTTTTTGCATCGGTCACATCAGTGATATAGGCCTGGGCAATACTCAGATTACCACCGGTCAGGCCATCGATAATACGACTGGCAAACAACATCCAGAGTGCATTGGAAAAACCAAGCAGCAAAAATCCCAGGAAAGTGCCAAAGACCGAGACCAAAAGAATCGGGCGGCGACCAAAACGATCTGATAAACGCCCTAGCAATGGCGCACCAATCAATTGCGCTACCGCATAAGACGCCACCAGAATACCAGTTATAAAGCTGTTGGCTTGAAAGGTCTTGGCGTAATACGGCAGTAAAGGCAGGATCAGGCTGAAACCGAGCAGGTCGATGAATACGACCAGAATGACTGAAAATAGTTTTTTATTCATTATTCCTCTTACAGGGTCTTAAAAAGACCCCCATGATCCCGTAATCCGGGATCGATATGATTATATTTTGGGTTGGTAGGCTTCTTCGTAGTGAAGCGTATACTCGGGTGTCTTACCCGTCTTGGTCAAGTTTTCCCAGGCTACGCGCAGCAAACCGAGCATCGGCGTCCACGGCTTCATGGCGTGAACCTCGGCAAATTCTTTGCGGTTATGGGCCAGCGCATGCACCAGCATCCTGGCGGCTTCCTGTGGGGGTTTCACCAAAAAACGCAGCACGAACCCAAATCTATTCATTTTCTCCTTGCCACGTTCACCCACCACGATCGGGTTGGCCAACATATCAGTCAGCATCATGCCAGGACTAAATGCCAAAAGATTCACGCCGCTGCCCTTGATCTCAGTCGCCAGCGTTCTGGTAAAGGAAGTGATCCACATCTTTGTCGTGGCATACATACCCATCGGAGAAGCGGCCTTCCCATTCGAGCCAGCCCCATAAACATTAACCAATGTACCCTGTTTACGCGGCAGCATGAAGTGCAGCGCCGCCTGTGTGCCATAGAGGGTGCCCATATCATTAGACATGAACATATCAATGACATGCTCCGGTCGAATGTCCAGCACTACGCCGGCGCCCGCCGAATAACCAGCATTGTTGACCCATACATCAATATGCCCAAATTTTTCCATCGCTGCGCGAGCCAGGGCATAGACTTGATTTTCATCGCGGACATCGCACACCCATCCAGTCACCTTGCCATACCCATCAACCGGCCCGGTTGGTTCGAGCAGCTTGATAGCGCTTTGCAACCTTTCGCTGTTGCGCCCGCTGATCACCACCCATGTTCCAGTCTTGAGTAATTCCTGGGCCAGCACAAAACCAAAACCACGTGTGGAACCGGTAATAACAACCACCTTATCTTTTAATTCATCCATGTTCAATCCTTTATCGTAATACAGCCATTATTTCATCACCGATTTTTTTTACCCAACCAGTCTGGGATCTGATCATCTCCAGCCTGTATAGCCCGCATCCCAATCAGCACCAATCAGCGATTCGCACTTGCTCTCATCCGCGAAATCATCCTAATCTGTGTCGATCTGCGATAGTGCCCGTTCTAGCAGGGCCGGTTCAGACAACCTGAGTTGTTTATCAAACCAATCCACGATCAGCCCGGCATGTTCGCCGAGTTGGGTCTGAACTGCCCGTTTGTACATTTCAAGATAACCGGACACAACACTGGTCGGCAGGTGATAGCTCTTCACCATGACAGTCAGCCAATCAATTTCGCTGTCGAGGAAGCTCATATTTCCCAGGTGCAAAGCCGCAATAATATTGTCACCCATAAACTTATGCGCCGTGCTAAAGTATTCGCCAGCAATGCGCTTATCGAGCATTTCACCATCAAGATTGGCTTCCACAAACGAGCGCTTGGCAGTGTAGCTTCTCAGCACTTGTTCATACTCACCGGAAATATCCAACGACCCACCCTGCAATCCGGTATTTTTCTCAAAAATTACATCCGAGCCTCCCACCGGTGTAAGCGGATAGCCCTGAGGCACGTTCAGTTTTGCCAAAGGCGCAACGCTCAACAGGGTTTCGATCTTATTGATCGCTTCATCGATATGGCTTCCAAGGTAATTTCCGCTGATACGATCCGCCAATTGGGCATGCTGGGCAAAAATACGCCCGCCAAATGCAACAATGGTACCCTGCGCCGAAACAAGCTTCGCTGATTCCTGCAAACTCGCCGCCGTGATCAATTGCTGCGAAGCCAGCACAACCATGTCAGCTTTTACAGATTTGACTGTCTCGGCCAAATGGGTACTCGGAACATTTGCGCCAAGATAAACCACATTAAATCCACGTCGGCGAACAAACAGGGCCATCAAAAGAGTGGTAAAGGCGTGCCATTCATTCGCTGGGCAGCAAATGATGATGGTTTTACCGCGTGTGGGCGCCGGCGAAGCTACGATTAACGCATCGATGCGGCGCATACTCAAGGCAGATGCGAAATGTTCCTGTTGAATACTTGCCTTGTTCTCATACCACAGCCTACCAATATCCACCATTCCACGCTGAAGCACCTGCTCGCACACCGCTTCCACCGGGTAAAGTGAAAAAGCCTGGGTGAGAACCTGTTCGGCGGCTATCTCGTTAAAATTCATGCAAGCCTCCAGCCAATTCGAGCGAATTTGATCGATGCTGGTTCCAAACGACAACGGGTCACGTGATTGAATATCGGGCACACCTGACAGAACGCTGGATTTCATGCTTGCGCCTGCCAAAGGGTCATATCCCCTGACAAGGTTTTCCTTCCACAATCCCACGGCGCCTGAAATATTCAGGCCCTCATTCTGACGAGCCATAAGCCACTTGATTATTTCAATATCGTGCTCTGAATACAGGCGATGACCACCAGCGGTACGCTGCGGCATGGGAACCCCATAACGACGCTCCCATGCGCGCAAAACATCTGGCTTGATGCCGGTCTCATTGAGAACCGCTTTCAGGTTATAAGTGGAGTTCAGGCTTAATGTCATTTTTTTTGAATTCTAATTTCCAAATCAATCACGAATTAGCGGAAGATCCTGGTTACCGCAGTGAGTCAGGGTCCCCACGAAACACGGAAGATACTATCACGGAATACCTAAATATTCTCTGTAGTTCGGTTCCGATTTACCAGGGATAGGGGAGCCCCATCCGTACTGGCATACCAGCTTTCAACTTCTTTAAGAATACGCTCAGTGGTCAGCTTGGCAGAAAGCAAAACAATCGGAAGACCTGTGCCAGGATGCGTGGAAGCGCCCGCAAAATACATATTTTCAAACCTGGCATGGCGGTTTTGCGGACGCAGAAACCCAACCTGCCAGAAATTATGACTCAGTCCAAAAGCTGCACCTTTTTCCAGGTTAAACTGCTCTTTCCAGGTAATCGGTGTTTTGATGATTTCAAACTTGATATGTTCGCGCAGATCAGTAATGCCCATGTCTTTTTCCAAACGGGCAAACACAGTTTCTCGCGCTCGTCCGACCATTTCATCCCAATCCTGTTTGTTCTTTTCATCCATGTGACCAACTGGCACCAAAACATAAAGTGTATCCTGCCCATCCGGCGCGGCAGCCGAATCTGTACGCGCAGGTGCATGGATGTAAAAAGAAGGTTCTGCTGGAAGCTTGTGCTCGTTGAAGATCTGGTCGAAGGATGCTTTATAGTCCCGCGCCAGGAAAACATTATGATGCGCGATCTGCTGATACTGCCTGTCCACTCCCCAGTAAAACATAATCGTTGAACAGGTGTATTGTTTTTTGTCCAACCGGGCTGCCTCGGTATTTTTTGGCAACAGCTCCTTATATATATAAGGCAGATCGGCATTGCCGACAAACAAATCAGCATTGTAAACCTGACCATCTTCTGTCACAACACTTTTTATCTTACTACCATCTACGCTGATGGATTTTACAGGGGTGTTATAGACAAACTTCACACCTAATTTCTCGGCAATAGCTGTTAGCACTTCAATAGCTTTATACATCCCACCCATCGGATACCAGACACCCTCAGCAAGCTCAGTGTACTGCAGTAGTGAATAAGTGGCAGGCGCATCATAGGGGCTTAACCCAAGGTACATATTCTGGAATGTAAAGGCAGCCTTAAGACGCTCGTCTTTGAAATACTTCCCGGTATTGGCATAATGCTTCATCAATGCCTTCAACTGGAAAAGCAGCGGCAGGTTCGCCAGGCTGAAATATTCGAAAATATTATAGAAGTTCCGCCCTACAAATTTCTCAAGCGAAATCTTGTAATGCTTGTTGCCTTCAGCAATGTAGTTAAGAAAACCGCTGAAGGCCGTTTTTTCCACCTTCTCAAGCTGGGCTTGCATCTCGCCAAGGTTGGATGTGAGTTGAAGCTGCAACCCATCATCAAAATGGATTTTGTAGGTTGGATCGATGCGAACAAGCTGCATGTGATCATGCATGTTTTCGCCCAAGGCAGCGAAAGTCTCTTCCCACACTTCGGGCATCAAGAAGAGAGTCGGACCAATGTCAAAGCGGTGACCATCCTGTACGATCTGATTGCAGCGCCCTCCCGGAGTGCTGTTTTTCTCCAACACAGTCACAGAAAATCCGTTTTTCGCCAGACGCCCGGCTGTGGCGATCCCACCAATCCCGGCTCCGATAACAATTGCAGTAGGTTTTTTTACCATTCGATATTTCTCCATCTAAAGTTCCCGGTCTCTTCACGGGAGTTGGTTGTCATTGCGATAGTCACGATTCTGGCACTTGCTCTAATCTGCGAAATCGTCGAAATCTGCGGTTCAGACAATCTGTCGAGGCAAAGTATATCACTTGTCCATATTTTGTCAAGATTTGCAATGGAATTCTAGTTAATATCTTGACAAAATATGGATATTAGCTAGAATATAGTTATTCAAATGGAGGCAGGTATGTTGGAAACCCAATGGGAGCATAGACTGATCAATATGGCTGGAAATAATCCGAGTGACACTTTAGGAATTCAATCATCCTCACGCACGGTATTTTCATATTGGGCAGGAGATGCCACGCTTGGAAAAGCCTATCAGCTTTGTAGCAAGGTGGCTTCGCATCATAGCAAATCCTTCTTTATGGCCAGTGCTTTGCTGCCAGAAGAAAAGCGCACCGCAGTACGCGCGCTGTACGCTTTTTGCCGAACAGTCGACGATATTGTCGATGAAGGCACCATCGTCGGTCGAAACGTGGAATTGGATTATTGGCGAGGTCTTAATCACGAAGGCCATTCCCCTCGAGCTGATGACCTGATCGGCAAGGCCTGGGTAGATACACGCATTCGCTATCACATTCCAACTAATTATGCGCTTCAGCTCATCGATGGCGTATCCCGTGACCTGGTTCAAAACCGGTACCAGACCTTTGATGATCTGACCACCTATTGTTATAGCGTTGCTTCAACGGTTGGATTGATGAGCATGTACATTGTTGGCTTCAAAACCAGTGAAGCGGTGCAGTACGCTATTAAGCTCGGAGTCGCGTTACAAATGACCAACATCCTGCGCGATGTTGGCGAAGATTCCCGCAATGGCCGCATTTACCTGCCCCAGGAAGAAATTCAGGCTTACGGCATCAGCGAAACTGACCTGGTTGAGGGCAAAATCAATACCAAATGGCGCGAATTCATGAAATTCCAACTGGCGCGCACCCGACAATTGTATGCTGAATCGGCCATGGGCATCAAACTGCTCGAGCGTGATGGCCAATTGGCGATTGGGGCGGCATCCAATTTCTATAAGGGGATTTTGGATGTCATTGAAGACAATGATTATGATGTTTTCTCCAGGCGAGCCAGCCTGGGTACATGGGGCAAACTAAGCCGTATTCCGGCCTTGTTGATGAATAAAGTGGGGTAAGGGAACGTCACCTGGGAGTTTAGACCCAGGATTGCACAGAAAAGGGTAAAATTCATATCCGGGCGCCTGCATTACCGGCGGGCGCCTTTTTTATATTTTCTCGCCCCAATAGGATCAAACCAACTGAGCCTTGTTTTTCGCTATCTTAAAATTATCGCCATCACCAGCACTTCGGTGGTGTTCAGCGTCATTTTCCTGACAGCCCTGACCCTGGCCTTATCGGTAACAGCACCGCTTAATTACACGCGTCTGGCAACAGGGAAAATGTGTTGCGAAACACCTGCGCGCTTTGGCGCAAGTTTTTCGCCGATCCAGTTCCCCAGCGCAGATGGGCAGACGCTCTCTGGTTGGTATATTCCGCCTCGTAATGGCGCCGTTATCATCCTGGTTCACAGCTACTACAACGACCGTCGCCAAACTCTACCCGTGGCGGAGATGCTTTACAAGCACGGCTTCGGGTTATTAATGTACGACCAGCGCGCCAGCGGCGAAAGCACAGGCACACTGCGTTCGCTCGGTGCGCTCGACATCGCTGATCTTGGCGCTGCCTCCAGATGGCTGGGGACAAACAAATACATCCTGAAAATCGGCGCTTATGGGTGCTCGATGGGCGGCGCCATTTCACTGGCAGGGGCCGTGAGCGAACCTTCCATCCTGGCTGTGGCAGCAGATGCGCCCAGCCCACTGAATTGGAGTGAAAACATGCCCATTTTCAGTCTGCAAGACCCGGTCAGCCTGCCAACAATGGCGTTATACTATCTCTTCGTACAGATTCGCACTCAGGCCTATTCGCCGATCAGCACGCTTGACGCTGCCAGGAGTTTCGGAATGGTGCAAGATGGTGCAGCCGGTTCGCGTCCGCTTCTGTTGATCTCAAGCGGCACCGGAGATGAATTTGTTCGCGTCAAGCGCTATTTTGACGCGGCGCTCGAGCCAAAGTCACACTGGAATATCCCTGAAGCCAGTCATTGCAGCGGTCCTGCCGCGCAGCCGGATCAATACGAACAACACCTGGTAGATTTTTTCCGTTCAGCGCTCCAGCCTACACCCTGACCTGCCGCCCAATGTTGTTGCCTGTTCGAGCTCGGCGCTGGTTCTTGCAGGATTAGAACCTCTCGCGCTTGACCTTGCTCTTGCTCTAATCTGCGATAGTGCCCGTACTAGCAGGGCCGGTTCAGACATATCGTGTCTTTCGTGGTTTAATCGCCATTGCCCTTCAGACTAAATTTAGTCCTGTGCAGGAATCGGGACTATCGCAATCTAAAATCTAAAACCAAATGAGGAAACCCAATGCCCTTCGATTTTGACAGCGTTATTGACCGCCGCAACTCCAATTCTATCAAGTGGAAATTATTCGATGCCGATACCCTGCCAATGTGGGTGGCTGATATGGATTTCAAAACGCCAGAACCGGTTCAGGCGGCTTTGCGCAGCGCAGTCGAGCATGGCGTATTTGGCTATGACCTGCTCGGCCAACCTTTAAACCAAACAGTAGCCGCGCGCATGAAGAAGCTGTATAACTGGGATGTTGACGAAGACAGCATTATCCCGGTTACTGGGTTGGTTAGCGGCTTCTACGCTGCAGCTTCATCCATTTGCCAACCCGGGGATGGCTACCTGATCCAACCACCGGTATATATGCCGTTCAACGACATCCAAAAACATCTTGGCGTCATCCGCCAGGAAGCGCAATTAACCAGGGTGACTGCTGGAAACCGCATGCATTACGAAATAGAGTGGGAAGGGTTTGAAAAAGCCTTTCATTCAGGGGGCAGCAAAACGCGCATGTTCCTGCTTTGCAATCCGCACAACCCCACTGGGCAAGTGTACAGCCGCCAGGACCTGACCAAAATGGCCGAGCTGTGCCTGAAAAACCAAGCGGTCGTAGTATCAGATGAGATCCACAGCGAACTGCTGCTCGATGGCAGCAACCACACTCCCATCGCCACGCTCTCGCCTGAAATCGAGCAGCGCAGCATCACCCTGATTGCGCCCTCGAAAACCTTCAACATCGCCGGTCTATTCTGCGGCTTTGCCATCATCCCCAATGCCGAACTACGAGAAAACTATAAAACTGCCGTTGCGCGCATGACTCTGCATGTTTCCGGCATGGCGCAAGTTGCCGCTCAGAAAGCCTTCTCAGGTGAGTGCGATGGCTGGCTTGCCGAATTGCTCGAATATTTGACAGCTAACCGCAATTTTGTGGTCGATTTTGTCGAAAAGAATCTACCTGGCGTCAAGGTCACTGTCCCAGATGCAACCTACCTGGCCTGGCTGGATTTCAACGAACTGGTCAAGAATGGCGCAATCACCGGCAACCCATCCAAGTTTTTGTTGGAAAAAGGTCATGTAGCCTTGAACGATGGCGCAGCCTTTGGGACGGGCGGCGAAAATTTCATACGCCTGAATTTTGGCTGCCCGCGCGAACTGCTGATGGATGGTCTCAACCGTATAAAAAGCACAGTCGGAAACCATTAATCGTGAACCTGCGCGAAATCGTCAACCGTAACATCGACCTGCAGCCGTGGGCTGAGGGCGAAAGAATCCCGTGGGATGAGCCGGCCTTCAGCCAGCGCATCCTCAAAGAACACCTTGCCCAGGATAACGACGCGGCCAGCCGGCCAGCCGGCCTGATTAAAAAACAGGTAGATTGGATCCATCGCCAACTGCTGGCTGGCAAGCCCGCCCGTATCCTTGATCTGGGCTGCGGACCCGGCCTCTACACTGCCCGGCTCGCTAAAGCAGGCCACATCTGCACAGGGATCGACTTTGCGCCTGCGCCTATCGAATATGCCATTCAAAACGCCCCGGAGAACTGCACCTACCTGTTTGCCGATATCCGCAGCGCCGATTACGCATCCGAGCAGCATGATGGGTATGACCTGATCATGTTTATTTTTGGCGCATTTAACCTTTTCCGCCCCGTCGATGCGCGCCTTATCCTGACAAAAGCCTGCGCGGCGCTCAAGCCAGGCGGATTGCTGTTGCTGGAAGCCTCCAGCCTGGATGCCGTTGACCAAATTGGCAACCAGCCTGCCATGTGGTATTCTGCCGAAAGCGGTCTCTTTTCAGACAAGCCGCATATCTGTCTGATGGAAACTTTTTGGGATGATGAAAACACCACCGCAACCGAACGATTTTTCATCGTTGATGCGGACACAGGACAGGTAACCCGCCATGCAGCCAGCACCCAGGCTTATGAACAGGAGCAAATTGAAGCGCTGTTGTCTGAAACAGGATTCGAAAAAATCACCTTTTTCCCATCATTAACCGGCGAGTCTGAAGACGATGTCAACGATTTTCTGGTAATTTCCGCTCAAAAAAAATAACAAAAAGGCGGCTGGGTGTCACCCAGCCGCCAGGCTAAAAATGTTACCGAAAAATAGTGGGAGAAAACATGCTGCGTCATGATGGAAGTCTGGGGCAGGCCTGGGGCCATTCACCAGAGGAAATTCATCCGGCCATTCTCCGGTTGTGCGTACCGTCTGCTTTTTCTATTTGCACCTCCTGATTTGAACAGAAGTTTTATCTGACATAAGAATAGCACGTTTCAAATGACCTTACATTAAAAATTCCCTTCAAAACTGCAAGGATGGCCCATTAATTCATAAGATCGTACTTTTAATCTCTAATCAGCGATAGTGCCTGTTCTCGCTCTTGCTCTAATCTGCGTAATCATATGTAATCTGCGTAAATCTGCGGTTCAGACATGTCCCTGTTCAGACATAGCACAAGGGAATAATGGATCACCAGGTTCGATTGGATGTAAAATATAGGAGTGTCCCGTTCTTTCTATGCAAGAGGAGGAAACATGTTCAAAAAGACTTTGCTCTTTGTCCTGATCATGCTTGCGATAGCTGGTTGTTCAAAATCCGCTGAGAACATCACCCCTGTGGTTACCACTCAGGTCACACCTGGGACAACCCAGCCCGCCCTTATCTTCCCCACCATCCCACCAACGACACCCACCAGCAGCGCCAGCCCCACTCCCTTCACATCATTTACCGTCAAACCATCTGTTGACAATCTAAAACTGCGCCTTAACCCGGGGTTTTTATTCGACGCACTCCGCATGGTACAACAAACCGATCCGTTAACGGTGCTGGGTAAGGCTCCTGGCGGCGAATGGACCTATGTCCAAACCGCGGATGGCGCCGAAGGCTGGGTCTTTACTCAATTGCTGACCAGCGGCATCGACCTCAAGCAGGTGCCAGTGCGCGAACCCAAAGATGTCGTGCTCGTCAAAGGCCGGGTACTGGATGCCAATAACATCCCTATCCCCGGTGTCGGTTTTTTGATCGCCGAGGGCAGTTCCACCGATTCATCCAATAACATCACCCATACGGATACCAACGGTGATTTTTATTGTTACATCCCTGCCGGCAGCACAGGTACCTGGACAGCCACCTACAATGGGATCTCATGTGACAGTAACGTGTTTAGTGACAGCACCTGTACAAACTATAAGCCCGGTTATACCGGCGTGGTCACTCCCGAAACACTGACTGTCAATCTACCCCAGTCCAGCCCGCTTACGTTCACATGGAAATAAATATCAACTCAAACAAAGGCGGATGGGCTGTTGCCCATCCGCCAAACTTACGATCTATCGGACTGTGTTTTTACTGGTATCCCGGTTCTAGTACGGGACCGGAGAAAGACCGTGTGAGCCACTTTATCATCGTGGTGGACGTCTGGCAAATTTCAACTTTCAGATTGCCAGGAGTAAATTCACCCGTTCTTTCCCCTGAAGTGCTTCGGCTCCATATTTTCGATATTGAACCTCCTTCTGTGGCTGGATGTGCCACTAAAGATATAGTACGACAAATAACCAACCGGTACATTAAAATTAGCCTACACTTTTCCTACGCGCTCATTAAAAAATCACAGCGGGCTATGGGACTTGGAAATTGCTCAAATTTTCGAAGCTTGCCACTAGAAATCGTGAACAGCGAAAACCGGATGGGCTTTTTACCTTTAATCGATATGACCAGCGCGAGGTCATTTTGGGCCGTGGTGCTGGTCTAAGCTGGCTTAATTTTCAAAATTGAAAAAGTGGAAACGGGTTTTCATCAAATCAACAAAATGACTTGACACACAAAGCATCGCTGTAGAAAAACCCTTAATAAGAATCCGATTCAAGACAGAACAAGAGCGATATAATTAAAGTTGTCCGACAACTTTAGCAAGCCAGGAGTTCAAGCCATGACCACAATCGATCTAACCATCCATGTCGACCGCCGCAAGCGTGCCATCCAGCGTGCTCGCGAGCGCAACATCATTATCCCTACCTATGCGCAGATGAAAGACCCATCCAAGATCCCGGCAAGTGTAAAAGAAGAACTCGCCAATATCGGTTTATGGGATATTCACCCACGCAACCTGTTCCGCATCAACTGGCACAATGAGGCCAAACCCGGCGGAGGCACTTATGGCGGTATCAATTTATTGGAGCTACCCCCTTCGATCACCGGTGTGCCAGCCCGCATCATTGCCATCGTCGGAAAGTGGTTCCCAACCGGCGCGCACAAGGTTGGGGCAGCCTTTTCCTGCCTGGTACCGCGTCTGGTAACCGGTCAATTCGACCCGACCACCCAGAAAGCAGTTTGGCCCTCCACTGGCAACTACTGCCGCGGCGGAGCATACGACTCGGCCTTGCTCGGATGTGAATCGATCGCCATCCTGCCGGAAGGAATGAGCCGCGAACGGTTTGAGTGGCTGGCAAAAGTTGCCGGTGAAACCATCAAAACGCCCGGCTCCGAATCCAATGTAAAAGAGATCTTCGACAAATGCAACGAACTGCGCCATTCGGGCCAGGACTTGATGATTTTTGACCAATTTCAGGAATTCCCCAATTATCTGTGGCATTACGAAGTAACCGGTCATGCCCTGGAAGAGGCCTTCAAGCAAATTGCCCGCCCCGGCGACGAATTCCGCGGTCTCACATCTGCTACCGGTTCAGCCGGCACGATCGCCAGCGGTGATTACATGAAGCAGGTCTTCCCCGGCAGTAAAATCGCCGCCAGTGAAGCGCTGCAGTGCCCCACCCTGCTGGAGAACGGATTCGGCTCGCACCGGATCGAAGGCATCGGGGACAAACACGTCCCGTGGATCCACAACGTTAAAAACACCGACCTGGTTGTGGCCATCGATGATAATGGTGTTGTCAGCACCGCGCGGCTGTTCAACGAACCCGCCGGGCAAAAATTCCTGGCCAGCAAGGGCGTACCAGAAGCCACCATTGCGCAGCTCAACCTGCTCGGCTTCTCAGGCATCTCCAATGTTCAGACTGCCATCAAAATGGCAAAGTACTACGAAATGGGTGAACACGACGTCATCTTTACCATTGCAACCGACTCGATGGAGCTTTACCAGAGCCGCCTGACTGAAATGCATGCCGAGCTGGGTGAATACAGCGAGCGTGACTCAGCCGCCGATTATTCACGCTGGTTGATGGGCCAATCCACCGATAATATGCTCGAACTGCGCTACCCAGACCGCCGCCGTGTCCACAACCTGAAATATTTCACCTGGGTCGAGCAGCAAGGCAAGACCTATGCCGATATCCAGGCTATGTGGAACCAGCCCGACTACTGGACGAGTGTCCAAAAACAGGCCGACGAGATTGACGAGTTGATCGTCGAATTTAACCTCGAGGCCGGTATTTCCGCCGGTTAGCGCTCGCGTTATTGGATAAAAACATGCATGGCAGCGCCTCGTCACACCTGGTTTTGCCCTGCATGTTCTGCGATGGGTATGGCCGTTGTCCCTTCTGCACAACCAAGGGTAACTACTTTTGTCACTCTCAAAATTGGCGTAACTGGAACGCGGATAACACGGATTTTACGGGTTTTCGCGGACTTTTAATTTAATATTCGAGAACGATGGGTTTCTATCCCGGGTGATACGGATGGTGTCTTATTATCAAGGTCAATGGGTTGGATAGTACCAACCGAGGCAGAACATGGATATTTTCGCAGGACAGGCAATATTATTCGCAATCGGTTTTGGCCTGTTGGGATATTTATCTGGGTCACTGACGCCATCCATCTGGATCACGCGCCGGCTGAAGGGCGTGGATGTGCGCGATGGAGGTTCAGGTCACGCCACAACCACCAATACCATTCGCCAGGCCGGGTTTGGCCCAGGGGTGCTGGTCTTCATAATCGATGTCACCAAGGGCTTTTTGCCCACCTGGCTGGCGCTGCGTTACGCCCCGGCGGATTGGATCGTCCCGCTTACAGCCGCCCTGGCTGTAGTAGGGCACTGCTGGCCGGTCTTCGCCGGTTTCCGCGGCGGGATGGGGTTGGCTACGCTGGGTGGCGGGCTCCTGGCAGTGCAACCGCTAGCTTTCCTGGTTGGACTGACGCTGTTGATTGTGCTGGTGCTGGTCATCCATCACAGCGCGCGCGCCAGTGTGGCAACCGGGCTTCTGTTAGCACCAGTCCTTTGGCTGGCAGGAATGCGCGGAATGGTGCTGTCAATCGGGATATGTTCTGGCCTGGTGATCGCCTTTCGCTTTTTGATCGATTGGAACCGTCATTACCGCGAACTGTGGCTGGACAGGGAAAAACCACAGTAAGCGTCATTTTCTGAATGCCGCAGCAGCTTTTTTTCGGCGACGCACAGTTCGAAACAACCATACGAGTACAAACAATAAAATAACCAGGGCTGCCAATGCCAGGATTACAACGATGCGCACCACATTGATTTCTGCCATTGTGGGCTGGACTTCAAAGGAGACAAAGGCTGACCGGTCAAACTCAAAACCACCAGTACTTTTACCCGCCAACATAACTTCCGCCACATACAAACCGGGTTTACTCGGCTGATAGTCTGCACTGAAGCCATCCCCACCCGCTTTTAAATTAAGCAATTCTTGTGATCCATCCGGCTTTCGAACAAGCGCTGTGGCAGTATCCACTTGTGGATTGGAGCCGTCTACCTGCAAAATGGCCTTGATCGTCACTCCCTCCCCCAGCACTGGGACAGTAATACTGCTGCTGGCAGTCAATGCTGCCCCACCTGTAAACCGGGCAATAATTGAATAATCAGCGCCCCGGGATGGGGTTTGGTCGGTGGCTTTCAGTGTGACGACCCACTTTCCGGGTTTGGGCTGTTTAAACCCATAACCCAGGTACAGCATGGTGGCCTGATCTTCGATTTTCATTAACCCATTATGAGCGACGTCCAACTGTATCACGTTGCCGCTAGCGCCGCGCACTTCAACTGCCACTGAACGGGATGAATCATATAGGCTGAAATTAGCCAGGCTGACGTGTGGGTCAATATTGATCGTAACCTGTGTCGTTTCGCCCGGTTTCAAATGACCGGTATATGCCCGAGAAAACTGCTCTGGCATGATGTTCACCGAAGGCGCCTCAAGATCGGTGCGCGGTGCAAATGAACCGGGAGGAGACTGCAGTAAATGCCTGACGTCTGTTTCAAATACCTGTTTGCTGGAAGTTAAATCTCCATGAAACATGGGTAACTCTTGGACGCCGTCCATCGTAATGGATGTCGCGCTATCAAGAGCCACCACAGTGTCCGAAGGCGCGGCAGCGCAGGGCGTTGTCAGCGGATCAATCAATAAGGTTCCAGCAATCATATAAAAGGGAATGCCTTGTCGATGCACAATCTGCTGATTAAAAATCTTGATCATGGTATCAGGTAGAATCTCGAGCGAACCCGGTAGTAGAAATCCAAGCGAGGCCAACGGATAGGAACAGGCGGTTCCGGCCATGGGTGAACCCAAAAATATAAGCTGCGCTACGTTATTGGTTTTCATCACCCGGTCGAGATAATAGCGCGAGATCATGCCACCCATGCTGTGGACAAGCAGATCGACTTTTTCGGCACCAGTCTTTTTTTGCACTCCGGAGATATATTGCCCAACCAACTCGGCATTTTGCGCGATGGAGTTGGTTCGGCCGGCCGGGTCCGATGGATTGCCGGTATTCATCACACCTGGTGCCTGACCATCTCCCACAGCAAACCCTTGCAAACCGATCGATGCCAGATATCCATTGGGACCAAGATAGGGTTTCCACGTCTCCCAGCTCGAGATAAAGCCGTGTACCATCACCACTGGACGCGGACGAATGCCGACCCTCACGGTAAAAGGCGCATCCTGACCATCAACGGTGGCATGGATAAGCCGCTGTGCATGCGAAATACCCTGATCGTTCCAAAACCAGCCAGTTGCCGGAAAGATTGTACTGGTGCATGAATTCGTGCCGGCCTGAAGCGAACAGACCACCAACGGGGCCGCAGAGCCATCCAGGAAAAAAACAGCGGTAGCGGTCGTTGTCACGGCTGTTGGAAGTTTTATTTGCAGTTGAACGCTATTTCCATCGATGATATCAGAAACTTCAACGCCACTGCGGTCAAACAAAGCCAACGAACCTGCAGCCACCTCGGCATGGACAGTTGAAACGCTGCCAATCAAGAGTATGCTGATTATCAAGATTACAGTATATTTATACATGGCGTCTCCGAAACCGTACAAACTCTGTATGGTTATTGTACCGATTACTGGTTCAAAAATAAAGACCTTAAATGTCATATTTTCAAATATGGTTATTTGTTGTAGTATTAAACTGATTTTGGCAATATTAGCTTGCTTGCTGGAGGACCATGCTCTCTACAACTTCTCTGATTCTTGTTTGCCTGTTACCCACACCGCGCGATCTGGAGATCGCCCGCGTTTTAGGTTGGTACCGCATTCCCTTCCGCACGGCGCCAAAGGTTATATCCGTGGATTACCTGGCTTTTTATCAACCCGGCAGCTTCGGTGCCCAGGGAGAACAAATCCAATACGTGGCGGCCGTGCGCGGTCACGAATTGACCACTCGCGCGGAGCTTCTGCGCGATGATCCTGACCACCCCCGGGCACGTGAGGAATATTTTAAAATTCAGCTAGGCCCTTTGGAACGGTTAAAAACCCCCATCAAAGCTGTAAAGTGGAAACGCATTACTTTTTTCTATACCACCGGCGAATACCTGCTGCGTTCCAGCTCGCTTAACGAATTGATTGTCAATTCTGATGAACGCCAACTGCTGTGGCAATCCCTGCGTGAACGCGCTGAAGCCGAACAATTGTATAAAACTGAACTGCCTGAATCAAATTTATCCCCCGAAATATTATTCGCACTGCTCGGCATTAAAGACCTTCAGGCAGCCAACGAGAAAAAGGAAAAATAAAATGGCCTTATTGATAAAAAATGGCACTCTGATCACCGCTG
Source organism: uncultured Anaerolineae bacterium (assembly GCA_903846015.1). Classification (GTDB taxonomy): domain Bacteria; phylum Chloroflexota; class Anaerolineae; order Anaerolineales; family Villigracilaceae; genus UBA5195. Next base: position 4,719 of record CAIMZS010000515.1, on the reverse strand, counting down.
CCGAAACCTATAACGCTGACATCTTGGTGGAAGGCGAACAGATCACCCAAATCGGCCAGGACCTGGCACACCCCAATGCCGAAATGATCGATGCATCCGGAAAATTCATCACCCCCGGTGGGGTCGATCCGCATACCCATTTCGACCTGCCGATGTTTGACACGGTCTCGTCAGATGACCATTACACAGGTCATAAGGCCGCTGCCTTTGGAGGCACCACTACCGTAATGGATTTTGTTGTGCAGGAACCCCAGGGCTTTCGCCATTCAGTAGACCTCTGGTCCGAAAAAGCGCAAAAAGCCGCGGTGGACTACTCATTCCACATGAACCTGACTCACATGGATGACTCCGTGGCAGCGGATATCCCGACACTGCGTGACATGGGTATCACCACTCTGAAAGTCTTCACCGCATACAATGGCCGGCTGCGCCTGGATGATGGCGGCATATTCCGAGCCTTGCGCATTGCACGGGAAAACGGAATGCTGATCATGTCACACTGTGAAAACGGCGACGTAATCGAGCAGCTCATCCCGTCAGCGTTGGCTGCCGGGCATACCACTCCCGAATGGCACGCCCTTACTCGTCCTGCCTGGGGCGCAATCGAATCCACCCTGCGCATGTGCGCCCTGGCCCAGCAGGCGGATAGTCCCGTTTACATTGTTCACATGAATGTCGGCGGTGAAGCAGATATGCTTCAATACGCGCGCGAACGGGGTGTCAAGGTAATGGGCGAAACTTGCCCACCATACCTGTTTTTCACAATCGATGAACTACGCCGGCCGGATGGGGCGAAATGGATCTGCTCACCACCCATGCGTACAGCAAATGATAATTCCCGCCTGTGGGATGCGCTTAAAAGCGGAGGCATTCAGACTATTGGTACCGACCACTGCGCTTTTTTCTTTGATGGAACCAAACCGATTTCGTATGAAGGTAACCAAATCTCCATCCCTGGAAAAGAATTAGGAAACGATGATTTCACAAAGATCCCCAACGGACTGCCTGGTGTTCAGGATCGTTTGCCGGTTTTGTGGACCTTCGGCGTTGGCGCCGGAAAATTAAGCGCCAACCAGTTTGTCGCGCTGACCAGCACAAATCCCGCCAAAATATTCGGCCTATACCCACGCAAAGGCGCGCTGATACCCGGCGCGGACGCAGATATTGTGATATGGGATCCAAAAAAACGTGTCGAATATGGGCTTGCTCACAGCCACCAACGTACAGACTATAATCTGTATGAAGGCTGGGAATTGACCGGCTATCCCCAAAAGGTCTTCCTGCGAGGGAAAATGATCGTTGATGGGGAGAAGTGGCTTGGCAAAACCGGTGATGGAAAGTTTTTAAAACGCGGGGATGGGCAAGTGTTATAGGGGCATAAAAACTCATCCACTGTTTCATAGTGGATGAGTTTTTATTATTTCTGCCCGGACAAGAGTTCTTTTAACTTTGGGTGATCGGCATAGATCCCGCGATAGCGCTCAGGCAGGATGGCAGCGATCTGGCACATGATCAGATCGGTGTAGCCCTGCAGGGCAGCATCGCGTTTTTCTTTCCCAGCGGAACCGGCGGGTGGGATAGGCGGCAGTGTAAAGGGTTTACCTACCTTCAAGGTTACCTTTGATTTTCGCAGACGCTTGATATTCGCTAGAATGACCTTATCCTCCGTGCCGGTGATCGCCACCGGCACAACCGGAAAGCCCGAACGAGCAGCAAGATACGCCACTCCAGGTTTCCCTTCGATTAAGGCCCCTGTGCGGGAACGCGTCCCTTCTGGGGCAATTACCAGTGAGTTTCCTGCCTCCATCAACCCGATCATTCTACGCAGCGCTTTCAAGTCCGGGTTGAAACGATCCACAAAGAGAAAATTCAACTCATGCCCTAAAAAGCGGATCCAGGCTTGCTTTTCCCACTTTTCAGCTACCGGGATAAACATATCATAACGGTTAAACTGAAAGTGAAACATGGCGATATCGATAATACCAATGTGGTTGGTGGCAATCACAAAGCCGCCCCCGGCAGGCACATTCTCCACATCGAAAACTTCGATATCAGCAATAACGTTCAATATGGCGATAATCAGCCAGCGAACGAATCTACGCAACTTTTTGTCCTTCTGCCGCCCCAGCCAATTCCTTCAAACGGGGATGCCCGGCATAGTAGCCCCGATATTTCTCCGGTAGCATAACTCCAATACGGCACATAATCTCTGCAACAGCCAACTCAAGGGCCTCGTCTCGATCCTGGCCTTTGAGTGATGGCAAAGTAAATGGAGCGCCAGCCTGGATGGTGATTTTGGAACGGCGGAAATGTTTCAGATTTTCAGATACCGCTCGGTCTTCAGTACCCGTCAGCGCAATGGGAATGACAGGCAGACCGGTCTTGCTGGCAAAAAATGCCACTCCCGGACGCGCCTGCTGCAAAGCTTCGGTCTTTGAGCGAGTGCCTTCAGGGGCAATCACAAATATGCCGCCATTTTTTAAGCGCTTCAGGACCTCTCGAATGGCATGGACATCGGCATCAAACCGGTTGATGAAGAAACCACCCAATGCCGGAACCAGCGGGCCAAAAACCCAATGGGTCTTGTATTTTTCCGCCACCGGCATGATGATATCTTCGCGATCAATGGCGTAATACAGCAAAGCCGAATCCAACCGCCCAAGATGATTAGAAGCCAGGATGAAACCACCGCCTGATGGCAAATTTTCAACACCCTCGATCTCAATCCGGGCAATAAAAAACATGACTACATGAACGAAAATGCGAAAAAGTTTCTGTACCATGGCATTCATTTTACAATAAAAATCCACCGAAATTCAGTAAAAGGGAAGGCAGATTTCATAACAAATAAAAAGTCACCCGGCAAGCTGCATGTCCGGATGACTCGGAAATCATTGGAAATTGCCAGGCTTACCAGTTTGAATCGGGGGCACCATACTTATCGACAATCCGTAAAAATATATCCGCGTCGTATGGCGAAATGCTGATGATCTCAAACCCGTGTATAAAAGAGTTCGGATCAGTTCGATCAGCAGCGCCCCACTTAACGCGGGCTGTAAAAGAAATAAAGGGTCTTTCTGAAATTTCCGGGGTCAAGTCCAATCGCAGGGAAAAATCGCGATTAATCTGGATTGGGCGGGTACTATCCAGCTTGAATCCACGTGTGCTGATATCTGAAAGATAGCCTATATGTTCATGCGCAGTGTTATCGAGAACACGCATGTAATACCCAAATTTACGACGTTTTGAAACTCTTCTCTCATCTGGCATATTTATCCTTCCACGGTATCAATATTATAGAGTAATACACCGCAAGATTCAAGCGCGGATTGTTGAAAAAAAGCGGTCATCGCCAAACGATCACCTGATTGAATATGAATTAGTTAGAAAGAGCGCTTTAACCTTGACTGAATTAATAGTTTTTGATAATATCGTTATCGATAACGGTAACGATAACAATGATTCATTACCGTCTCGGCTGTGAATGCCGTTTGTCAGGATTTTCATCCTGGCTCACCAACAGCCGAATAACCATCCAACTTTTTCACCCAAAGTAAGGAAAGGATAAGAAGAAATGAAGAAAAGCCTGATGCTCCTTGTTTCAATGCTTCTCGTACTGTCCGTTTTCCTGAGCGCTTGCGGCCCTGCTGCCACTGCTGCTCCTGCTGCCGCTACTGCTGTTCCTGCCGCCGCTCAAAAAATTGTCGGCATCTCCATGCCCACCAAGACTTCCACCCGCTGGATTTCTGATGGCGAAAGCATGGTCAAGGCCTTCGAAGCCCTGGGCTACAAGACCGATCTGCAATTTGCAGACAATGACATCAACAACCAGCTCTCCCAGCTCGAAAACATGATCACCAAGGGCGCCAATGTACTCGTCATCGCCGCCATTGACGGATCGACCATGTCCGATGTTCTCCAGAAGGCTCATGATGCCGGCGTACTCGTCGTTTCCTATGACCGCCTGATCACCAAGACCGCCAATGTTGATTACTACGCCACCTTCGATAACTTCGGTGTCGGCGTTATCCAGGGCACCCAGCTCGTAACAGGTCTTGGCCTGAAAGATGGCAAGACTGGCCCATTCAACGTTGAACTGTTTGGCGGCTCCCCCGATGACACCAACGCCGGCTATTTCTACAACGGCGCCATGTCTGTTATTCAGCCTTACATTGACAACAAGCAAATCGTTATCCAGAGTGGTCAGATGGGTATGGACAAAGTCGGTACCCTGCGCTGGCTTGCTGCGACTGCCCAATCCCGCATGGACAACCTGCTGAGCGCCTTCTACACCGACAAACATGTCGATGGTGTGCTGTCCCCCTACGATGGCTTGAGCATTGGTATCCTCTCCTCCCTGAAGGGCGTTGGTTACTGCACTGCCACCCTGCCTTGCCCAGTTGTAACTGGCCAGGACGCAGAAGTTGCTTCCGTCAAGTCGATCATCGCTGGCGAGCAGAAGTACACCGTTTTCAAGGACACCCGCTTGCTGGCTGCCCAGACCGCCAAGATGGTTGACCAGGCGCTCAAGGGTCAGACTGTGGATGTCAATGACACCAAGACCTACAACAACGGCGTCAAGGTTGTACCTTCTTACCTCCTGACACCCCAGACCGTTGATGTCACCAACTACATGAAGATCCTGGTTGACAGCGGCTACATCACTGCCGACCAACTCAAGTAATTTCGTCTTTCGCCAGGTGTGTGAGGGCCTATCGG
>CAIMZS010000514.1 GCA_903846015.1 uncultured Anaerolineae bacterium | reverse complement strand
TGTCGACACAGTACTCATAGCTGGTCGCGCCAGAGCTGGCGGCCCAACTGAGGGTGGGACTGGCGACCAAGCCAATCGAGCCGCTGACCGGGGCAGATTTGCTGAAAGCGCCGGGCAGGAGTGCGAAGCTGGCTGTTACCGACGAAGTGGATGTGGTAACGGTGACTGCACAATTTCCTATACCCGTACACCCACTTCCGCTCCAACCCGTGAAAACGGAGCCGGTTGATGGTGTAGCAGTCAATGTAACCACCGAGTTATAGTTAAATAAGTAGGAACAAGTCGATCCACAGTTGATGCCGTTTGGATTGCTTGTCACAGTACCACTGCCGGAATCAGATTTGCTTACGCTGATCAAATAAGTGTTCAAGATGAAATTGGCAGTGACGGATTGGGCGGTTGCCATCGTGACAGTGCATATTCCGGTGCCTGAACAACCCGCGCCGCTCCAGCCCGTAAATGAGGAACCTGTGGAGGCGGTCGCAGTGAGGGTGACAGGGGTATTGTATGGGAAATTATAGGAACAAGTAGCCCCGCAGTTGACACCGGTCGGGGAACTTGTGATTGTGCCGCTGCCAGTGCCAGCTTTGCTGACATTTAGGGTGGGTGTTTGGATGGTGAAGTTGGCCGTCACCGTTGTTGCCGTTGTCATCGTCACACCGCATGTGCCTGTACCTGAACAGCCTCCTCCACTCCAACCTGTGAAGGTCGAACCTGTGGAAGGAGTGGCAGTGAGGGTGACGAGTGTGTTGTAATTGAATGCAGACGAACAAGTGGAACCACAGTTGATCCCAGCGGGATTGCTGGTCACTGTCCCACTACCAGTGCCAGTTTTGCTGACACTTAAGGTTCGCGTTTCTGTATTGAGATTGGCATTGATAGATTTGTCACTATTCATGGTAACAGAAACGGGATTTAATGAACTAGAAATACTACCGCTCCAATTTACGAAGGTATATCCTGTATAGACTGAAGCAGTAAGCTGAACAACTGTTCCATTCAAATATTTTCCGCCAGCACAGTTGGGAGATACCGATTTAGTAACCGTCCCTGCAACAGATGGGTTGACATTTGTTGTCAAGGTGAAACAAGGTAGATTCTTGGTTGGAGTGTTATATCGGGCCCTATCGAATACAATCGAATAACTTTGTGGAGAAGAAGGCAGATTATTAGCCCGAACACGGATGGTCCATGTTCCGGATTGCGGACTTGGCACAATGATCTGCTCTTGATTATTCAGATGATCGGCCCCTGTCGTTGCTGCTTGGCCAGGATTCGAAGGATTGAGGATAAAGGGGTAATAAGTTTGGCCTGAAGGATTGATGAGCGTCAAATCCAGATCGTTAACCAGTTGGATTGTTGCAGACGGAGTTGCCGCTTCATCGTCCCATGCCAGGCTGACTTTTAATGGTAATATGCCTGAAGATGAGTAAGTATAATCATGATACTCATTTGTGTTTGTGATAGTTTCTTCTCTGAAGTCACCTGCAATAATCGCACCGACAGCACTTGCCCCATCAACCCGACCATAGCCATATTGATAATCCGGTCCGGCATTGCCTTTGTCTCCTGCTGTATGAATCAGTAATCCCTTGATAGTTGATGGCAACGGTTCTCCGCTTGTTCCGTATGTTGAGCGATATTGCTGAATCATCAAAGTCACTAAGCCAGCAACTGATGGAGTTGCCATCGAAGTTCCACAATAACCAGATTCGCCGTATCGATTGGTCGGAAGAGTGGAATTCACAAATCCCTCGCCTCCTTGTTCACATCCTGGTGCAGATATTGTGGGCTTGATGCGACCATCATCTGTTGGACCAAAGCTGCTAAAGGCTGCAATGATGTCACTATCAGAATAAGTTGCACCTACATTTATCGGGTTTTTTGCACCAGCGGGAGGGGCGGTAGTCCCATAACCAGTTCCACATCGGCCACTACCACGTTCGTTACCTGCAGCCCAAGTAGCAATGTATGGTTCACCCAGGCTACCTTTAACGATGGCGTCAAGGAGTTGGCTCACTGAGCCATAATTTCCTTCCCAATCACAGGGAAACCCGTTACTGGCAGTATTTGTTCCAATGGATGCAGTTCCAAGATCTGCACCATATGTATTCTTTGCATTTCGCCAATCGGATTCGATATCCCCCGGATTAGTATATAGCCATTCAGAACCCGTTGATTGAAATCCATAGGAAATAATCCTGGCAGCAGGTGCCAGGCCCTTTAGATCGCGAGAGAGCGGGCTGCCGCTACCATCTCCCGCAGCTGTGCCAGCAACATGGGTAGAATGATCATTAGTGCCACTCGTATCCCCAACTGTCAGGCGGCCCGAAAAAGCGCTATGCGTAGTTGCAACTGTTCCTGCATCATATACTAACAAATCTACCCCTGAACCGTTGAGATTATATGGGCTGGCTTGCAAGGAGTCTCCACCAATTCGTCTTCGTACGCAATCATTTAGCGCATCCAGCCGTGGTAATGGAGGCTCAATCCAGATTACACTATCTTCTTGAGTGAAGTTGTCAAATTGATCTTTAGGGAGATTAACCATCAGCGCATTGATTGACAGCATTTCACCTGAAACAATGCCTCCATAACGGTTGATAATTTGTCGTCCCTTAATAAGAGTTATGTCACTGGCAAACTCTACGATAAGCGGAATAGTCTTGTCTGGATTGGCATAGAATGATTGTAAAGTTGGACTATAAAGGAAGGGAGCAGTTCTATCTTTTGGAGTGAGAATTCCACTCCACCTGATTATGGGCTCGGAAAATAGCGCGGACATCGAATCTGTTCTCACCGCCGCAATCCATGCATTGGTGGGTATATAGTGAAGTAGTTCAATACCCTTTGCTTCCAACTTTGCCTTTTGTTCTGGAGTTGGGCTATCATAAAACTGAATGAGCAAGTGAACGGGTTTATTCCCATCTGTCGTTGTACTTAACAAGTTGATGACGGAAGCGTCAACCCCCACCGGAGGAACAAATTGCCGAGATTCCAGTAATATCTCATACGGTTGAATGTTTTGTTGCAGAATGGGACCCGATTGGTTAATGGCATTTTGATAAGCCGCTAATAATTCTTGTGGACTTAACTCCAAACTGTTGCTGAAGCCATTGGTGCAATCCCCAATAATAAACCCTGTGTACTTCTCAAGTAGGATCTCATCCACCCATGCCCCTTCCATATTGGTTGTGCTGTCACTTCGAAAATTGAATGCAATCCAAACGGATGAATCGCCCGTATAACCCCCAAAGGTTATCTCTTGTGTTGTCCAATCACTGGAGCCAGAATAACTGTAGCCATTATAGTTTACACCGTCACTGGATACACCAAAGAATAAATTGTCGAAATTTGGCTCGGTTTGGAGCCACTTCTTGAAAGATATCTTTGCATCCGTAGCATCGCTTAAATCGAAGGGGCCATAAACCATCCAAGAATTCATATTAGGGGGGTATTTACTAGTGGCAGGATTCAAGCCATTGGCACCACCATTTGCGGGCCAAGCTGCCCACGAACCTGCTGAACGCTTAAAAACGTCATCATCCCACTGAAAATCACAACCATCATTGCTATTGTCATTGACCGACCAATATCCATTGGGAAAAGAATTTTCAAAGCCTTCTGTCATTATTGTATTCCATCCAAATACTTGCCCGAAAACATCACCTTTGGATGCTGTTTTTTCAGGGTCGTTATCTGGCTCCATAGAACCCTGGTTGAGCATTTCAGGAGGCAATTGAAAAGTTGTGGGTACACCTTGCTGTCCTCGAATAGTTTGGACAGAACTCTGAGTAGTCTGTTGATAAACTGGCTGAATGGCAAAATAATCTACGGTTCCACCCGAACCCAAGGCCGTATCTCGAACGTTTAGGATCCAATCTGATGGCCCAAGGTTATTAAAATCTTTAAGATTAAGATTGGCAGACATATGTTTCCCAGAAATAGTTGCTTGATTATTAATGGAAACGATAGTTCCGCTTTGTTGATGGACCAGTTCCACTTCAACTTTAGCAGGATCTAAAGCTGAGATACCAATTTTGGCAAAAACACTAGAAAGCTTTGCTCCTGTTGAAGCAAGAGACGAAGATTGAATTTGCTTTGATAACCATGATCCATCTTCTGGAATAGACATGGTTTGCAGAGCGCTGGGGTATGGACCGCAATTGCTTCTGACTGTTTTGGAAACAGTAATATTATCGACCCAACTGCCTTCATAAGTAATGCTGCTGTCACTCGAGAAATTCCAAGCCACCCATACCGATGCATCTCCTACATAATCATCAAAATTTACCGTTTGTTGAATCCAGCCTCCACTATCTCCAGACCAGGATATACCATTAAAATTAACTCCATCCGATGATACTCCGAAAAACAATATGTCAAAATTCACTTCCGTATAACCCCATCTGGAAAATATAGCTTTCGCAGTTGCGGCATTGCTTAAATCAATTGGTCCATAGACCATCCAGCTACTCATATCATTTGCATATCCCTGGGAGGGTGTGCGCGCATTAGCACCTCCCCCGGCGGGCCAAGCAGCCCATGAACCGGAGGCTGGCCTATTCGTTTCGTCGTCCCATAAATATTCATAACCGTCAATGTAGTTATCAAATAAGCTCCACCCTGTGCTTGGAAATGCACCCTCAAAATTTTCAGACATTATGGTCGTATCAAGTGTGATTGCATCTGTGGAATTCCCCGGAACGGTAAACTCGTCGGTGTTATCAATAGTATTGGAATGAGTTGCATTTTCTGGCAGTCTCATGATGGTCGGCCTGCCCGGGCTGCCTACTTCCACACTAAGCGGCTGAAGCACCACAGGTTGTTCCACCTGAAGTGTGACCGAGGAAAGGGTAACAGTTACACCGGCAGTTGTCCTGGCTTTCAGTTGCCACAATCCTTCTGCAGATGCCCCAACGAGCTCGGAGATCTCACCAAAATTATTTTCTAAAGTCTGGGTGGTGACCTCGTGAGTAGGCAAATAGACATCAGATCCATCTGCTCCGGCCCGAATTTGAAACTCAATCTGGGAAAGCTGGTCTGCTTTAACAGAGTACTTAAACAAAACGCGACTTGCTGTGCCCGGCTCGGATGCGGTTGCCGAGACTAAATTTATGGGTGTCCAATTTTCGTCAACTAGTGTCTCAGTCGCATAATATTGGGTAGTTAAGGTTACAGTTGCAGGTTCTCCAAGTGCGGGAGATAGAGATGGCAAGGCATTCGAAGTTGGCGGTGTAGTTGCCGATATCTGCAACAACATGGATGCTATAACCAAGATATTCAAAATGTTTTTTGTTTTCGAGCGCGTATTCATGAAATCCTCCAATACAGCGATTGAGATAACCCTACACTATTCACTATTTTGGCACACCCCAATATGGGATGCCCTTTTCAATGAAGGAATTTGTTTTCGAATCAAATACCCTGCTAAATTCCCCTACTTTGATTATTTTCCCGTTTGGCCAAGCAGAGAAATACCAAAAATAATTATTTAAGCATCCGCTTGGACAATCCCCAGAGCCTGTTATAAAAATTATGTCCCATTTTCCATCAAGTTCATAGATTACGACATGGTCAGGTTTAATAGGTTCTGGCGTTAGAAGTGGTCTAATTGATGCAACTTCAGGGAATCGATTTTGAATTGCAACAATCGATTCATAACCAGACAAACTCCCTTTATTAGGGCTATTTTCAGTCTGAACAGTTAGTGTTAGTTGTGATGGGGTAAAAGTAGCTGAATCAACACCTTGAGTCGCAACAACAGGTTCAGCGGTTATTGTTGTTAAAAAAATTTGTGTCAGTTTTTCAGGTACATTACCATTGGATGGTATACATGCAATAAGACTGGATATGAAAACCCAATTTAAAATGATTTGGATGCACATAAATTTGACCCCGCACAGAGCCTTGCATGTTAACAAAATTTTATTTTTGATTTGCATGTTATCCTCCCACCAACTTAAAAAAAATTGCCCAAGCCTGATTAATCTTATTTCAATGTAAGGCCAAGCAGATTTGTTCACAAGTGACAAATATCACTTTTATTGATTACTTAATTCGGCTGTTATGTTTTAATGAAATGCCACGAAACGGCTAACCGCGCACAAAATGATGCCATCCGGGCATCTGGGTGAAATTGTCCAAACGAGCGGATTTTCTGGCAGTCCACAGCTTTTATGAGGTGCTTCGCGGGTTGGCATTTGTAGCCGTTTGACCTGGGCAAAAGATAAGATACGCGGTATGAAGCTGGCGATAACTGAGACAAGTGCAACCTGGGTAATGACGTATGGATGTGGAAAAATGGTCAAAGGCGTGGGTGGCGTCTGCGTTCCGCAAGGCTGGCGCAGGGTATAATCGCTGGCGAGATTGATTTTCTCAACCATTAATCCTTCCGCAGGAGCTTCATGAATCCATCTTTATTGTGGATCGCTGCCGGGTTGTTCACCTGGGGCGTTGGCGAGGGCATGTTTTTCATGTTCCAACCCATTTATCTTTCGCAGTTGGGCGCAGACCCACTAATGATTGGTTACATCCTGGGAGCATCGGGTTTTGCGATGATGCTCGCACACATCCCCGCCGGATACCTGGCTGACCGCATCGGCAGACGCCCGATGCTGATAGCAGGCTGGCTGATCGGGATTGTGGCGGCTTTAGCGATGGCGCTGGCCCCCAGCCTGCCGTTCTTCGTAGCTGGCCTTTTGCTGTATGCAATCACTGCTTTCGTCACCTCGCCGCTCAACAGTTATGTCACGGCTGCGCGCGGAAACTGGTCGGTTGCGCGGGCCATCACGCTGATTTCCGCCACATTTAACCTGGGAATCGTGATCGGTCCCTTCACGGGTGGCTGGATTGGGGATCATTTCGGCTTGCGCAGCGTTTATTACCTCGCCAGCATTCTTTTTGTGATTTCAACCTTTTTTTTGGTGATGATCGCGCCTCAGCCGCGCGACCATCATGATCCAACCAAACCACCCACCAGCCTTCTCAAAAACCGTCGCTATATCGGCTTCATTCTTCTGGGCTTCTTCGTGACCCTTGCGCTGTACCTGCCGCAGCCGTTTACGCCCAAATTCCTGCAGGATGTGCGCGGCCTGTCTCTGCAACAGATCGGCCTGCTGGGAACGATCGGCGGAGCCGGCAATACTTCACTGACCTTTCTGCTTGGGTTCCTGGATGCGCGCCTGGGCTTTATCCTGGGACAATTGGGAGTGGGCATGTACAGTGGGCTGCTCTGGCAAATGAACGGTTATGGCTGGTTCGCTATTTCCTACTTCTTGTTGGGCGGATTCCGCGCGATGCGCTCGCTTTTTATGGCTCAAATCCGCCCGCTGGTGCACGAATCACAGATGGGGCTGGCTTATGGAATATCTGAGACGGTGCTTGGATTTTCTTTGATCATCGCGCCGATCAGCGCCGGTTTCTTGTACAAGCAGGATACCAGCCTGGTTTACCCAATTGCTCTTGCAGCCATCCTGACAGCTATTTTCTTCAGCCTGGTCTTTACTCCCCGCACCACAAAAGACCAGATCCAACCCGTTATTGAAACCCGCGAGTGAATAAAAATGACCCTTGAAATCATACCCTTTGTGCTTGGACCTGTCCGAACAAACGCCTACCTGATCGCGGATAGCGTCAGCGGTGACGCGGCAGTAATCGACCCGGCCTGGGACGGGCACATTATCCTGGTAGACGCGAAAAAACGCGGCTGGCGCATCGCCCACCTGTGGTACACCCACGCCCATTTCGATCACATTGGCGGAGCCGGGGCAATCGCCGATGGGTTGAACCCGCTGCCGATTGTGGCGCTGCATCCCGGCGACCATGACTTGTGGAAAGCGGCTGGAGGCGGGCCCATGTTTGGCTTCAATATCGACCCTGGCCCCGAACCGACAATCGATTTTACCCAGGGCCAAATCCTGCACCTGGGGGACAATAGCATTGAAGTACGCTGCACCCCCGGGCATACTCCCGGCCACGTAGTACTGTACTGTGCTGCACAAAAGATCTGCTTTTGCGGCGACCTGATATTTGCAGGGTCAGTTGGCAGGACCGACCTGCCTGGCAGCAGCTGGGATGCATTGGTGGACAGCATCCAAACCCAGGTTTACACCCTTCCAGATGATACCCGCCTGCTTTCTGGTCACGGACCGGAGAGCACAGTGGGCCAGGAAAAAACATCGAACCCTTTTGTGCAGGCATAAGGAAAACCTGGCAACCATCAAGGCAAAGGGGTTGCCAGGTTTCGCAGAGGAGCGCCAAAGTAAAACCGAAGGATGTTCTCGGCGGGTTTGTTATTGGCGGTAAAGTCAGTATTGGCAGGACCACCCTGCTTCGGGTCTATCGTCCAATTCCACCAATATACTCCCTGCCACCATTTCTGTCCCTGGAAGGCGTTAAACATGGCCTGGTAACAATCTGCCTGCTCCTGCAAATCAAGTACGGGTGTTCCGGTGGTATCAGCCATTTGATTGATACCATCGATACTGCGGTAACCGATTTCCGTGACGATAATGTGACGGTTCCATTGCTGGGATAATTTACCCAACCGACTGACGATCGGGTTCCAGGCTTCCTTCAGTTGGGAAGCGGTCGGTTGGTTCGAGTCAGTCAGGGGGTAATAAGCATCCACACCAATGGCGTCCAGGTCATCCCACCAGTTTACATCAAACACCTCGCCCCAATTGGCGGCATAGGTTATCGGGCCACTATAAAGCGACCTGATTTTCTTAATCAGCGTCCGCCATTGATCAACACGCGGCGAAGTTTTCCCAAGTTCAGTCCCGGCCACAAAGTAATCCACCTGATTTGCTTGGGCAAGGATGGCATAATGACTGATGAATTCAGCGTAACTGGCAAACCAGGCCTGCCAGGCTGATTCGTCGTTTTCAAACCCAATATTGCCGCGCCAGCGACTTTCACCGCTGGAAATATCGATATGCGGTTTTAACATGACCTTCATCCCCTGGGCATGAATAAATTTGATCAGATGAACCAGGTCGTCGTCAGTGGGCGTTTTTGTATCTGGAAGGCAGTGGATGGCGGTTGATTTTATGTTGTCTTGATAACAGGTAACGATGACAGAAACCCAGGTAACCCCAAGAGGCTTAATGACATTGGTTAAGGTTAAATCTGATTCAGGGCTGGAATACTCTCCATGCCACCAGGATGTATAAGCCACCCCTTTTTGGAATTCAGAAATAATCGGCACAGGGGTGGGTTTAATTGCCAAATTTGGTATAATTGTTACAGGATTATTTGTACAGGCAACCAATATAGTGGACAAAATAAGCAAAAATAAGGTGTCAAATTTTGTTTTTTTCATTTAATATCGCAATACAAGCAAATGGATTTGAACAACGGGCGATCATTTTACCACGCAGACAGCGGTGAACAAGCTCGTATTTTGTATGACGAGAATTCATATCAAAAACTACTCAAACTATACCGGTATTCTGAAAGGGCAGCTACACTCAGGGTTAAATATGCAAAAAAATCTTACTGATCTTGCTGAAACCGAATCTGGTCATGTCAAAGAAGCAGCGCCCGTGTCGTGGCGTGAGGATGTAGTCACCGGAATAATATTGTTTTTGTTTTATTTCATGGGCGGGGCCTACATCGATTTGTATCGCGGTTACCTGCCCGGAGATGCCATTTCGCGGCTGGTAAGCGCCTGGTTGGTTACCCAGGGGACAGTCGCAAAGGTATCTTCAATAGGATTCGTATGGCCCCCAATCCCCACTTTGCTTCTCATTCCGTGGGCCAGCATTCCGGGATTGTTCCAAAATTGGATGGCAGTGGTGGTGGTATCGGCCATGTCCATGTCCATCGCCTGTGTAATGGTCGGTCATATTGCAAGTATATGCAGGATAACGAAGTGGTGGCGGAGAGCCATCGTTTTCCTTTTTGCCGCCAACCCACTGGTGGTCATGTTTGGCATCAATGGAATGAGCGAAGCCATTTTGATGGCGACGACCTTAATTGCCATGTATTGGTTAATTCAATTCTGGCAAACAGGGCGGAATACGCATCTCATTTTTGCAGCCGCCTTCTTTGGCTTACTACCCATGATCCGGTATGAATTTGTTCTCATTACCGGGTGGAGTGGTGTATTAATCCTGGTGTTGATCTGGGAAAAACGCCATCAATTTACCCGCGAAAAGTTCGGACAATTTCTGGAAGGTATTTTGCTAGCTTACACATCACTGGCCATTTACCCGACGTTTTTATGGATCGTCGCCAGTTGGTTCATCATGGGTAATCCACTCTATTTCTTATTGGACAGTCGCAGCGCAACCAACCTGGCGGTAATTCAAATATCTGATTTTGGAATTATCACGACCCCCATGAATTCATTTCGAATAACATTCGGGATCTGGTTGTGGGCATTTCCCTTAGAACTGATCGCAACAGCGGCATTGATTTTGTTGGGATGGCGAAAGAAATCGAATTTTCTGATTGGGTTAGGTTTAATGCCTTTACTCGTCCCAGCGCTGCAATTCTTGTTACTGGTACGCAGATCGGGCGTTCCTCTGTTAAGATACTTTGTCATGGTTGTTCCGCTTGGGCTGTTGGTGACGATGGTATTTCTTTTTGTTTTCAGCGGAGTCATTAACCGTTATCGCTGGGGACAAACTTCGGTCATGGCGGTTTTTATTCTGCTACTGTTTGGTTCGAATATTATGAGCGCCGTACAGCTTGATCAATATCCCTATCAAAGTATAGAAGCACCCACCTGGCAGGCGATGACGGGAAAAAATATTCAACCCAATCCACGGGTTTCCGAAGCCTATGCCATCGGGGAATTATTGGTAAAAACAATACCTGCAGGATCAAAGGTTTTGATGGATACAAATGTAACTGGTTTTGCAATTCTGTTGGGCGCAAATACCCACAGCATTTTTATGGATTTTTCGGACCCCAACTATGACGCAGCTTTGCTGAACCCGGTTGGGTATGTAGATTATATATTGGTGCCCGAGCCCATCCAACAAAATGAATTTTATTCTGTTAATATGGTTCAAAAATCACTTTACGCCAACGGCGCCCGCTGGGCAGAATTGGTCAATGTTTTACCAGAAACGATTGACCGGTGGAAGTTATACAAGGTACTGAAGTAAATCAGGACTTCAATAATTTATTGGCAGATATTTAAGATCGCAAATATCAGTAAGGCGGTCGACTTTTGGCGATCGGAACTTTTTTATCGCGCGTATGAGGCTATTTACCATGAAGGATATTCGTCCCTGTAATTTGTGCGGAGAAAAAGAAGATTTAAAACTTTTGTTTACAAAAAATTCCCATTTAATTATTCGGTGCAACTCGTGTAAATTGGTTTATGTTAATTCGATCCCAACAATGAAGGAGCTCGAGGAGATTTACTCTGAAGGCTTTTTTAGCAAAGGAATTAAGTTCAAAGGTGGAGCCAACAATCCGACTTTTCTTAATGCACAAAACCGGCTGAATAAAATATTGCGCTTACCCGGTATCGGACTGAATCAATGGTTGGACATCGGTTGCGCAACTGGAGAATTTATTTATCACTCCAAAAGCTATGTGAAGGAAACCCTGGGAATTGAGTTTTCAAAATTTGCAGCACAACAGGCAGAAGCTTTATATGGGGTCAAGGTAGTAAACGCAGATTTCAGAGAAGCTGAATTAAATACCAATTATTATGATGTGATTACTGCATGGGATTTTATCGAACATATTAAAGACCCTTTAGAGAGTTTTGAAAAAATTGCAAGTCTATTAAAGCCCGGGGGGTATTTAATCCTTTCAACCGGGGATGTAGATACAATCAGTTCAAAGGTTGCAGGGAAATTCTGGCACTTAATGATT
>CAIMZS010000513.1 GCA_903846015.1 uncultured Anaerolineae bacterium | reverse complement strand
GTGATGGTACCCGGTTCTGCACGGGCAAAGTCTACGTTTTATTACCCGATGGCTGAGTAGTACCCTTAAATCTTATGTGGAAAATCATCTCCCGGCGCGTCTATTCACTTGTTTTTGTGCTTTTTTCGGTCACCTTTCTTACCTTCGTGGTGAGCTACCTTGCGCCGGGCGATCCCATTTTAAATATGATGGGCGGGAGGCAAGACCCGGTGCGCTATGCTTTATTAAAGCACTTATATGGGCTGGACCAACCCTGGTATCTGCAATATTTTACGTATGTTGGCAACCTGTTGCATGGCAATCTGGGCCTTTCCTTTAAATACCCTGAGCGCCCAGTGTGGGATCTGATCGCTGGCGGTGTGCCGGTCTCGCTGCAATTGGGATTGCTGGCGCTCACGTTTAGCATTGTCATTGGTGTGGGTGCTGGAGTATTGGCGGCACTCTGGCAGAATAACTGGCGTGATACAGTTATCATGGCGGTCATGCTGGCGCTGTATTCCGTACCTTCTTTTGTCATCATCCCACTGGTTTGGGTGATTGACCTGGCATTCTACAATGCCGGGCTGCCCTCTCTGCCGGTGGCAGGTTGGGGCCGGCCTGAACAGGTCATCCTGCCGGTGTTTGTGTTGGCGGCGGCCAGTGTGGGCTTTATCGCGCGGCTGATGCGCAACAGCATGTTGGAAGTGATGCGTGAGGATTTCATTCGCACCGCGCGTGCCAAGGGGTTACCCTGGGGAATGGTTGTTCGAAAGCATGTTTTGCGTAACGCGCTTTTGCCGCTGCTGACTGTATTGGGCCCGGCCACTGCCTTCCTGGTGACGGGAGCCTTTGTGGTGGAAAATCTCTTTGCCATACCAGGCGTGGGTTACCTGGCGGTGCAGTCAATTGGGCAGCGTGATTACCCGGTTATCCAGGCTACCACTCTGCTGCTGGCACTGGCGGTGGTCATCATGAACCTGTTGACTGATATTGCTTACACATTCGCCGATCCGCGCGTCAGGAGCGAATAAACCATGCGCGAAACCAACCATCCTCCGAAGCAAAACTTGTCTGGCAGTAAATCGTGGATGATTTTTTTCCGCAACCGGGCTGCCACTGTCAGCGGTGGTTTTGTGCTTATAGCGCTCTTCCTGGTGTTGCTTGGGCCTCCGTTGTATCAAAGCCTGCCGCACAATCCGAAAATCTCTGTGAGTCGGAATGGGGTCTACCAGGATTATGACGCCATTAATGCCGGGCCATCCATGGATCATTGGTTGGGCGCGGATTATCTGGGGCGTGATACGCTTACCCGCCTGATGGTGGCGGTGCGTGTGTCATTGCTGGTGGCTTTTGTTGTCGAGACGCTTAATATTGTGTTGGGCGGGGTACTGGGCCTGCTGGCGGGTTATTTCGGGGGTTGGATTGACATCATCATCTCGCGTGGCGCGGATATGCTTTTTGCCTTCCCCGGCCTGTTGTTGGCAATCCTGGTCTCTGCCGTGTTCGGCGGCGCTGCGCGCGAATATTTCGGCGCTATGGGGCGCCTGCTGTTGGTGGCTGGTGCGCTCAGCCTGGTCTCCTGGCCTTTGATGGCGCGCCTGGTGCGCGGCGAAACGCTCTCGATTAAGTCTCGCGATTTCGTGGTAGCCTCGCGCAGTCTGGGGGCATCCCATTTTCGGATCTTGTTTAAACACCTGCTGCCAAACGTAGCCTGGCTGATTACCGTCGCTGCCACCCTGGATGTTGCCAGTGTGATCGTCAATGAAGCCACGCTCAGCCTGTTGGGGCTGGGGATCGAGGAACCAGGAGCCAGCCTGGGGCTGATGATTTTCCGTGCAGCGGGCAAGATTGAGCGCTATCCCCTGCAGGTTTTCATTCCTGCGGCTGCCATCACGGCTCTGGTACTGGCTTTTTCCTTTCTCGGCGATGGTCTACGCGATGCTTTTGACCCACGCACGCGCTGATTTCAACTGAGCACGTGTCTGAACCGCAGATTTCGACGATTACGGCCGTGCTAGAACGGGCACTATCGCAAAAAGCCTTAACCACTGACTAACACGGAGTTCACTGATGGAACAACCGCTTCGCGAGAGTTTAATTTTTGAGAAAATCTTGCGAAATCGGCGATAGTTGATCGCCAATCGATGCAAGAATTATTCTGGATGCCAATATCTAAAATCGTCAATCTGAAATCAAATATCGGTAGATGGTTCTAATTATTGTACGAGAAGGAGCTTCGTTGTCCATGATGCAGACTGGTAATATCATCAAGATCGAAAACCTGAGTAAAACCTACCAGGTACCTGAGCGTGAAGGCGGTTTCGGGGCTGCTGTGCGCAGTTTTTTCAAGCGCACCTATCGCGATGTGCATGCTGTGGAAAATGTCAGTTTTCAGATCATGCCAGGTGAGGTGGTAGGGTTTCTTGGCCCCAATGGCGCTGGTAAGACCACCACCCTCAAAATGCTTTCCGGATTGCTGCATCCCACCGCCGGAAGTGCCCGTGTGCTTGGTTTTACCCCCTGGGAATTAAAACCCGATTACTTGCGCTCCATGACACTTGTTATGGGTCAGCGCAGCCGGCTTTCATGGGATATTCCAGCTGCTGATTCTTTTCTGTTGAATCAGGCTATCTACCGCATCCCTGATGACGAATACAAGCAAACACTTAACGAGTTAGATGAATTGCTCGATCTTGCGCCCATTGTGAAAAAGCCGGTCCGCAACCTTTCACTGGGCGAGCGTATGAAGTGCGAGCTGGCAGCAGGTTTGCTTCACCGTCCGAAAGTTCTTTTTCTCGATGAACCTACCATCGGGTTGGATATCACCGCACAGGTTCGTACCCGCGCCTTTTTACAGGAATATAACCGCCGCAGCGGGGCCACCATCCTGCTCACCAGTCATTACATGGCAGATGTGACGGCTCTGTGTGAGCGCGTTATTATTATTCATCAGGGGCATCTCCAATATGATGGCGGGCTTACCGATCTTTCACGCAAGATTGCGCCCTTCAAGCTGATCGGCATCACGCTCGGTGATGCTGGTTTGCATGATCTGTCGGTTTATGGCACACCCGTTAAAAATGATGAAGATGATGAAAAATCCTTTATCCAGGTTCCTGCTCTTGATGTTGCCGCCATCACGGCCCGGCTTCTGGCAGATCTGCCAGTACACGATATCACCATCACCGATCCGCCCATTGAAGATGTAATCGAACAAGCTTTTCACCCCACGAATTCCGTGGTTAACCTCGAAGGATAATGTCATGTTACGAATTTACCAGCGTCTCTGGCAGGTTAACTGGGCTGAACAGTGGCAGTATCGAGCCAACCTGCTCATGTATTTGCTCTACTGGCTGGTGTCTCCAGTTGTTTACCTGGCAGTGTGGACGACCATTGCCAGCAATCAGGGCAGTGTCGGCGGTTTGACCGCAAATGACTTCGTTACGTATTACATGACGCTTCTGATTGTCGACCAGTTGACCAGCGAGATCGCCATTCATATTTTTGCCACCAAGATCCAGGATGGCACGCTCTCAGGTGAATTGATCCGTCCGATCCACCCGATCCTGACCAATGCACTGGTCTACAACCTGGCGTTCAAGGTGCTCACCTTTATGGCGCTCATCCCGGTTTGGGCGGTGCTTTGGATGCTTTTTCAGCCGAATTTTGCCAGCGTTACCTGGAGTGGCGTGCTTTTGGCCATTCCAGCAGTACTGCTCGGGTTTGCAACCGGGTTCCTGCTCAGCGCAGCCCTGACCTGTATCGCCTTTTGGACAACACGCGTATGGGCGCTGCATGAGTTTTACGAAGCTCTGGTGGTTTTGTTCTCCGGGCAGTTTGTCCCTTTGCAACTGATGCCCGCGTTTATCCAAAATATGGCCCGCTTCCTGCCTTTTCAACTGTATAAGTATTTCCCCATTCAGATCATTCTTGGCCACCTTTCATTCGTTGAGATCATGCAAGGTTATCTGTCAGGTGTTATTTGGCTGATCGTTGCGTTGCTGGTCTTTCGCCTGGTATGGCGCCGCGGGGTTAAACAATTTTCTGCGGTCGGAGCCTGACATGCACACACTGCGGCTGATCAAGACCTTCCTTAAAATCAATATTCAAATGTCGCTTGCATATCGCGCCGACACGATCATTAATATCCTGCTAAACCTGATGTGGTTGGGCTGGGAACTACTCAGCCTGAGTATTATTTTTAGCAATACAAAAACCCTGGGGGGCTGGGGGCCAGGCGAGTTGATCGCCCTGCTGGGCGTTTTCCGCCTGATCAACACGCTGATGGCCGCCTTGCTGTGGCCGGCTACTGAAAAATTTAACGCTTCGGTGCGTGATGGCTCGCTTGATTACACTTTGCTGCAGCCTGCCAACAGCTTGTTCCTGGTCAGTTTTGCGCGTATTACCGTTTGGCGCGCGTGGGATCTTGCTCTGGCAGTTATCCTGGTGGTGATTGGCATCAATCTGCCGACAAGTTCCGTGGGCCTTGGGAATGTGACATCCTCGGGAAGCATTCTTTCGTTTTGTGTGTTGATCCTGTCAGGTGCGCTTATCATTTACAGCCTGTGGGTTGTGTTGATTGCGCTGACCTTCTGGTTTACCAAATTTGATAACAACGTCACCATCTTGCAAGCCATGCTTAATGCTGGACAATACCCATCAACTATATACCCGGTCTGGCTGCGGATCATTGTCACCTTTATCGTTCCAATCGCGGTAGCCACTACCGTGCCGCTCCAGGCCCTGCGTGGCGAGCTGCAAACTGGACAAGTGTTCGTCTTTCTGGGAGTCAGCGCTGCTTCGTTTCTGGTGGCATCGCAGGTATGGAAATACGGAGTCCGCCGTTACAGCGGGGCCAGCAGTTAATGATTTTCTGCCTGGCTGAACCGCCTCGTGGCCGTGGCCGTGCTGGAACCGGCACTATCGCAGGTTGTCATGGTACCCGGTTCTGCACTATGAAAGATATTTTCAATCTTGCTTGCTTTTGCTCGCAATAAGTTATAAACTTAATTTATCAATGTTCTAATTTTCACAACTGTGCGAAAATGTTATCCATCATCTCTTCAGAGCAGACCCTGGTTCGGAGTAAATCTTCGACACGAACCCTTGTCCACAAACCGTGCTAGAACCGGCACGGGCAAAGCAGTATTCCTTTATCAGGAGGCGCATGACACAATTATCCTGGGGTTCCATCAGCAGGGCCTGGGTAGAATACAGTGGCAGGCATCGTAAGTCGGTTATTGTTGAATTCCCGGAAGATGAGATTACCATTCGGATGCGGGGTTTCACGGTTTCGGCGTTTACCGAAGCCATTTATCTAAACCTGACGCCTAACATCCACGCTGTCATCACCACCCCCGAGGGCGAAAACAAGATTGTCAGGGGCGGTTATAACGAGCTGCAATCTGGTCACTATCAAATCCAATATGTCGATGGGCATGACCGTTCTGCAAATCTGCCTGCCATCTCAGAAACCACTCTGGATGGGGCGAAAATATCTTTTACGGTTTACATTCGTTACCGGGTCACCAATCCGCTAATCTTGTTGGAGATCCACCAACCTCTGCCAACCCTGTTTTCAGTAATCGAGTCAGACGTTAAGGAATATATTCGCACGCATAATCATGACGACATCATCGATGTTCATTATGAAGTAGCCAATAACCACCTGGCGCATTTCATTTCCCAGGGCTACAACCGTCATGCCGTCATCTCCAAAGCGGTGACATTGATCGATATCAGCATCAAGGATCGCCAGGGAGATGCCAGCCTGATCGAACTGAGAAAAACAGTCCAGGTTCAGCACCGGCAAAGTCAGACTGACAAGGAGCACCTTGCTCAGAAACAGGCCATGCAGCGCGATGAGACGGAACAGGAAGCTTTTATCAAGCAGGAAAACGCGAAATCTGAAGCCAAATTACAAGAGATTATGGCAAGGGTGCGCAGAAAGGAGAACGAACTGAATGATCAGCGCCAGGTTTACGAGCGCAAGCACGAAATTTATCGCGGTGTGATCGAAATATTCTTGCACATGCAGACGACTACTGGTTATCCGCGCAATCCGGGTGATTTGAAGGCGATTGAAACCGTAATGGCTTCGCTCAATGAAGACCAGGCCATGCTGGCTGGGCACGATGATGCCCCCGACCCTGCCGGGTCTACTTACCCAACGGGTTCTCTGGATGGCCGTGGCCGTGCTGGAATCGGCACTATCGCTGATGTGGACATAAACGCGCCTGATGGAACAACCGCTTTGCGTGATGGCTCTCAGGATAGCACATTGATGCCACCCTCTGGAAAAAAGTTCGATAATATGTTGGCTGGTACGCTGCTTAATTTGCTTAATCGTGGAAACCTGGACAGCCCCGGCCCTGATGGAACAACCGCTTTGCGTGCTAGAACGGGCACTATCGCGGAGAACATTGGGGAAAACAAGCCATCAGTATGAGCACTCTCTGGATCGAAACGGCCCCCATCAGCCCAGACGCCCGAAACAACGGCGACTCTTTCCAGGAAAATAGCTGGCAGGCCATCTTTGCTTGCCAATTGTGCGTACGGCCTTTCAGCGAATGGGTTGATTTGAAATGGGGTTTCAACGCTGGCGCTCTTCTCGAAGAATTCATCGACCGGCAAAAACTTTTTATCGAGTCACAGTACGCCGTCGCCGTGCCGATGCACATGTCTTCGGTAAGTCAGGATCAACGCTCCCTGACCTTGCGAATGATTACGCTGCCGGGTGAGGGTTTGCAGGTTGGGCTGATTGGCCGGGTATGTGCCCCCAGCTCGGAAGATGCGGAAAAGCGGGCGATGGCCTATGCGCGCGGACTGATGTCTATCGTTCCCTATGATTACAGACTCTATATGGCATCATCACAGGCGGATTTCAAGCGTATTGCCGGCAGGGATCTTCTGATGGAACAACCACTTTGCGTGGATGGGCAGCCGGGTAATTCGAACATTGCCGAGATTAAGCGCGGCGAGGCCTTGCTGCCGGCGCAGCAGGGTTTCCAGGTCGTTCCGGGTTTGTGGCAGGCATCTCTTCGTTCCAACGAACAGGTTTGGCGCGCAATGGCTGCGCTGCCGCATCCCGCCCTCTTGAACATCGCCCTGCAGTCAACCGTGATGATGGAGGACGAACAGCAAGCATTGTGGAACATAAAAAAGAATATGCCTGCCCCCGAGAAAAACCAGAACGTTTTCTCGCCATTCTCGTCCAATGTCTCATGGGGCGAGTCTTATATCAAGCGACGACTGGCGCCCTGGAAGAAATTCTTCTGTTTGCAGGTGCATGTCGTCCAGGTTGGCGAATTTGACGAAGGCCTGTTGAGAAGCATCGGCGCTGCCATTACTCGGGATAGCGCCGATCTGAGTTTGCCGGGTTATCAATGGCTGAGACCCGCATCGACACAGGATCAGCTCGATTGGTTGAGTCAGCTCAGCCAATCGCAGATTATCCAATCCTTTGACCGCCTGGAACAGTTAGCCGACCTTGAAGAAGTCTGTGCGGTTTTCCGGCTTCCGCATCACGCGCCTCTCCTGGGTCTGCCCGGTGTCAATTTCCTTTGTCCTTCCACCTCAACCCCGATGGATTCGGCCGTGGCCGTGCTAGAACCGGCACTATCGGAGAAAAAATAGCATGGATTCAGCCACCGGGAGAGACCCCATCCCTGTTCGCGTAATAAAACACCTGGCGCTGGGCCTGGCGGTGGAACAGGAAAATGGACAACGTGGGATTGTACGCATTCGTGAAATATCCTGGAGCAGCGCACAGACATCAAACTGGAGAAAAAACTTTCCTGTCGATTGGAAGGGCCTGGCTGTCTGCCTTTCTTCCAGATCGAACCCCGATGGACGCCTGGATGTATCGAAGGACCAGATGCTTGAATACAGCCTCAGGTTGGTGGAAAAAGATCCCTGGGATGACTTGCCCGATGAATTTGACAGCACTGAGGTGTTGAATGGGGTTGTGACTGGCGTAACCATTTACGGGGCCTTTATCGAACTGGTCAGCGGGTTGACGGGTCTGCTGCACCAGTCACAGCTGCCGGCCTGGGTGAAAACCAGCCCGCTTGAATTATTTTGGCCTGGGGACCATGTTCATGTTTGCATCCACAGCCTGTCGCATGAAAAACGCCACATTGGCCTTTCGTTGTCGCCCACCTCAATCGCGCCCCAAGAAGATGTCACTGCGCTGCCGCTCGTAGGGCAGCAGCGCCGGTTGCTGCCTTACGAAGATGGCCCGGATGATCTGTCTGATTTGCTTTTGGTGGACATCCCTGCGCAGAATATCCTGATTGTGGAGGATGAACCAGAGCAGGCGGCAGCAACCCGGAACTGGCTCATCATGGTGCGCCAACATGTCCAGGTGGTTGACAGCGCCGAGAAGGCGCTCGAATATCTCGAAAAATTCCAGCCCCACATTGCTTTAGTTGATGTGGGTTTGCCACAAATGAATGGCGCGACCCTGGCAAGAGTGATACGCGATCGATGGCCGCAGGTGCGAGTCATCAGCACCACGGATTGGGCGCGTGCTGGCGATATGATGGACACGCTCGATGATCTCCAATCGCGCGGGGTGGAATACCTGAGCAAGCCCTTTTTGTTTCGCGAGTTGGTGGAGTTGTTGGCGCACCCCCGGGTGGATGATCAGAATGAGTCAGAGCGGGATGGTGAAGGGCAGAGCCTGCGTCCCGTGGCAGTGGCCGTGCTAGAACCGGCACTATCGCCGGAATCAGGGCCAGCGTCCGATTTTAGATTTCAGTTTGACGATTTTAGATACCCCACAAAAACTGGGGCGACCCTCGGCCGTGGCAGTGCTAGAACCGGCACTATCGAGAAAGTCACGGGCAAGGTCAAAATCCAGTCCATGCTTCAGCAGTGCCGCCGGCATTTGCAGTTTGAACAGGCGCTTCTGTTTGTGCTCGACCCGGTCCATCGCACGGTCTCGATTGTTGAACGTGTAGGCGATGCCACCAGTGTGCTGGATAAAAAGGCCATCGCCTCGTTGATCTTTAGCCCGGTGCGCGATGTTGCCGAGGATGGCAGCATCATTGAAATGGATGAAATCCAGCCGCATGACCGTGAGCGCTTCAACTATCTGCTCGAATTATTTCCAAACCTGGTGTCGTGTATTGGCGCACCGGTTCCTGCGCAACTGCAGATGAACTACGCCCTGTTTTTGTTGGACAGGCATGCCCGTAGAATCCCCAAAGAGCAGGTGATCTACGCTGAGGCGATTGCGCTTGCCATTGGCGCGGCGCTTGAACAGGAGAGTTTCAAAGAGAAGTCCGTCCTTTTACAGCGCACCGCCCTGATTGGTCATCTTACGCGCGGCATGGTACATGAGGTCAACAACCTGGTTGGTCCACTCTCCTCAAAAATATATAACCTGCAGGCCACTCTCAGGCAGTTGGAACAAAATCCTCAGCAGATCAATATCCAGGAAGCGCGCAATCAATTGATTAACAGCGAGTTGGTCGAAATCCAAAAAAATGTTCAAAAGATTATCACCACCTCGCGCATGTTCGGAAATATCGCTGCCAGAGGGCCGAATCGGGTGCTGAGGGTCGATGAGATTGTCAATGAAACCATCCACCTCATGACGGACATGGGCAACCGCTCCCATGTCAAGATCGGCTTTAGTCCGCCGGAACATTTGCTGATCATCCGCAGCCAGGTGGCTGCATTGGAGCAGGTGCTGTTAAACGTGATACTGAACGCCACTCAGCAAATCGCCGAACTCAGGCCGGATACTGGCGGGTGGCTGCACATACGCATCGAACCGCCTTTTGATAAGGATACCGGCGAGTTTTTTCACATCTCGATTGAGGATAATGGCCCCGGCATCCACTTCAGCTTGTGGGAACGTATCTTTGAACCGGGTTACACCACCCGTGCGGATGGCAGCGGGATTGGCCTGTATATTTCCCGTAACTTATTGGAATCGATAGGTGGTCATCTGTTTGTCCAGCGCAGCTTTATCCTGGGTGGATCAACTTTTATATTGGAAATTCCCAGTCACCCAACATAGGTCGCGCCTCGTGTCTGAACCGGCCCTGCTATAGCTCTTCAGAAAAAGAATTTGGATTTGTAGTAACGACTTCAGTCGTTTAGCGAGGAAAAGCAATGAAAGTCGCCGCT
>CAIMZS010000512.1 GCA_903846015.1 uncultured Anaerolineae bacterium | reverse complement strand
GCAAAGCTGGAGCCGTTGAAATTGGGAAAGATAATTTGGTCGATTAATCTTTTTGATATCATGGAAGTATATGCACGAAAACCAGAATCTGGATAGCTAATCACTTTAGGAGCAATTTCATGTGTGGAATATTTTCTGTTGTACTAGATCCAAACAAATTTAACCCAGATCAAATAAAACAATTGGTAAATACTTTACATCTTTTATCTGAGTCGCGAGGAAAAGAATCGTCCGGGTTGGCTTTTGTAACAAACGATACGATTGAATTTTATAAAGGACCGATCCCCGCCAATACATTGATCAAGAAAAACGATTTTCGCGAATGGTTTGATGGTTATCTGAACCACGAAACCAATAAAACGAACGGCGCCCACAGAATCACAATTATCGGGCATTCCAGGCTGGTTACCGATGGACAAAAAGAACACCACGACAATAACCAACCTGTGATCGCTGGAAGGATGGTTGGTATTCATAACGGTATCGTGGTCAATTCAAACCAGCTATGGAAAGAAAACCCTGGTTTGCAGCGCCACTTTGAAGTGGATACAGAGGTTCTTTTTTCACTGATACGTCAATATTATGACCAGGATAATTCCCTTACGGCTGCATTTCAAATGAGTTATAAGGCCATAAAAGGAACAGCAAACATTATTGCTTTATTCGAAGATATTAATGTTTTGGTTGCCGCGACGAACAACGGATCACTCTATTCCATCCAACATGAAAATAATTATATCTTTGCATCAGAACGGTTCATTCTTGAAGAATTAATGAAAACCGGAAATTTCGCTGAAAGCTTTGCCAATGCGCCGGTTAAACGAGTAAACCCGGGTGAAGGTATTATCGTAGATATAAACTCGGGGAATTCGATGCCTTTCAGCCTGACCCATGAGATAAAAGACCCAAATTGGATTGAGAAGAAAACTCCATCCAGAGTCATCATTGACAAATCGAATCAAAAAATATATCAGCCGGTTCAATCACCCAAAATACTTTCAACCTCAACGCTAAAACAATTTGATATTGATGAAAGACCAATCCGGGCTTTAAAACGCTGTACCCGGTGTGTTCTACCAGAAACCATGCCCTTTATTGAATTTGATGAACAGGGCGTCTGCAATTATTGTCACAGCCATGTGCCCATCATCCCTCTTGGCGAAGATGCGCTTTTCAAGGCGGTTGAACCCTTCCGAAATTCTGGCAGGGATTCAGACTGCCTGTTAACATTCAGCGGAGGGCGGGATAGCAGTTACGGCGCTCATTATATTAGAACTGTACTAAAAATGACGCCAATGACCTATACGTATGATTGGGGCATGATAACAGACCTGGGCCGGCGCAACCAGGCGAGAATGTGTGGGCAGCTTGAACTGGAAAACATTTTGGTGTCTGCTGATATT
The DNA here is from genome assembly GCA_903846015.1 of uncultured Anaerolineae bacterium. Lineage (GTDB taxonomy): Bacteria > Chloroflexota > Anaerolineae > Anaerolineales > Villigracilaceae > UBA5195. Next base: position 45,937 of record CAIMZS010000512.1, on the reverse strand, counting down.
CCATTAAAACGCAGGTATATCAGAAAAAATGTATTGGCATGGCTAAAGAAACCCGATCTTGGTTTAATACCCTTATTTATGGCCGGGGATAAACAATATTTTTATCATGCCAATGTTCTTAGTAAACAAACCAAGAATGAGTTGGTATTCATTTGCATAAATCCTTTTGAACGCACCAATTTTAAAACTGGTTTTTGTGGCGTAAAACCTCCTTTCGCATCTAAATCAAATTACGCGCTGTCTTTTTATAACCAGATCAAAATGGCACTATATTATGGGAAAAATTATATTGCCAATCCCGCCTATCTGAACGAATCGGTTTTTGATACTCTGGGCGCTTTCTATAGTTTTTATTCCATACAACATAACTATATTGACTTATTCCACTATTTACCCTGGGAAGAAAAAGTCATTAATTCCACCCTTATCGAAACCTATGATTGGGAAACCGCCAATGACACAAAAGCAACCTGGCGAATCGGAGATGGGACCGCTTCATTTTACAACTACATTTATTATATTCTGGCAGGTTTTACAGAGAATGATACTTTTCGAAGTAACCAAATCCGCGAGGGTAAAATTACCCGAGCAGAAGCGCTTGAAAAAATATATACTGAGAATCAACCCCGGTTCGAATCAATCCAATGGTATTGCGATACCATCGGCCTAGACATGCAAGAAACACTTAAGACAATTCGGAATGCTCAAAAATTATATTGAAAGCCAGCGTTAATCGATCACGAAATAAATAACGTCCTAACGTGCGTGGAGTTTTGCGCCACCAATCCCGGTGTTCTTCGGGAAAATATGGCGCAAAACTCCACGTGGTGATCCATAAAATACTATCCTGCTATCCGGTCAAGTTTTCGGCAAAGATGACCGTTATGCGTTAAGCGCTTTAAGACTATTCATGCTGGGTAGAATCTTCCTTCTTTGCTTCGGTGTAAAGGCCATGAGTGGTTTTTTCCCAGAAGTGGGGTTTGTATAAAAGTTGAATAAAACCAATCCAGGCAGCCAAACTTGCCAATGCCCAATAAATGGGGCTGATCAAAGCAACTTTTACCATTCCATATTGCTCGCGCCTTAACGCTCCAGCAACATTCATATACGTGAATACAAAGTTCCCAACGAACAGACACAACGAACCGAGGAAGAAAATGACACCGGGGAAAATCACCTGGATAAATTTCCATTCCAACAGGAACCACAGGGTGGTGAGCATCCAATAAATAGGATTGATTAAAGCAGCGAAAAAGGTTCCGCCAACCACGAATTGGAAACTGAGAAAACCTCTCAAACCAATCTCTCTAAATAAGCGCACGGGGTTACGCATATGAACAAGCCAGGTCTGGATGTAACCCTTGATCCAGCGCGAGCGTTGGCGAATCCAGTTGCGTACCTGGCTGTTGGCTTCTTCAAACGTTGTGCTTTCTACGATGGCGGTTTTATAACCACGTTTGAACAGACGCACACCCAGGTCGGCGTCTTCGGTCACGTTGTACGGATCCCATGCACCAATCTCCACCAGGGCATCTTTTTTAAAATGATTGGACGTGCCCCCCAATGGAATTGGCGCACTGCTAGCCGAAAGACCGGGCAGGAAAAGATCGAACCACATCGAGTATTCCACCGTGAACCAGCGCGTCAACAGGTTTTGCTCACTATTGTAATAATTCAACTTGCACTGGATGCATGCCACCTGCGCTGGTGACTTGGCGAATGCTACAACAATTTTCTTTAACTGGTCAGGTTGCGGAATATCTTCAGCATCAAAGATAACCACATATTCACCGCGCGCATGGATCAGCCCATAGTTGCAAGCCTTCGGCTTGGTCTTGGGCTCGCCAAATGGCACTACGATACCATGGAAGTGAGATGGCGGATTCCAGTTGTTGAATGCCGCGATGGTTGCCTCGTCATCATCTTCCATCAATACCTGGATATCCAGCTTGGTGGTAGGATACTCCAGCTTCTTTAACGCCCCCAGCAATTCAGGTAAAACATCCGCTTCTTTATAGACAGGAACAAGGATGGTATAAACGGGCAAATCACGATCATTGAGTGCCTGTAATTCTTCCTGTGCAACGGGAACCTCCATGTTATTCGATAGCGCCCGATAAACCAGGTAAAATTTGTAACTGGAAAAAGCAATGTAAAAAATGGTGGCAAGGGAATTGATCACGATGATGTAACTCGTAAAATCGAACCAAATCCAGAAAGCCGATATCAGTACAAACAATACGATCCCGATGGTTTGCCCAATACTCAACACCTTGAAGGCCGAATCTTCGGGTGTCCGCTCGAGCAATTCGGAAATGCTCTGTGAGAGATAATCACGGCTGAAAAGACCTTCGAGTGAATTTTCAAGGTCGCGCTCAGTGACCAGCACCGGGGTGATTTCTTTGCCCAGCAAATCTTTTACTGCTTGTAACGCTTCTGTATTGAAAGGATCAACCACTGCCACCAATATATTGGCACCGTCTTCCAAAATAGGTAAAATACCGTATTCGCGAGCAGTACGGGCAGAAAGGGATTGGGCAACATCACGGTTGATCTCAACAGTTGATAAATCATAAAAAGGCAGCGAGGTTTGCTTTGCAAGATAAAGATAAAGCTGTTTTTCTGTGATAAATCCACGGTTTATCAAGGCTTTGCCCAGGCGTACACCCGTGTCCTTCGCAAAATCCAACGCATTATTGAGCTGACCACGGGTGATCAATCCATCCATGAGCAAATAATTACCGATATTGCGTTTCCCCAAAACACGCTGGATGGCGCCATCCAGGTCGTCACGATAAGCAAAAACCGGGGTAACCTGATGCAAGATCTTTTTCTGCAATTCTTCAAGATCTTTACTGTAGTTGGGATCAGCGAAAGCCGCTACAACCACTTCGCCATTGAAGCTAATTGGTAGAGCAGACAAATTCCTGGCATCTTCCAACCCTATCAAGCGCGCGGCCCTTTCATCCACCGGGTCAAGGATGATATTTTTGTCAACAAACCGGCCAAGTGGATCTACCCTGGAAACCATCTGCTCTTGTAATTGAAGACTGACAAAGGGCAACCCAATGATATTCGCAACTGCTTTGGCTATCTTATCAAGAGAGTGGTGACTTGCATTCGAAATCGCCTTATCCAAAGACAGCTGCTCGCGTTCAAATTCGCGCAAAGCCTGCGTAGCTCCCAATTGCGTCAGAAGACCTGCTTCAACCAATTTTTGAAGGATATTCAGCACAATCCGGTCCGAGGCAGGCCGGCCTTTTTTACCCGGCAGGCGTTCAAGTGCAGCCAGGATGTGTTCATGGGGTGCCAAAACCACCCAGACGCGTTTTCCGGTGATTGCTTCCACCTTGTTAATGGCTTGAGCGTCAAATGGATCCGACATGGCAATCCAGAGGTCGGTATTCGATGACCAAACTGGAATGAGTGAATGATCTTCGGCGATATTTTCAGGGATTTGAGCAGCAATTGCCGCCAACAAACGCATGTGATCCAGATGAATATGCGGAATGCCCGTTTGCAAACTGAGCGCTTCCACCAACCCGGTACTATCCAGGTAACCAGCGTTGATTAATTGTTTACCCAGAGCCGGGTTTGAGCCATCCATGGAAATGAGCATTTCATCAAGCTGTTCATTTGTCAGGATACCTATTTTGTGTAACAGGTCACCCAGTAGGGGAACAAAATGTGGCTGACGCCTGGGGGCGTATTCATACAAATCCTTAAGTTTTTGTTGGATGTCCTCCGACGCGAGAAGATAGGGGTGAACTGACTTGCCCGTCAGCCCTGCCACCAGTCGGATGGTGGCAGGATTTGGATCCGAGAGCGCGATGTTCAAACGATCTTTCTGCAGACTGAGCGGGACAACAGAAAATCTTTCGGCAATGACTTGTGGCAAATAATCAGCCAGATTGGTCTGGGGGAGGTTGGTAGTGCGGTGATCTTTCCATTCAGTGATGGGTTCGATTTTGAACAACTCGGATTTGGCCCTCATCCACATAGAACGGGAGCACATTCCCTTGCCGATCAGGATATTTTCCAACGAATCTTCGGTTTGCAAGGCTAGTGCCTGGATCGCGTCCATATTCAGGCCAGGCAGTTCGTTGTGCTTCATTAACCACTCAATAATTTCCGCATCTTTATGGTACAAGTCATCTCTGCCCCGCAGGTAAAACCGGCGGTACAAATGATTCCATACTGGCTGGGAGCACAACATGGGCTGAACCCACAATCCTAAAAACTCGGCGACATCATCCAGATGATCGCCGGGTTGCAAATCCGGGCTGACAACCACCAACATTCCCGAAAACCATAAAAGTGGGATGACCTTTCGATTGGTGGCCATTTCCCACGGGATCAAGGCTGAAAGATCTCCTGATATTTCCAACCCTTTTAATCTAAAGTAGGGGAGGCCGCAAAAAACACCCGCTGCTTCGGCAAGTTTTTCAGGATCAGCAAGCCCGTGCTCCTGACAGAGAAGCAGCGCAGATTTTTTAGAGCCGGCTTGAAGTGATCGCAGGGTTCCGAGTTCATCTTCGGACAGATAGCCTAAATTGTAAAGAATATCTCCGTAATCAAGCACGCCTGGCTGAATCGTTTCCCCACTATATATTTGGTGCAATGCAAGATGGATATCTTCAGCACTGGCTTTAAGAGGAACAACCGAGCGCCTGCAAACAGACTCAACCTGTCTAATGGCTTCCAAATCAGTTGGGTCTGCAAAGGCCACCACAAGGTCATTACCTTGCAGCCACAGAGGCACCGCCCCATTTTTTTTGGCAGCAGCTTCTGGCAATAATTTATGCGCAGCTTTATCCAGAGTCTGACCGTTCAAGCGAATAATCGCAGAAGTGTGATTCGCCAACATATTCATCATTCTTTCTTAGCCGAATCATCTTGAATAGATTCGATGAATTCTTTTCGTTCGGAAATTTTTTGCTTGCGGCGTTTCAAGGAAACAAACAAACCAAGGTCAGAGATCATGTAGATAACAGTAATAAATCCGATCAGCAGAATTGGAACGGTAAAATAACCCAGGAAGATGCCCAAAAACACCACCATCCAGATCACGAGCATAATAAAAACGCGGATAAGGATGACGATAACAACCAGGGCATCCGGACTTTCGGAAGATTTGTTTTCAGTCACAATTTCCTCGGTTCTGGTTTTCCTGCCAGCTATCCAACATTTTCAACACTTGCCGCAGTACGAATTTGCCCATACTGGACGTATGGTTTGCTCGTGTTGGATGCAACGAGCATGGCAGCCTCGGCAGCACGTGACAAATCAGCATCTGACAGGCCGTCTTCAGGGAATTGAGCAATTCCTATACTAACCGGCACCCTGGCTTTATTGACCATGGTATTAATCAATCGATCAATGACAATTTTTGCGCCTTGCAAGTTTGTTTCCGGCAGAACTGCGCCATATTGGCCACCTCCGAATGGGATGTCGGTTGCGCGAACAGAACCCATCAGGGCGCTCACCAATTGGCGATTAATGTTTTCTTCAACCACCTGATCCTTGATTTCATCAGCCACCTCAACCTTCACCAGGAAGAGGCAAACATTCTTCTGATAGCGTTGGCTGCGCATAATCTCGGATTTTAGCAGTCTTAAAGCTTGCTGATAACGCATCAACCCGGTAGTGGGATCATAGAGTCTGAGTTCATCAATCAGCTTCTGACTGTTATCCAACTTGAAGTTGATCATCTCAAATTCCCTGATAAGCGCAAAAACGAGTTCCGTGGCAATCAGCAGCCCAACGGAAAAATACCCGACCGGAATGAGCGCAACAGGGTGCATACCACCCAAATTCACTTCAACCAGGCCGTATATTGCGATTGATACAATCGCAGCCACCCAGCCGGAATAACGCCAGATGTTGGTTACCCCCAGGGTCATCGTGAATGCCAGCAGAGCCAGGGCAACAAGCCGGGTCTCATCCTGTATCCATAAGAATGAACCAAACACAACCACGATCAGCCAGAAGCCTAGGGCTGCTATATAGATAAGTATTCGATTATTTGAGCGCATGTTTTCTCCTACTTATTTTTGTTGCGAAGTGTAAACACGGTGAAAATAATAATCATGAGTAATGTAAGCAGGAATAACCCGCCTGCCAGCCACAACACCCAGGTAGTTGATATCCCGGTAATGGTACGAATGGGGGTTACCACACCCGCCACTGGCGTAGCATCGACTTCAGCCACAATTGGATCCTTGATGGAAGCAGAATATATTGAAACTGGAGAATCCAGAATGGCGAAATCGCCTTTTAATTGGTCAACCTTATCCTGATCATTCAATGCCTTTGCGGCCCACAATACGCCCTCAGCACTATTACCGGTAACCACGAGCCGCGGTTTGTCCTTGTCCGTGATGGCGGCCTGGATATAACCGATTGAACCGGAACCTGTTGGCGAAACAATTTGCGCGATTTGCTGAGGGTTCTGAAGCGTATTCTTTCCCTCGGCAAACGGCAGCGGGAGGATGGCATTCAATTGAGAGATGGCCTTGTTTTTGCCGGGCTCGCCAATCAATATTTGATATACGATGGTACTGTCATTTTTATAGTCGGAAGCCTTGATGACGTTTGGATTAAAATCTGGGCTGGGGGAGTACCGCCCAAGCCTGGTAGCGATCCAGGCAATGGCCTGGGCAGTGGTCCAATCTGGTGAATCCGCCACAACAAAACCAAGATCCGATAGATCCGTTATCCCAGAAAACCCAGCCGGATAATTTTCAAGATCCAGCACCAACGATGTTGGCCCATCTGGCAGGGTAAGGGACGAATCGGAGTAAACGGTAACCCATGATTCGTAGAAGTGATCTTTATCGCAGAAATATTTATCCTGGGGATCATAGGGCAGCTGCCCATCAGTTTGGAAAGAAAGCGTATTATTGCCAATCTTGAACAACCGAGCCGGGATTTTGTACGTCAGGTTACCGTTTTCGGCATTATCGGTTGTCAGCAGATCGCTGCCAACCGGTATATCATTGACCAGCAAGCTTACGACTGATCCTTGCGAGTAAAGCAAGGCCGAGTGACCAAAGTGCAGGTTGAAGGTCGCCTCGGTTGCCACTTTCCATTCACCCGTTAATGGCAACACGTAGGTGATGGTTTGTTTGGATGTTCCGCCAGCGGTCTGGTCTTTATAACCAAGATTCGCAAGCGTCATGGACTTTCTGGCTGGCACGATTGGCAGGGTCTGTGGAATTTGTTGAATAACACCCAACTGCCCTTTCAGGCGCACATAAATACTATCATTTGCCAAACCCTGGGCCGCCTTTTCCAACCCGGCATCGGTCTGACCCGTGACAATCAGCCTTACACTTGTGGGATCGGTAGGTGAAACATCCTCCCACAAAATGCCGTCATCCGGATTGAGCGTTTTACCATCCAGCGAAACGAAATCCAGTTTTCCGCCCACGCTTTTTACAAAAGGATATGCCCCTGAAGTCAGCACTTTCAAGTTTTTAGAGAGTCCGATAAAAATCTTATTCCCTTTTACACTTGCCGGGCTGCTCATGGCTGATTCAGGAACCACAACCAGGTTCATATTGTAAAAGGAATTTAATTGGCCTAACTTGGCACTGATCACAGCCACGGCTTTAAGCTCACTCACGCTCGGGTTATCCGCAGTGACGATGCTGAGTTGATTGATCAGCAAATTGCTTTTCTGAAGCAGAGGAACAGGAAACAGTCCCAGTTCAGGTGCAAGAGTCGCGTTGTCATAGGACAGATCAAAAGCAGAAGCACTGTGAATGGTAGCCCAAACACCGGGGTTCTGGATATCATCACAATAATTATCGTGGATGCCCATGTAGAAGTGCAGCGCCAGTTCGTTATACCCAGCATTGATGATATTGGCAGGGATGTCCAGTTTAAGACGGCCGTTATCAGCATTTTCCGGTGTCAATGAGACACTGCCAATACGTACCGAATTAAAATCAACGGCCAGACTAGAATAACTTGCCAGATTTAGCGGGTGGCTGAATTGAATTGTGACCGAATTGCCCGGTTTGACGTCCCAGGATCCCGGCCATCTGATCTCATAGAGCCTGCTTGCCAATATGCCCTGGACTGTCTCATCCTTTGAATAGCCAAGATCAGTGAGGGTTACATTTTTGGTTGAAAATTTCGGTTGCACACTTGTCGGCACCGCAGTTGGTGACAGCGTAGGTGTGGGCTGAACTGCCTGATTAATGTCGCCCACTTGCGGTGCCCTGGCCAAAACATTACCCGCCAGGCCGGTTGAAATCGCAAATACTGAAACTATTATGGAACAAAAAATTTTCATGATTGATTGAGTTTTCATAAATTATTCTCCATTTGTACTAACTTTCACTTAATATTATATAATAAAAACACAGCTTACCATTACAAAAGAATTGCTAAAAAACTGTAAAACACAAGGGTAGATTACAGTGAGAAAGATATAAATGAGTTATTTTTTATACCTAGTCCTTTTGAGTTCGTACAACAATCTATCCTGATTAAGACGCAACCGATTCAACATATCTGCAATCAAAGCAATTATCAAGACCAACATACCAAATATGATAAAACCCAGGCCAATAAAGCCGGAATTTTTGTAAGGCGTAAAGGTATTGGTAAAGAAAAAATACCCCAACAAGAATAATATGAATGCAGCGCCACTCACCAGGCAAATAAACGCAATTCCGCCAAACACGCGCAATGGGCGATAATCCAGCAATACGCGCAAAATAATTCCACTGGTTTGTAAAGCATAGCGCGAGATCGATCCTGCCACGCGCGACTTCCGGTCAGGGAAGTATTTTATTCGGATGGGATATTCCATAACTCGAAGACCTTGAAACACCATTGCGAGAATTGTTTCGTGAGTATAGGTAAATTCTGCAAAGATGTTCAAGCGAAATAAAGCTTCACGACCGTAAGCGCGGAATCCACACGAAACATCCTGAAAATTTTGTCCGCCGACAGAACCGATAAGTTGGGTCATTTTTTGATTGCCCCAATATTTGGTTGCAGGCATATATTCAGGTTTTCCGGATGAAAAACGGTTACCAACGACCATATCCATTTTATTATCAATAATTGGGTCAATCATGGCGGGAATATCTGCCGAGTCAAATTGACCGTCAGCATCTATACTTACCAGAATGTCGGCATCATTTTCCAATGCAAATTGAATGGCGGATTGGAAGGCTGCACCCACGCCCCGGTTTCGGCCATGACTGACAACCTGAGCCCCAGATGCCAGCGCAAGAGCTGCGGTATTATCGGTACTTCCGTCATCAACAACCAGATATTGGATACAGTCAATTCGTTTCAATTCCTGCGGAAGATAAGAAATGACCTGTTGTATACTTTTTTCTTCGTTAAGAGCTGGCATATAAATTACGAGTTTCATCATTACCGTCCATATCATGTGAAAATTACTGATGTTCAGGCAAAACACGCCTGCTGCAAGAATAAAGCTTCAGGTGATACAACATACCTTTATAACAAGTTTTTTATATTTATCATGGCGATTTAAGTACCACCAGTAACTCTAAAATTATCATTGCGAAGCCAGGGAAGATAATGAATCCTACTCAACTAAATAGTATGGACATCTACCTGGATATTGAAATCAGTATTTTTCAATGCTAAATAAAAAAAACGTATTAGGATAATTACTATCCAATTTATAGGTATATTTTACTAGATAAGTTATCCATTTAGGATAATTCCATAAATTAAACCACGGAGGACAAGTCATTAAGACCTATTTATTTTTTGAGTCCAGCCTCCTGCCAGATCTTATTTCCGAATATACACATCCGGCAAAGACCAAATCCCTTCAAAAATAAAAAGAACAATATACTGATATTCAGTCATTTTAGATTATTAAGAGTATTTCAACATCTTTATTATAGCCATATTAAAGGAACAAATCAAGCAAATGGAAATAGAATAAATTACAAAATTACTGTATTCGGCAGAGAAAGGTTGGACAGAATCGCGGTTATGAGTAGTATTTGCTTTTCCGGGTTCCGGCGGGATAAATCCCTGCCTGATGGCGTGGAAGTCGGATAAATCCGACTCGGGGCGGGGACGGAAGATTTGCATAAGAAAAAGCCGGGACGATTGTCCCGGCTTTTTCACTGGATCAAACCAAAACTTTTTTTACTTTGCGTAATCGACCGCACGGGTTTCACGGATGACAGTCACCTTGATCTGACCCGGATATTGCATGGTTTCTTCAATCTTCTTGGCGATGTCGCGCGCCAGCCGGGTGGATGCCAGATCATCGATTTCTTCGGGACGGACGATAATGCGCACCTCGCGGCCTGCCTGGATGGCAAAGGCCTGAGATACACCTTCAAACGAAGTAGCCATCTCTTCCAACGTACGAATACGCTTGATGTAAGCTTCAAGGTCTTCACGACGGGCACCAGGGCGCGCGCCTGAAATAGCATCTGCCGCCTCGGCAATAACAGCTTCGACCGATTCTTGTTCCACTTCGTGGTGATGAGATGCGATCGCATTGACAACGGCCGGGTGGACCCCATAACGCTTGCAGAACTCTGCTCCGAGTGAAGCATGGGTGCCTTCCTGATTATGATCCATTGCTTTGCCGATATCGTGTAAAAATGCGCCGGCCTTGGCAATGACCACATTTGCGCCCAATTCAGCGGCGAGAATACCACCAAGCTTGGCAACCTCGACGGCATGGGCCAATTGGTTCTGCCCATAGGAAGTGCGATATTTCAGGCGCCCCATCATTCGCAGAATCTCTTGATGGAGCCCGGCAACACCCGCATCAAAGGCTGCCTGTTCACCCGCTTCGGCCATGATCTTCTCGACTGCCTTGGTTTCATCTTCAATCACTTTTTCGATGTGAGCAGGATGAATACGACCATCGACGGTCAGACGAATAAGAGCGCGCCGGGCGACTTCGCGACGAACTGAATCAAAGCAAGAAATGGTGACCGATTCGGGGGTATCGTCCACGATCACGTCCACGCCGGCGGCTTGCTCAAAGGCGCGAATATTACGTCCGTTTCGCCCGACAATGCGTCCCTTCATTTCTTCGTTGGGAAGCGGGACAACTGCCGAGGTTACCTCTGAAACATGTTCAGAAGCCACTCGCTGAATTGCGTCGGCAATCAAATTGCGAGCTCGCTTTTCACCTTCTTCGCGGGCCTCAGCTTCAATCTGGCGAATAATGCGCGCCATGTCATTGCGGGCATCCTTTTCCACTTCAGCCAGCAAGATTTTACGGGCATCTTCCGGGGTCATGGCAGCGATTTCCTGGAGTTTTTCCATTTGCTGTTCATGCACTTTTTCAACTTCATTTGCGCGCCGATCAAGCGCACTCTGCCGCTTGTTTAATGTTTGTTCACGCTGCTCATGACGCTCCACGCGGCCATCCAACTCGGTCCGCCGGCGATCCAAGCGTTCAACTTCTTTATTAAGCTCGTTACGGCGATGGGTCAGGTCAGTTTCCGCAGATTGCACAACCTTCAAAGCACGATCTCGAGCATCAAGCTCAATCTTGGAGGCCCTTTCAGTGGCGGCCTGAACAACGCTTTTGGCAGTTGTTAATTCATCCTGCCGTTTTTTCTCTTCTTTCATTTGGCTGTCGGAAAAGCCCCTTGAAAAGCCCAGTCTCAACATAGCCAGACCTACACCCATTAATATTAAAATTCCTAAAATTACTATAATAATTATCCAAATTGGGCTCATAATACATCTTCCTCATCATCATCATCAATATTAATATTTTCGGCGCCAGAATGAAGGTCGTTCCAAACCAGGCGCAACACCGGGGCAATAATCCCGTAAGAAAAACCACGGCGCCCCAAGAATCCGCCCAATTTCTTGCGGAACTCCGGCCATGCCAACGCCTGTACTTTACGCACATATTTCTGTGCCGCATCCAGCGCCAGGGTATTCTCATCACCACTAATTTTTATTGCATCATCAACGATCTCGCGATCCAAACCCTTACGGCGCAACTCTAACGCCAGGGCGCGATGGCTGCGTGGACGAAAGGCATTGCGGTTTTCAATCCATGCCTGAGCAAATTCCTGATCATTTAATAAGCCACTTTCCTGAAGCCGCGTGAGTGTAAACTCGATCGTTGCCTCGGGAATCTCGTTTTTTTCAAGGTTTGCCCGCACTTCCTGGGTGGAGCGAGCCCGGTATCCCAGAAAACGCAGCGCTTTCTGCATGGCTACTTCGCGCGCATCTTCTGCCTGCAATGTGGCGATCTTTTCGTCACTGAGCATCTGACCTGGAGACAGCCAGGCTGCCACCATGCGAGACAATCCAAAAGCGAACTGGTCATCCAGGCAAATGTTTACCCGATTTGGATTCTTCTTTTGCGTCTCAATCGCGGTTATCTTTTTCATCTTTTAAAACACACAGCCGCTGTCTTGCCTGAGCAAGCGACGGCTGTGTGTATATACCAGGATAAACCCAAGCTCTCATTGTTCGTCATGAGCAAGAGGGATGAGAATCTTAATCTGACGACCATCGGTCATCGAGATCACAATTTTTATGAAGACATATTCTCTAATAGCAACCCTTTCTGCTCATTGAAAGAAAGAGTGACCTCAGAAATTGCCTGCTAATCTGGGCAGGCAGAACAGGTTCATATCCGGGTATTCCAAAAGCCGAAACCGCAAATTATCAGGCGGAAAACTTGTTTCTCTGATTAGCTACATTTAAGACAAGTTTGGATTAATTATACATGATTATTAACAAATTGTTAGGATTATTAAACAATCCTTTTTCATTCAGTTCCAACCCTGAAATATCTAGCATTGTCACGTCAAAATGTGACAAATAGAACTTACGCTAAACCAAATTATATGCCATAATAATGATATCTCATTCATCCTAGGAGGATTTTGATGGCAAAATTGACTATCACCCGAGAAGATGCCCTGGAGTACCACCGCCTGAAGGGCAAACCTGGGAAAATTGCAGTCGCTCCAACCAAACCGATGGATACCCAGCGCGATCTTGGCCTGGCCTATTCCCCAGGAGTGGCTTATCCTGTTTTGGAAATTGAAAAGGATCCTGACTTAGCCTACGAATATACTTCAAAGGGCAACCTGGTGGCGGTTGTCAGCAATGGAACAGCCATTCTTGGGCTGGGTGATCGCGGGGCATTGGCAGGAAAGCCCGTGATGGAAGGTAAGGGTGTGCTGTTTAAGAAATTCGCCGATGTCGACGTGTTCGATATCGAAGTAAACAGCCATGACCCGGACGAAATCATCAAAGTAGTTGCGGCTATCTCACCTACTTTCGGTGGCATCAACCTGGAAGACATCAAAGCGCCGGAATGTTTTTATATCGAGGAAACCCTCAAGGAAATGCTGGATATCCCCGTCTTCCATGACGATCAACACGGCACAGCCATTATTTCATCCGCAGGGCTTGCCAATGCGTTGGAAGTGGTTGGAAAGAAACACGATGAGATCCGCATTGTCATCTCTGGCGCAGGGGCTTCGGCAATTTCATGTGCCGAACTGGCAATCCGTTGGGGTGTGAAGCGCGAAAACATCATGCTGGTCGATAGCAAAGGTGTTGTATTTAAAGGCCGTGGGTTCGGCATGAACAAATACAAAGATCGCCTGGCAGTGGACGATAAAGGCCATCGTACGCTGGCAGATGCCGTGCGCGGCTGCGATGTGTTCTATGGTCTGTCAGTTGCCAATGTTCTCAGCCCCGAAATGGTGAAGACAATGGCTGAAAGCCCGATCATCTTCGCAATGGCCAACCCGGATCCTGAGATCAAGTACGAACTAGCCAAAGAGGCTCGCCCAGATTCGATTGTCGCCACCGGTCGCTCGGACTATCCAAACCAGGTCAATAACGTACTTGGTTTCCCCTTCATTTTCCGCGGCGCATTAGACGTACGCGCAAGAAACATCAATGAAGAGATGAAGTTCGCTGCATCCAAAGCCCTCTATAACCTGACCAAGGAAGATGTGCCCGATTCGGTCTTGCGCGCGTATGGCACCGACACGATGAAGTTCGGCACAGATTACATCATCCCCAAGCCGCTTGACCCGCGTGTTTTACTGTGGGAATCACCAGCAGTGGCCCAGGCTGCCATGGAAACGGGCGTCGCACGCAAGAAAATTGATATTGATGAATACAAAGAAAAACTGGCCTACCGCCTGGGTAAAGGTGAGCAGGTGCGATATTTCATCATGAATAAAGCCAGGGCATCTAAAGGCACCAAACGGGTTGTCTTTGGCGAAGGTGAAGAAACCAAGATCATCCGGGCTGCTTTCCAGGTGCAGGATGAAAGCATCGCGACACCCATTCTGATCGGCAACGCAGATATTATCCGTGAAAAGATTAAACTGCTTGGTTTGGATTTCAAACCTAAAGTTGTAGATCCTCACCATTTTGAAGATTCTGAAAAATACGCCCAATCCTTCTACGAGCTGCGGCAGCGCAAGGGAATCGTGCTGCAGGATGCACAAAAATTTATTCTCGATCCAAATGTGTTTGGCGCGCTGATGGTAAAGCAGGGTGATGCCGACGCTTTCATTTCTGGTTTGACATACGATTATCCAGAAGTGATCCGCCCAGCTTTGGAGATCCACCATACTGCCCCGGGCGTGGCTCGCGCAGCTGGTGTTTATATTATGATCGTTGATGATAAGACCTACTTCTTCACCGATGCGACAGTCAATATAGACCCGACAGCAGAAGACCTGTCTGAAATCGCGTGCCTGGCGGCAGAATTTGCGCGCAAGATGGAAGTAGAACCACGCGTGGCATTCCTGTCGTTCTCCAATTTCGGCTCAACACCTCATGCGCTTTCTGAAAAGGTGCACAAAGCAGTTGAACTGACCAAGAAGCGCTGCGACTTTGTGGTAGATGGAGAAATGCAGGCCGACACCGCGGTCGTTTCTGAAATCATCGAAGAACGCTATCCTTTTAGCGCTGTCAAAGATGCCAACGTGTTGGTGTTCCCGTCACTGGAATCAGCCAACATCGCCTATAAACTGCTTGCACGCCTGGGCAATGCCAAGGCAATCGGCCCGATCCTGCTCGGCATGGGCGCGCCGATCCACGTTATCCAAACCGGTGACGAAGTCCACGATATTGTTGAGATCGCCGCTGTAGCGGTAATGGATGCCAACAACCGCAAATAATATTCTATAAAAAACGCCAGGGGCGACGCATTGCGCCGCCCCTGGTGTTTTTTATGCTAAAATAAAGCCATGGATAAAATTTCGGTGGCACGCCCTGAACGCGAAAGCTACGTCAAATATCGCCGCGATGTAACTCGCCAGATCATCCTGCCAATGGTTTTTGTGATGCTTCTGGCTGTCGCCGCCGCCATTTTGGCGGGGTTTGGCGCAGTGGAAAACTACGCAGATGTAAATCTGTGGGCAAATATTTCAATAATCTGGTTGATTATCCCGATGATGCTCCTGGCAATCGTGATTCTGGCGCTGACGATTGCGCTGGTATACGGTCTGCAGCGCTTATTAAAAATCACACCACACTATACCGGCCTTGCGCAGGCGTATGCGTTCTGGTTTAGTGCCGAAGTGAGCATCTGGACCGAGAAACTCATCCGACCGGTGCTGGTTATCAAGTCCTGGTTGGATTTCTTAACCAAAAAAGAGGACTGATTATGGCAGCGAAAAAAGAGATCGAGAAACGCACAGCTTCATCAACCAATACGATTCTTGTTGGCGCACTGGTGGGTGCCGGGGCAGGCGTTATTGCCTCCATGCTATTGCACCGCCGCGCCAAGAAACAGGAGCGCGAAACCTTTATCACGGCATCCGAAGCCATTCAGCTTGGGCTGCTGGTGTTTGGCTTATTCCGCGCCATTTCTTCTCTTGGTGATGATGATAAATAGGGATTGAAACACATTTATCTGAAGTAAACAACCAAAACCGGGGTTCATCGCCCCGGTTTTTTTATTTCTGGAAAAATTTCATCGAATAATAGTGGTTTTTGCTTTGAAACAAGAGCTTATCATTCACGTTTTATGCAGATCAGCCCTTTGAGGTATGTTCCTTCTGGAAAATGGAGCGAAACTGGATGGTCACAATCCTGCGCAAGATGTTCAACGATGACGGCCTCCGTATTGGCATCCAACGCAGCCCCGGCAACGATCTTCTGGAAGAGGGCCGCATCAATGCCACCTGAACATGAAAAGGTTGCCAGGATTCCGCCCGGACGCAAAAGTTTAAATGCCAGCAGGTTGATATCCTTGTAACCTCTGGCGGCCTTCTCGGCCTGCGATACCGTGGCGGCAAATTTGGGAGGGTCAAGAATGATCATGTCAAAACTACGGCGCTCATCTCTGAATTTTCGAAGTGCCAGGAAAACATCGTCTTCACGCCATGCCA
The DNA here is from genome assembly GCA_903846015.1 of uncultured Anaerolineae bacterium. Taxonomy (GTDB): domain Bacteria; phylum Chloroflexota; class Anaerolineae; order Anaerolineales; family Villigracilaceae; genus UBA5195. The sequence continues at coordinate 29,567 of CAIMZS010000512.1, read as the reverse complement.
GCGCAGCGGCAGGCAGATTGTTCAATTCGGCATTTTCCTGGCCAAGAGCAAGCGCATCACCCGATGAATCGATCGATAAAACGGATTTTGCCCCGGCTGCGATGGCATGCAGGCTGAAACCACCGGTATAACAAAAACAGTTAAGCACATCGCGACCAGCTGCCATCGCGGCGATGCGATGACGGTTGGAACGTTGGTCAAGGTAAAAACCCGTTTTATGACCGCCAGCAATATTTACAATGAAGCGAATGCCGTGTTCACGGATTGTCAGCCTGTCCAGCATGCTGCCGCGCAGCGTTCCGGTGCGGATGGGCAGGCCTTCCAATCCACGCACATCAGCATCTGAGCGTTCATAGATTGAGTTGAGACCGGTTTTTTCGATCAAAATATCGGCGATGGTATCACGCCAGATTTCCGAACCGGCTGTCAGCAGCTGCATCACGAGAACATCGCCATAACGGTCAACGATCAAGCCTGGCAGATAATCAGATTCGGCATGGATGAGACGAAATGCATCTGTGACAGGGCTGCCGCTTTCTGCCCCGGTGAAAAAACCCAGGGTAGCACGCAGTGACAGGGCTGAGTCCACACGCCTGCGGAAAAAATCAGCGTCCACATTTTCATTTTCATCAAACGTCCAAACCCTGGCACGAATCTGAGAGAACGGGCTGTAAGCCGCCTTTGCGATAAAGTTCCGGCTTGAATCAAGCACGTTCAGCGTTTCTCCGGGCTGCGGATCGCCCAGCACGCGATCCACTGCGCCTGAAAAGACCCACGGATGGCGGCGTAAAAGCGATTTTTCTCGGGTGGGTTTTAAGATGAGATCAGCCATTGAATAATTCCATCCAGATCTCCGGGTTTCCCAGTGGGGTAAAACCATATTTAGCGTATAGGCCATGTGCATCACTGGTGACAAGCACAAAACGGCGCAGACCTTGCAGGTCTGGATGAGAAAGGATGGTCTGCATCAGCCATTGTCCCGTACCGCGACCGCGATAATCTTCATGAATAAAGACATCACACAACCAGGCAAAGGTGGTGTAATCGCTGATGATGCGCGCCAGCCCCACCTGTTTATTTCCATCGTAAAGCCCAAACACAAGCGAATGCTGAACATACCGAGCAATCACCTGGCGAGTGCGGCCTTTGGCCCAATAGGCACGGGTGAGCAGTTCAGCCATAGCGTCGATATCGAGCCGGGCAGGGTCGGTACTGATGAGCAGGTTTTCGCGTTGAGCTTCAAGGATTTCGAGCATGGGTTGAGTTTATCATAATTGAGAGGTGTAATAACTGCGCCTGGGTGCTATACTGTTAGAAAATATGGAGGTATGCCATGCCGGAAAAACTCACCCCTGAACAGGAAAACTTGCGCAGGCTGCGCGAACGCCAGCTTTCGGCGCGCGACCCACATGAAAAGCAACGAAAGTTCCAGCAGTTCGCTGCAAAACGGGAACGCAACCGCAACGTGGGCGTATCAATCCCAGAAATGTGGGCCACCATTCCACAAATTTGGAGGTGGGGGCTGGGCGGGCTGATCCTGGCTGTTGTAACAGCGATCCTGCTGCCCCGTTACTGGATTTCAGAATGGGCGAACACAATTGGAATCGTTCTGGCGATCTTCATTCTGATGATGTCTTTCACGATCGGCAAAGCGCTAGATTTGCGCGATAATATCAAGAAAAATCTCTGATCGACCTGAAACTAAGCCGAGATTGCGCACCTGTGCAATCGAAGCAGGAAGAATACTTGAAACTAAATCAGCTATTTTTTTCATGTGGTTTCCTTCGGATGTGAACTCGAAGGAAACCAAGAATGAGGGTGATCATGTGTGACGACCTGCCGATTATGCGAAATAGATTGGAACTTATCCTAATCCGGACAAGCCGGAAAAAACCTTTTCACCACAAAGGCCACCAAGAATCACAAAGGAAGGGCTTTTTTTTAATTTTCTTTCATGTGGCCGTGCGAGAACCGGCATTTGTCTGAACCGGCCCTGCTAGAACGGGCACTATCGGCCCTGCTAGAACGGGCACTATCGCAAAAGCCTTAACCACTGAGTAACGCCGAGTTCACTGATAGAACAACCGCTTCGCGAGAGTTTAATTTTTGAGAAAATCTTGCGAAATCGGCGATGGTTGATCACCAGTCGATGCAAGAATTATTCTGGATGCCTATATAGCAAATATTCTTGCTTTTTGTGCAAGCATTTAACTTTCAAGTTCCTAAAATGAGCGCAGGATATTGAAATCATCGGGCTGGCACAGGATGGCGCCAAGGCGGTTGATCTGCTGACATGGCTCTGACGGGTTTCAAAATGCCCGGGATGATTGGTGCCGAAGCCATCCAGCACGGGTTGGACCAGGCGAAATGAAATCGGTTGTTACGTGGGGAATGCTCTCCGCGAATGGTAATCTGCAAAAGTCATCTAATGATTAATCCGGTAATTCAAGATCAAATAGTTGGCATGTGACCACAGCAAAGGCGTGGCGATCTTTCCCCATCGATCCAGCCAGGGTTGATAAAATTCAGGGTCGTTTAAAGTTTCCGGAACCTGCTCTGGCAGGTATCCGAGCTTGTCTGCAGTTGATTCTATCCAGCTTATCAATTTGCGCGCTTTTAACTTTTGGCCAGTTTCTGCATAATACCAGCCCAGCCAGGCTCCAAGAAGTACCCACTCACCGCCTCCATAATAGGTATCGGAATTGTAGCGGTGAACACCCTCACCCTGGCTCAATATTTTCTCAATCTCGAGCACAGTTGCCTGCATCAGTGGATGATCGTGGGCAACCAGATTGTAAGGCGTGGAAAGACCCAGCAAGCTGGCATCGACCGTGTCCGAGCCGATAAATTTGGCAAAATGACCAGCGATCACACCACGATCAAAAACGAAACTTTTTATTTGAGCAAGGGTATCTGCGCGGTCTTTTCCATCCAGTTCCTGGCAGGCCTGCAAACCCCCATAAATCGCCGCCAGGGTGTGCAGGTGGAGCTTATCCGGAAATTCCTCCCAACAGTCATAACATGGCTGATGCCACAGTACTTCAAGGTAGTTAGCCGTGGCAGTGGCAGCCTTTATCCAATCAGCGGGCAGAGAAATATTGTTCCGGACGCGGTGCTCGTTTAATGCCCACAACCAGGTTCCAAAACCATCTAATTGAAAGTTAGGCCATTCTTCGAGGGTGCCATCTTCCCCTTCCAGCGTATAGCGGGTATGCAATACCTCTATCTTTTCGATCGGGCTCCCAGCCGCCACAAGTTGAAGCGTCCTTTCAATCATAGGGAGGCGTTGGTTAACAATACTGGCGGCCCAGGCGTGGAAGCGCTGAGATGAGGCCGTTTGCCCAACCAAATCCATTGAATAGGCGACAAAAGAAGCATCCCGAAACCAGCAATAATGATAGGTGGGAAAATTGGGGCTGGCTATATACGCGCCGCTGGCATGCTGATTCTCTAAAATAATGTCAATACTGCGTTGATAAAAATCCATTTTATAAGTACTCCTAAAATAATATAAGGGCTTTTTACGGTCTGTCTTCTAAATAAATTACATTCCAGAAATCCAGCTGCGAAATTTTCAATTGAACTCTTCCGAGGCAGTGATTAAATTCCATTTCCCGGGGCTTTAATGAAACGCCATCCGGGGAAGCCAGCCAGACGTGTTGAATTTCGCCAGGCAGATCCAACTCCACGATGAAGTTTTCGATAGGAGCTAGAGCAGGGTGATCTTCATTCCAATGACCGGACTGCAACCCAACCAGATTCACCAGGCTGACAGACCATCCCGTGGTTATGCGCCTGACAAATGCTTCTACTCCGGCAGGTTTTTGCACAGCGATCTCAGGAGTCTCAGGAATGGTCGGGCCAAACCAATCGGAATAGCGCACAACAAAATCCGCCGAACGCCGCAGAGAAACGCGCAGGTTTTCGGAAAGTGGTTCGTGTTTGGGAAAATATGGATCGGAAAGAAGCCGTTCATTCTCACCAAGTTGAATGCGCGAACCTCCCACAGAGTGAATCAAGGCATTCGCGAGGCGGATATTACTGATTCGGCTTGCCGGAATGTATAAGGCGATCACAACCGGTTTTTCGCCAGAAAGCTTCCTGGCATTCCTGACAATCCGAACCAGATCGAGATAGGATGTATCAGGGGGCCAAACTTCAATGTAGTTGAAAGCCGTAGGAGTCTGAGCCAATTCTTCAATGGGCCAATTACCGACCGCATTAAACAATACCGGTTTGCCGAGATGTTCAAGAAAAGCGGCCTGAACGAATTTCCCGAATGCATCTGGCAGGTTTACCGCCTGACCATTATGATCATAGACTTCTTTGGGTTCTCCGTATTGATCCACGTGCAAACCATCAAAAGGCAGATTGGTCAGTACCTGGCTGCATTCATCCAACAGGTGCCGCTGCCAGCGCGTCCCGGAAGCGGGATTCATCAATCCCAGGAAATTTTCTCCAAAGGGGATTGGTTTTCCCGCATGGTCATAGAGCGCCCAATCCAAATGTTGTCGCCAAAAGGTGGCAGAAGCGGCATAAACGGCCAGATAAGGCATGGCAGCCATTCCGTGAGCATGAGCTGTATCTAAAAGGCTGCGGATGGTTTTCAGGGAAAGCAAGCGGTTTAATGGATCGAGGAATTCATCCTGCGGAGCAACCAAGTCATCGTGTCGGTATTGCCAATCATAAAACTGCAGCCCATTGATATGATATTTTGCCAGGGACTGCAAGGTTTCTTCAACATCCATGCGCTTGGGAGAAAAATCACATAAAAACCCGTAACGTGGTGAGGTTGTCCAGTCATGCAAAACATCAAAAGATGTTTCGATGTGACCGTCGGGCAGATCAGCTTCTCCTGAAGATGGTAAAAGGTTTACTTCTGCCCCGTAACCGTAATTCCCTTGAAGATGCGGCTGCCACGACCAATCGATACGGTTGAAGCCCTCAGATAAGGAGAAGGTCTTGATCACGGCATCAATAACATCGGCGCCATGGGTCAGCGAAAATTCCAGATTTACGGATTGATCGCTGGCAGATTCCAATTCCAAAATCAAATTAACCAACTGACCGGGAAAATATGTTCCACCTTCAGGATAGAAATCCAGAAAAGTTATGTTTACATGGGAAGCTGGCATAGGAAATTACCCTTTAATACCCGTAGTTGAGATACCTTGCACAAAATAACGCTGGAAGATAATGAAAACGATGACGACCGGAACAAGAGCAACAAGTGAGGCCGCAAATACCTGGCCCCATTCCGTCAGGTGTGCGCTCTGAAACAAGGCGATTCCAATCGGTAGGGTACGCTGCAGTGCGTCGCCAATGTTGACATTGGCCCAGGTGTATTCTTCCCAAGAGTAGAGGAAAGAATTTATCACCACCACCGATATTCCAGGCCCGGAAAGTGGTAGGACGATGCGCCAGAAAATTATCCAGGGACTGGCACCGTCCATCAAAGCAGCTTCCTCAATATCGCGAGGCACATTCTCGAAGACCCCACGCAGCAGAAATGTTTGCATGGAGATATTCATAGTGACATAAACAAGGATCAACCCCCACAGATTATTATAAAGATCAAGCCAGTGTGAAACGATAAACTGCGGAATGATCAGCATAACTGGTGGAACCATCATCCCCAGTAAGAGGATATTAAATATTTTTTCTTTGCCGGGAAAATTTAAGCGTGCAAAAGCAAAAGCAAGCATGGAACTGACGAGTACCGTTAACACAGTACTGGCAAGGGCAACCCTGGTACTGTTCCAAAAATATAGCCCGAAATGGTCAGTAGTAAGGGCTTTGGAAAAATTACTCCAGGTGGATGGTACTGGCCAAAGCTTTGGGGGCATCTCAAAGATCATTGTCTGTGGTTTGAAAGCCGTGGAAACCATGTACCAGATGGGAATCACCACCAAACCAAGGCCAATCAATAAAATACCATAAGAAATGATGTTGATCGATGTTTGTGAACGCTTCATGTTATTCTCCCGCTGGCTTACGAAGAAGTTTTAGCTGCAGGGTGCTGAGCAAAAATACAAACAGGGTTAACATATAACTGATGGCAGCCCCGGTACCGAAATCAAGCCGGGTAAAAGTAGCCCGCACCATTAGCGTCAGAATGGAATGAGTCTGATCCATTGGTTCTCCACCATGAGTAATGAGTTGGAATGGGACATAGGCATTCAAACCGCCCAACAGCAGAACCACGAGTAAAAAGACCAGCGTTCCTCTCAACATAGGGATGGTAATATAGCGTAATTGTTGCAGACGGTTGGCTCCATCAACAGATGCGGCTTCGAGCAGATCAACGGGGATGTTTTGCAACCCAGCCAGGAAAATAATTGCTGCCCAACCAACCCCTTTCCAGATATCCACCAGCACAACCGGAACCAGAGCCAGAATCCCATCTGCCAGCCACAAGATGTCGTGATCAATCAAATGCAGGGTATCGTTGAGAAAATAATTAACAAGGCCAGACTGACCACTGAACATATAGGTAAAAAGCAGGGAGACAATAACCCAGCTTGTGATGACGGGCAGATAATATGCCACTCGGAAACCTGTCCGCCCGCGGATCTTTTGATTAAGCAGAACCGCCACAATAAAGCCCAGCACCATCTTAACGGATACAGTAATCAGTGTGTAAGCGCTGGTGTTGAGTATGGCGCGCTGAAAAATCGGGTTCGTCAACTGATCGGTATAGTTTTTTATTCCGACCCATACAGATCGTTCCGGATGGGCGAAGTTCCAATGAAAAAAACTGATACGAAGGGAATACAACAATGGCCCAAGAAAAAACGTGGCGAAAAGTGCAAATCCGGGTAGCAAAAAGATAAGTGCTGGGATAATCTGGCTACGCGTGCGATTCGATAACATTGGTTTTTCTCGTGGAGGGCAGGAGTTAAAAATCGAGTAGGAATTCTTGAATTGTATCCGACCAGAGTTACCTTGTGATGGCCAGTGGGCATCAAACTCACTGGCCATCACAATCGCGCAGCTATTTCTTGAATTACTTCTTTAACAAGGCGTTGATCTCATCCGCAGCCTGATCCAGAGCTGCCTGGACAGACTGATCGCCCTTCAAAATGCGCTGATAGGCATTGCTAATGGCATTGTCCATATCGCTCCACTTGGGGCTTGGGACGCGTGCCTGGGCGGTCTTCAGTTGATCCATAAAAACTGCGAAGTGAGCGGGCATGGCAGGATCACCTGTCAGGCTGGCGATTGTGGGCATGACACCCACGGCAGCCATTATTTTCTGGGCGTCAATACCCATTAGATAGGAAACCCATTTACCAGCAGCTTCTTTATTTTTTGAGCCATCCATGACGACGACATCTTCACCACCCACCACCGAGCTGGTGCCGTTCTTGCCTGCCGGGATTGGGGCGAAATTGACCTTGAAATCCGGGTAGTTGCCCTTATAAATATCAACCATCCAGGGTCCATCGATGATCATCGAATATATACCGGTTGCATGGCCCGCATCAGTGGCAATTCCACCACCAAGCAAATTGGGGGAGAGACAACCCTTATCATACAAATCTTTTAACATTGTGAAGGCGGCGACACTCTCTGGTCCATTGACATAACCGGTTGCAGTGGTAATGTTTTCATCCACAACCTTGCCGCCCATGGCGTAGAACACTGGAGCAGGAGCCCAAAAATAGGTACCACCTTCAGCATAGCCATAGGTTTTTTTGGCTTTATCACTCAACTTGCAAGCGTCTGCGGCAAATTCTTCCATAGTAGCAGGAGGAGCGGTTATGCCTGCTTTGTCGAAAAGATCCTTATTATAGAGCAGCACCTGTGTGTTGGTATCCTGGGGCAAACCATAATAATGGCCGTCAAATTTATTGGTAGCAAGCGGTCCGGGGAAGACGGAAGCTGCGATTTTGTCAAAGTCAGGGAGAGCGCCATCCAACTGAAGAAGAGCACCCTGGCTGGCAAATTCTGAAACCCAAACAATATCCATACGAGCAGTATCAGGAACATCGCCGCCAGCAATAGCAGTTGTCAGCGCAGTTTTGAAGTCGCTGTATGCGTAGCGGGTCGCTTCGACAGTGATGCCTGGATTGGCAGCTTGAAAGCCATCGATCACTTTCTGGAACTGAGCAGTTTCGGGGTCGCTCATGGTGTGCCAGTAACGAATGGTAACGGGTGCCGCAGTAGGAACATCAGTGGGAGCGGTGGTGGGCACGGTCGTGGGGGCGGGAGCCTGAGTAGCAGCCACAGGCGCATCCGTCGGCGCCGGAGCAGGAACCTGGGTAGGCGTGGGGGACGCGCAAGATGAAAGCAGCATGCTAAGGACAACGAGCAGACCGACAAAAACGAAGATTTTGCTTTTCATGGTTTCTCCTTCTTAAAAGTGGTAAAACAAAGTGTGATAGGAAGTGCACATCGTTTCTTTACTGAACAAACAAACTTTTGACCAAAAAAAAACCTCCTTCGATCATTTTATGATTTTGTGAACAGGAGACTCAAATAGTGAGCGCAATACGAGGCTGGCTGCCCCGCGAGCCCAGACATCATCGCCCCATGGTTCTATTCGCAAATCGACATCAGAATATAGATCCGGAAGTGAGTATGAACAAACCGAGTTTTTAAGTGCATCAAAGAAAACCGGCCCTCTGGATACGCCTTCGCCGCTGATCAGGATGCGCTGGGGATTAAATAAATTGATTAGATTCGCAATCGATTGACCAAGTATTTTCCCTGTATCTTGCAAAATACGGATCGCTGCCTGATTTCCATCCAGAGCCATCTGAGCCAATTCGCCGATATCGCATGGCTGCACAGGGAGTTCACCTTGCTCAAAGGCAGATCTTGCCAGACGAAGCAAACCTGGGTCACCCACCAGAGTTTCCAGACAACCGCGTTTACCACATTCACAGTGGAAGCCTTCCGGGTCAATGACGGTGTGACCGAACTCACCCGCACCGCCGCCTGAGCCACGATAAAACTGGCGATTGGTGACAATACCCAGACCAATGCCACGACCAACGGTAATTGTCAGGAAATTTTCGATATCCTGACCACAGCCAAACCAAACTTCGGCCAGGGTAAGGGTATTGACATCGTTGTCGATATAAACTTCTGTTTTTATTTTTTCTCGCAATAAATCTCGTATTGGCAGGTTGCGCCAACCGAGAAATGTACTCTGGCGAAAAAGTCCTTCTTGAAAATCGACAATGCCGGCCAGACCTACCCCCACTCCGATTAGTTTCTCTGATGGGATATTTGCTTCCATTAACAGGGAGTTTGTCAACTGCGCCATTAGTTCGATCGCAGACTCTGGATCAGAACCAGACAGTTCGCTCGATCGTTTCGCTAAAACCGTGGCTTCCAGATCGGTCAGCGCGGCAATTGCGTGGGTCTCGGTGAGCTTAATCCCAACCACATAAGCACCTTGTGGGTTAATAGCCAACAATATTGGTCTACGACCGCCGCGAGAATCGCCAGGTTCTTTTTCAAAGATCAGGCCTTGCAAAATAAGGTCGGCTGTGATGGTAGTGACCGTGGCTGGAGAAAGATTAATGCGGCGCGCGATACAGGCGCGGTCAATTGGTCCAAAGGTTTTGATCGCATTAAGAACGATCGAACGATTGAGCGTACGCATTAAATCTCGGTTACCTAAAGGAGTGGTTGGCATAGTTTGTTTGTTCACTGAATGAAGTTACTCGTATTATATACCAATCAAAATAAATGTCAAGCACCCTTTGGCATCAATCCAGCATCAGACTCATAACCCGAGCAAGCGGTAATCGAAGATGGATGGCAAGATCTTTCTCACAAGAATAAAGGAGCTGCGGAAGATTAAGAACCGTCCTGTACGGTGACTTGGAGCATTCCAGTTGGTGCCCAACCTGGTTTACGATTTAGAGCGCGACTCATGGTATTATCGCGCTCTAAATCTTTTTATTACAAGGAAGCACATGTTCAAACCAATCCGCTGGAATAGATTTCTGCCCGATATGCTAAGAATACAGATCGGTTTCGCGATATTTGGATTATCAATTGCCATGTTGATCCGAGCCAATCTGGGCACAAGCGCCTGGGCGGTACTGGAAGTGGCCATTGCGCAAATACTGCACCTGACCCCCGGGACGATCAGTGTCGGGATGGGCTTTACGGTGCTGGTTTTTGCCCTGCTGCTGCGCGAACAGATCGGCTGGGGCACGATTGCCAACATCGTCTGCATCGGGCCATTTGAGGATTTATTTCTGGCGATCATCAAGCCGGTGACGGGTAACCTGGCGCTTCAGATTGGCATGCTGATAGCGGCTATCGTCATGATGGGATTGGCCAGCGCCATCTATATCGGTGTGGATGCCGGCGCCGGTCCGCGAGACAGCTTGATGCTGGCCATACAACGCACGACGGGCTGGAGCGTGCGCCTGGCACGCGGGCTGCTCGAGGTCACGGTAGTGCTGATCGGCTGGCTGCTGGGCGGCCCGGCTGGCGTTGGCACAGTAGTCTTCGCCCTGTTAATCGGTCCGGCTGTGCAGTGGGGCTTTAAACTCTTTAAAGTGGAGCCGCATCGCGACCTGGAACTCGAATTGGAAGATGGGTAGGTCTTAATATGGAAATCAAGGTAACACGCCCGCAACTGCCCAAAGGCTATGTCGATAACCCCATTTCCCTGGTCACGTGGGAATATGTTGTGGAGCGCTTGACCGAATCTAAAAATTATTGGCTGTGTTCAGTGCGACCGGATGGACGCCCTCACAGCGTCCCACGCTGGGGTGTTTTTATGGATGGCAGGCTGTTTTATGATGGCAGCCCTGAGACCCGCCACGCCCAAAACATTGAGACAAACCCGCACGTTTCGGTGCATCTCGAGAACGGCGACCAGGCCATCATTGCGGAAGGCACATGCGCCCCGGCTGGCAAGCCCGCCGCCGAACTGGCCGAACTGCTCGCGGCGGCTTTTTGCGCAAAATACGCGAAGAGTGGCTATACCCCCGCGGCTGACCAGTGGGACAAGGGCGGTCTTTACATTTTCACACCGCTCAAGGTGCTGGCCTGGACCGTCTTTTTTGAAGACCCAACCCGATTTGAAATTAACCAGCTTAGATAATACCGAGTTCTCTGCCAGCCTGCCCAATGATATCCATGGCGCGCTTGATCTCATCCGGTTCGTGCGAGGCCAACACAGTGGCGCGCAGACGCGATAAACCTTCCGGCACGGCGGGGGAAACCACCGGCAGGACAAATACGTTGTTGCGCTGGGCAAGCTGCGTCAGCGCAAAGGCGCGTTCATCTGTACCACACAACACCGGCACAATCGCGGTGGTGGTCAGCATGGTATCGAATCCCAGACCTTTAAGACCCTGAATGAATTGTTGTGTATTGGCGTTGAGTTTTTCGATCCGCCACGGTTCATCGAGGATAACCTTGAATGCCTCGTTGGCGGCTGCGGCCTGGGCCGGAGGCAGCGCGGCCGAGAAAATATAGGCGCGCGAACCGTGCCGTAAAAAATCGATCAATTCCTTTTTTCCGGCCACGTAACCGCCTACCGAGGGAATCGTCTTGGAGAGCGTGCCCATCTTGATATCGACACTCCCCCACAGATCGAAATATTCTTCGATGCCGCGCCCGGTCTTACCGAGCACACCCACCGAATGAGCCTCATCCATCATCAGATAAGCGCCATATTTCCGGCACAATTCCACCACCCGAGGCAGGTCGATCACATCCCCATCCATGCTGAAAACCGCATCCGCGACTACAAGCCGGGTTGCGCCATCCGGGATCTGCTGCAGGCGTTTTTCCAAATCCAGCATATCGTTGTGCTTGAAACGCCGGAACTCTGCCCCAGACATCATGCAGCCATCCACAATCGAAGCGTGGTTGAGCTTGTCGCAAAGGACGTAGTCGCCGCGACCCAACAAGGTCGTTATTACGGTCAGATTGGTGACATAGCCGGATGTAAAGGTGACCGCATCTTCGGCATGTTTGAAATCAGCGATGGTCTCTTCCAATTCACGGTGAATGGTCAGCGTACCCGCCAGGGATCGAACGCCGTGAGTGCCCGTGCCGAACTTGTCCACCGCAGCTTTGGCGGCCGCATTGATGCGTGGATGGCCGATCAAACCCAGGTAGCTGTAGGATGCATACATACCCATCTCGCGCCCGTTTACAATCACCTTGGAGCCGCCCAGCACTTCCTCGACCGGTTGGTTATAAAAATAAAAATCCTGATCGCGCGCGGCTTGCACCCGCTGCTTAAGCATCGCCATGCGGCGGGTGATGCCATCGTCACTGCGAAAATCCATGAAAAGCTCCTTGATGCGGCGCGAAAGTCCCGCTCACTGCGCGGGATTGTCAGCCAAGTTTAGCCGAGAGAAGAATGCCTGTCAATTATCCAAAACTATTTTTTAGTGGACAGGGTCACTGCACAGAACTGGCAGCCGCGGCGCTCTGCCTCAACAATGGCTTGATCCGATGACCAAAAGAAGTTTTCCACGCCGATATCTTCAAGCAGGCCACCGCGCTCCAACATACCGCGCGCGTTTTCGTGAACACCGGCGAACATGAGGGTGCCGCCCTGGGAATGCAGGCGTTCATGCAAATGACGCAGACATTCCAGCCCAGACGTATCAATTAACGGTACCCCACGCATTGAGAGAATTAAGGCATGAGTCTGCCCCAAGTTGGCAAAGGCTTCATTAAATTGGCCGCTGGCAGCAAAGAATAAGGGTCCGGTCAAAAAAGCTACGCGCACATGCTGGCAGGTGCCGGCGGTCTGAATGCCCCTGGCTTTGAGCTTGTCTGGATCGACATCCTGCACCTCGATCTCGATGCTGGCAATCTTGTTCAGAAAGACCGCCCCTGCCATAAATGATCCAATCAAGATGGCCTGGGTCAAATCGAGGGTGATGGTTGCCAGCATGGTAATCGAAAAAGCCAAGATGTCTGTTTTGAACAGCTTGCTGAACATAAAGCGGATGGCAGTCCATTCATTCATGCGCACTGCGGTAACCATCAATACACCCGCCAACGCAGCCAGGGGGATGCGCGCCATAACAGGCGCAAGCAGGAACATGGAAAGCAGCAAGCCAACCGCATGAATGATGCTAACCAGGCGGGTCTGACCGCCAGATTTAATGCCCACGCTGGTGCGGGCGATCGCTGCTGTAGCTGGCACCCCACCAAAAAACGGGATCAGCATATTACCGATGCCCTGTCCGATCAGTTCCTGGTTGGCCTGCAAGCGGATACCTGTCATGTTGGATGCAACCGCACCGCACAAAAGGCTCTCGATGGCGCTCAGGGCGGTAATGGTCAGGGCTGGCGCGATAAATTCGGGCAGGGTTTTCCAGTCAAACAGCAGTGGATTAAAACGGTCAGCCAGCAAAAGCGTCTGGGGAATGGCACCGATTTCTTTCACAGGCCAGTTCAGGATGACATTCAAAAGTGTGGCAATAATAATGCCCAGCAAGGAGGCCGGGAAACGCGCATTGAACTTTTTGGGCCACAGCAGCATGCTCAAGATTACGATCAGCGCAAACGCCACGGCATGCCAGTCGGGGCTATAGCCAGCTTTGAAGTAGCCGATCAACTTGAACAACGCAGCATCGGCAGACGGCGTCTTGACACCCAGAAAATTATCGATCTGCCCAATAAAAATGATCAGGGCGATCCCGGAGGTAAAACCGGTAATGACTGCCGATGGGATGAAGGCAATAAATCGTCCGAGCTTGAGCAGGCCGATGATGAGAAGCAGCAGACCGGATATAAAGCCGGCCACCCAGATACCCTGCAGCCCGTAACGTTGGACTAACACGATCAGGACCGCGCTCATGGCGCCGGTGGGGCCGGAGATCTGGTAAGGAGCCCCAGAAAAGGCACCAATCACAAAGCCGGCCAGGATGGCTGTCACCAACCCGGCAGCCGCTGTTGCACCGGAGGCGACGCCAAAGGCTAACGCCAGCGGTAAGGCCACCGCGGCAACGGTGAGACCTGCCAGCAGGTCCATCTGGAATTTTGACAAGGAATAACCACCAAACTCGTCACGATAGAGTCTGGCTAAACTGCGCCTGGGCATGGATGTATTCTCCTTAAATAGGTAATACAAGGGCTCGTGCTCCCCGTGCGTCCCTTGGAAAATCGGCTAAATTTTATCATAAAATGAAGGAGGAGGCGCGCACATAGCAAAGGGCAATCGCATCTTATTCTCTTATAAACTTGGAATTTTTCGAGAATTGATAGCCCGTTGGCAGATGCAACTGGTTGACATGGGTAAATCTACGAGATTCTTAATCCTTTTCCTGGGCGCACGACGATAAATCGCACGTGGTATCGTTTTTTTAATAATGATTTTGCATCGTAGCGGCGACTTTCATTGCTTTTCATCGCTAAACGACTGAAGTCGTTACTACAAATCCAAATTCCTTTTCTGAAGAGCTATAGAAAAGAGCAGCAGGGGTTTTTGTGGGACCAGGTCAGGATGACTTTTTGAAAACGGCTGAGCCTGGTAAGTAGATACACCAAATCATTTGTTCGAGGCGATACCTTTTCCGAATGATCTTTTTATTCCACGCTGGCCGGACCCCCTATCTGAAAGACTTGCGCGGTTCGCTCGGCCTGTAAGGCCGCAGCGAGAAGGCCGACCAGGTGGCATTGATGGATACCAGGTTGATCCATTTTAGATCCTGAACAACGTCCCAACCGTTATCGCGGGTCAGATCAGTCTGAATCCCGGAATTACCCTTGGGGAACGTAATCCACAGCAGGCTGTCACGATTGAGAGCTGCTGTGATGGCCGGATACAATGACTCAAGCTCAGCTTTTGTTCTGACAAAGACCTGGATCCAGTCATATTTTCCACTGAGTGAATGATCAATCATAACGCGCTCCGGCATCAGCTCCACCATGTAACCATCCGGCATATTCAACAGCGCGGCGGATAAACCGGGTTTTAGTTTCAACTTATGAGATAGCGAGATTATCATCATGTCGTTATTCTTTCCCATCCAACGGAACAAATACTACGATCGGAATCCGACGGGCAGTCATTTTTTGGTAATCAAGGTAAGCTGGATGTCGTGAAACAGCATAATTCCATAATCGGCCATACTCGTCATCAAGCGCTGCCCGCGCAATAACACTGATCAACCTGCCCGTGATCTCAATCTCTGCGCGCGGCTGGGCCAACAGGTTATGATACCAGGCTGCATTTGCATCCCGACCCCAATTGGAAGCCACCACAAAATAAATGCCCTCGACCTGGAAAAAAGCGATCGGTGTAATCGTTTTCCTGCCCGATTTTCGCCCAGTGGTGTGGAGCAGCAGGATCGTCTGGCTGCCTAATTTGGCACCCAGACGCCCGCCGCTGCCACGGATCAGAGCAGTGTTAAACGCGGTAAACCATTTAATCAACCGGGTTTTCATTTTTCAAAATACGCTTCCATGGGTTCCCAGTAGTTGTCAATCCATCCCTGGGTAAATTCCTCTTCGGAACCATTCGGGACATCGACATGTGAAAAATCCAGGTGGGTGCCCCCGCCGGCCAGCTCGGTCAGTAAAAATGTGACCACCGAAACCTGGTGCTCAGGCCAATCTGACGCGTGCCAGGATTGCACAATTTTCTGGTCGGGCACCAGTTCCAGGTTTACCCCGGTGATATAGCCGTCATAGGCTGTGTACACCCCGCCCACTTCACGGCTGATCTCAGCCTTGCTGTTGGTAAAGGCAGAGTGCTGTGCAGAATCCATCAACGCCTCGTAGACGCGGTGCGGAGAAGCCTTGAATATTACAATTTGCTCGGTCAAGTTTGCCATGTTGTTCTCCAGGTATACTGACGACAAAAAAAATCCTGCGCAGGGGCAGGTGAACTTATTCTGCTTGTGAAAGGATCGCATCCACGCCCATCTGGGCCAATTCTATATCTTCCGCTTCCGGCAGTCCGCTGACACCCACAGCACCCACTACAGCGCCATGCAGCACCACAGGAAGCCCGCCGCCCCAACCGACTATCTTCGCATCGCCGAAAAAAGCAGGATCAAAACCATTCTCCGCATGCCGGGCAGATTGCCCGATCTGCTGGGATGGTTTGCGTTCACGCGCCGCGGTATAGGCCTTGTTGGCGGCGATTTGGATGGATGTAAACGGTGCGCCATCCAGACGCAGCAGGGCGATCAATTCGCCATGCGTATCGGCCACTGCGATCACGGCTGCCTTGCCGCGTTTGAGCATTTCGGTTTTAATCGTATCAATGGCTTTGTGTGCATCAGTGTGGCCAAGCGTTTTCAAAGTATTCATGATTGCTCCCATATGGATTATTCTCCGCACAGCTTGCGGAGTTGTTCTTCATTGATGACCGCCACACCAAGTGCGAGGGCCTTAGCATGCTTCGAGCCTGGGTTTTCGCCCAGCACAAGATAGCTGGTCTTTTTGCTGACCGAATCAACAGCCTTGCCACCGTGCGATTCGATCAATTCCTTGACGCCATCACGCGAAAGGGTCGGCAGCGTGCCAGTCACGACAAATGTCATAGCACTCAGCGGGCCGGCTTGTACACCGCGGAAAGGCGACTGGGCCTGAACGGGCCAGACCCCAGCCATCTTTAACTTTTCCAAGACGGTGAGGTTGCGTTCACGTGTGAACCAATCTACGATGGCTTCGGCGATATTCGGGCCAACACCGTCGACAGTCTGCAAATCATCCACACTGGCCGTGGCCAAAAAATCGAGCGATGGGAAATGTGCCGCCAGATCGCGGGCCGAGACTTCGCCGACTCCGCGCATCCCCAAGGCCGTAATCACGCGACTGAGAGGCTGGTTTTTCGATTGGGCGATGGCTGCAAGCAGGTTATCTGCGATTTTGCCCGGCGGGTCCGATTTTGTTTTGCGATCCTTGCGGGTAACAGCATCCAGAATCTGATCGCGCCCCAGACCATAAATATCGGCCACATCCTTGACCGCGCCGGTTTCAATCAACTTTTCAACGATCTTGATCCCCAAGCCATTGATGTCCATGGCCCCTTTCGAAACGAAATGCTCTACATTTCGGATGATCTGAGCCGGGCAGGCTGCGTTGACACAAAACCAGGCCACCTCGCCTTCGATATGCTCGACCGGCTGCCCACAGGCCGGGCAGATGGTGGGCGGGTTGAAGGGCTGTTCAACGCCAGTACGGGCCGCCACAACCGGGCCGATTACATAAGGGATCACCTCGCCAGCTCGTTTGATCAACACCCGGTCACCTGGGCGAATATCCTTTTCAGCAATATAGTCAAAGTTGTGCAGAGTCGCGCGTTCAACCACAACCCCGCCAATTTCGACTGCTTCCAATACGGCAAACGGGGTAAGCACACCAGTACGTCCAACCGCCACCCCGATTTCAGTCAACATGGTTGTAACTTCACGCGCCGGGAACTTAAAGGCGATCGCCCCGCGCGGATCCTTGCCTGCAAAGCCAAGCTCGGCTGCCATCGAGAGATCATCAAGCTTGATGACCATGCCATCCGCCTCGTAACCCAGTTCATCACGACGTTTTTCCCAGGTTTCGGTATAAGCAATGGCAGCATCAATATCATCGAAACGGCGGGCCACACCGGTGACAGGGAACCCGAGCGATTTCAGCCACTGCAACAGGTCCCACTGACTGGCTGGAATTTGGCCACTCTCAAAATAAACCACCTGGTAACACAGCAAGGTCAGCGGTCTTTTAGAAGTCAGCACAGGGTCCAGCTGCCTAAGCGAACCCGCGGCGGTGTTGCGCGGGTTAAGATAGGTTTTTTCACCGGCCTCCTCCAGACGTTTGTTCAATTCAGCAAATTCCTGGTTGGGAATGAAAGCTTCCCCGCGAACTACCAGGGTTGCCGGAGGCGCAAAACCAGCGGGCGCATCGTTCCCATCACTTCCAACCGGAATACGAAGTGGGATGGCACGGATGGTGCGCAGATTGGAGGTGATATCTTCGCCCACCTCGCCATCGCCGCGCGTTGCGCCCTGCACAAAAAGACCGTCGTGGTAATGCAAAACTACGCTCAGACCGTCAATCTTTGGCTCAACAACAAATTGGGCACGCTCCACACGATCATCCAATTTGCAGATGCGCTCATACCAGGCGCGCGCGTCCTCCCCGCCGAAAGCATTCGCCAAGGAAAGAATTGGACGGGGATGAGGCAGCTTTTCAAAACGCTCGGCAGGTACGGCGCCCGCACGCTGAGTGGGCGAATCTGGAGTGACCCAATCTGGGTGGTTGGCTTCCACCTGACGCAGTTCCACCAACAGACGGTCATATTCGACATCACTGATGATGGGATCATCCAGTACGTGGTATCGATAGCTATGAAAATTAAGCTGCTGCTTGAGTTGTGTGTAGCGTTCATTTGTGTCCATACCCGTATTATATTCCAGCAAAGGGCTTTTTTTGGTGGTAGACTCAACTGTATTCAGAAGGAGCTTTGCAGGCATGAGAAGAATGTTGATATTTTCACTGGTGGTTGCGCTGGTTGCCGCTTGCACGCATGCCACCAACACACCCCAGCCCACTCCGCTCGCGCCAGACTTTCCAACGATGACAGTTGACTCGATGCGTAATTGCACGCCAACTGATTTTTTAACCAGCGCCAGCTCGAATGGCGCTCCCAACGCAATCATGCTGGGCTTGACCCTGACAAACATTTCCGGCAGCCTGTGCAAATTGACAAACCCACCGCTGGCTGTGCTGATGGATGGGAATAACCAGCTGATTGCAACGCAAACCAGCCTGGTGCCCACTGTCCAGACGCCACCTGCGCCGGCCTTGGTGGCGTTGGGAAACAAAGACAGCGTGATTGTGAGCCTGGTCTGGAGCAATTACTGCCTGCCCATCCCGGGCGGAATGCTGAACATCCGACTGACACTCGCTGACGATAAATATATAGAAGTGCCCTTGAAACTGCCGGGCGAACCAGGCTGCGACTCAAAAGAAAAACCATCCATGGTCATAATTGCCCCTTATTCAAACCCACCTTAAACCGCATAATAGCAGAAAAAATTGCTCCTTGACAATTGCAGAACATGTGTTCTATAATACTATTAAGTAGAACATAAGTTCTACTTAATAGATAATTTCAAGGAGGTTCGTATGAATAATGCAATGCGGTCAAAGCCATTCGATTTGAACCTGGGCAGGACGTTGTCCAATCTAGTCAGCCAACGTACCAAAGCCTTTGGTTTGATGATTATCGGCGCTCTTCTAGCCTTTGAGGTTTTCAATTACAGCACAACCGAATTTGCACTCAACGATGTGCTCGGCAGCCTCAGCTTCGCGGGTATTCGTTGGGCCACCATCCTGTCAATCGCATTTTGCGGGATCGATTTTGCCGGAATAGCGCGGCTTTTCACCCCAGAACAAGGTGCGGATGAACCTATGGAAGTGTGGTACTTGTTTGGCGCGTGGATACTGGCTGCCGCCATGAACGCCACTCTGACCTGGTGGGGTGTATCGGTCGCCATCGCAAACCACACCAGCCAGGGCACATCCGTGATCAGCAACGCAACGATTCAAACTGTAGTACCCATCTTTGTCGCCATTATGGTATGGGTCATCCGAATCTTGATCATCGGCACCTTCTCATTGGCAGGGGAACGAATGTTTGGGCAGCCCGATAACCGCACACGCAGCGGCCGGACGATATCCCAATCTCAACAACAAGGCGCGGGCCACGGCGAATATCGCCAACAGCAACGCCCCCCCACTAACGCCACCACGCAGGCAGCCGCCCTTCATCCCAGTCTGGCCCCAGCCGCCAATTTCAAGCCACTCCCCAAACCCGTTCAACGCACCGAAAATTCTTTATCTCGCTCGGCTGAACCAACTTATCACAACCTGGCTAGCAGCCAGCAGGTGGAAAAGTACGAACTACATGCATGATTTTGCGCCAGATAAAACAAAATTATTCAGTTATTCCAAAAATCGAGCGTCCCTGAACCCAAACTTTTGCCTATATGACTTATTCACGCTCTGAACCTGAAACCAACCGAAGGAGCAGACAGACAGACCCACCTCGCGGCTGTCTGTCTGGTTTTTTGATACCACCGCTGATCGTCTTATGCTTTGGTGTCATGCTGACATTCTTCGTCAACAGCCTGAAAACACCTGAAATTCAGGCCCAGCCCGCTGCCCAAGTGCAGACTGCCAACGGAAATGGCAACCTGGCCCCGCTTTTCACCCCGGAAGTGCAGTATTGGTCCGCAGATATTGCCCGATGGGCGGCAGAAAACGGCCTGGATGCCAACCTGGCAGCCACTGTCATGCAGATCGAATCATGCGGAAACCCGGATGCCAGTTCAAGCGCCGGCGCTGCCGGTTTGTTCCAGGTAATGCCGTTTCACTTCCTGGCTTTTGAAAACGCGTACGACCCGGAGATCAATGCACTGCGCGGTATGAATTACCTGGCAAGATCGCTGGCCCTGGCGGGAGGGAATGCCCGGCTGGCATTGGCAGGTTACAACGGAGGCATCGGCGTAATCAGCAGGGCTGAAGCCACCTGGGCAGCTGAGACTATTCGCTACGCCTATTGGGGCAGCGGTATTTACGCGGATGCATCTCAAAATAGCAGCCAATCTGCGCGATTAAATGAATGGCTGGCCGCTGGTGGGGCCAGCCTGTGTAAAAAAGCGCGTTCAAGGTTGGGACTGACTCAGTGACCGGGACGACTTCAAACTCTTTATACTTTTCCATCATACAGTGGAATGTAGACTGCAAAGGATGTTCCCTGGCCTTCGTGCGAATCGACCTCAATCCGGCCGCCGTGCGCCTCAATAATAAAATATGCAATCGAAAGACCAAGGCCAAACCCACTGCTCTTGGATCGTGTGCGCGACTTCTCCCCCCGGTAGAAGCGGTCAAATATATGCGGCAGGTCGGCTGTTGGAATGCCTGGACCGGTATCCCGTACCACGATGCGGGCCACCTCGCCGGTCTTAGAGAGACTCATATAAACCTCACCGCCAGCCGGCGTATATTGGATGGCATTCGAAGCCAGGTTGATAAGCACTTGCTTCAATCGATCGCGGTCACCACTCACAACCACCTGATCGATTTCAGTCAACTTGAGATGCACCTTATCGCCAGATAAGACCCTTAATTGCTGATAAACATCGGTAAGCAGCACGTCCAGGGCAATCGGGGCCATCGTCAACGGCAGCTTTCCGGATTCTGCCTGGGCAAGCAGCAACAGATCCCCCACCATGCGAGTCAGCCGATCGGCCTCATCCTTGATGGTGTCCAGCGATTCGTCGTCTGGGCCTAACTTGCGGATCAAGTCCGCGTTGCCCTTGATCACCGTTAACGGGGTGCGCAGTTCGTGAGACACATCTGCCAGGAAACGCTGCTGCGACGTGAATAAATTTTCGAGACGTTCGAGAGTGCGATTGAAGGCGCGAATAAGCATTCCAATCTCGTCTTTTGGAGATGCTGAATAAGGGATGCGCATCGACAGGTCATCGGCACGAGTGATCTGCTCTGCTGTCCTGGTAACCGTTGCCAACGGCGCGAGCGCCTGGCGGATGGACAGCCAGGAGGCCCCTGCCGCCAGCACCATCGAAATAATTGTCAATCCCACCAGAATCGAAAGCAGGCTGTTGCGGACGGTATCAATCAGTCCCAGGTTAGTGGCAGCCTGCAGAACCCCCACCGAACGCTCACCAGCCAACAATGGAACTGTTAGAACACGGATATGAACATTGCGGATAAAGATATCCCTGCAAACTGTCTGGCTGGAATTGAGATTGGCTAAATCGAGGGGCTGAATAAGATCGCGGATGCCAGGCGAGGCCATTTGCAAATGACGGTCACGATCCCAATACTGAACATAAACGCTGGCTGTCAATTCCAGCGAAGGCAAGGTAACAACATTTAAGGATCCGACCGAGTCTACCCGCGAGCTGGAAAGGATATCCTGCACTGTCTGGTTCAGGGTACGGTCAACCTGATCGAACAACAAGACGCTGACCAACACATACACAAGTACTCCAAACAGGAGTAAAACACCACCCAACAGGGTGGAATTGAGCAGGGTAAGGCGGACGCGCAGGGACATGAAGGCTTTCTCTAAAAAAATGGGTGGGTGAATGATATGCTGGTGCTGGAGAGGAAGCACAGCAAGCTTCATTGTACCCGCCAGAGATTAAAGGACAATAAAAAACGCACTACGATCATGATAACTCGTAATGCGTTTTGCTCTTCTCACAACCTATGGCATCTCGCGAAGCACATATCCCACTCCGCGCACGGTGTGGATCAGACGAGGCAGGGTTTCTTCAGCTTCCAATTTTTGCCGCAGGTAGCGAATGTAGACTTCCAACACATTGCTCTCGCCGCCAAAGTCATAACCCCACACCCGGTCAAAAATCACTTCACGGGTCAGCACCTGGCGCGGATGGCGCAGAAACAACTCTAACAGCTCGTATTCCTTGGCGGTCAATTGGATCAGCTTGGTACCGCGTGTTGCCTCGCGCGAGCCGGTATCCAACATCAGATCGGCGAACTTGAGAACCTGGATGCGCTCAGGTTGGGTGCGCCGAAGCAGCGCGCGGATGCGCGCCAGCAGTTCTTCCAGGTTGAAGGGCTTGACCATATAATCATCGGCGCCAGCGTCCAAACCCTGAACACGATCCTGAATGGTGTCTTTGGCTGTCAGCATCAGCACAGGTACACTTCCGCCCATGCGCAAACGATGACAAACTTCTAACCCATCCATGCCGGGCAGCATCCAGTCCAACACCACCAGGTCTGGTGTGTGATCGCGGGCCTGGTTTAACCCAGCGCGTCCATCACCAGCCACATCCACTACATAGCCTTCGTAGACCAATCCACGTTGAAGCAACTTTAGTATTGCCGGATCATCTTCAATAATAAGAATTCTCTCATTCATAGCATACTCCTCATATACTATTAAGATTATACACAAATCTGGAATCCGTGCGCAATGTTATCGCCTCAATTTCCAGAGCAATCGCATCTTGTTTTCTTATAAATGTGTTCGTCAGGAAATAGGCAGACAGAAACCCGGGTTCACGGCAAAGTCGCAAAGGGCTGGAACCGGGACTAATGACAATGACAGTAATGTCCCGGGCAAGAGGGTGCCACCGGTTAGGAGCAGATTGCCACGTCGCGGAGAGCACGCTTCTCGCAATGACAATGACAGTAATGTCCCGGGCGAGAGGGTGCCACGGATTAGGAGCAGATTGCCACGTCGCGGAGAGCACGCTTCTACTAATGACATAATTGTCATTTTCTCATCAAGTACCGCCCCCGGCGGTATGCACGAATCTCGCAATGACAATGACAGTAATGTCCCGGGCAGGAAGGTGCCACGGATTAGGAGCAGATTGCCACGTCGCGGAGAGCACGCTTCTCGCAATGACAGGAGGCGAGATTGCCACGTCGCGGAGAGCACGCTCCGCAATGACAATGACAGTGGTAGAATTTCAGCAATGTTCCCGCCAAATATTCCTGTCACCAAGCGCTTGTTTGACCTGCTGGTTACCTGCATCCTGCTGGTGTTGTTGTCGCCGGTTTTGATGGTAGTAGCCATCCTGGTTCGAATAGTTCATGGCAGCCCGGTACTGTTCGGGCAAAAGAGACCAGGATTACACGGACAGCCCTTTCGCATCTTCAAATTCCGCAGCATGAGCGATGCGCGCAGCGCAGACGGCAGCCTGCTGCCCGATGAAATCCGGCTTACACCGCTGGGAAAATTTCTGCGGGCCTCCAGCCTGGATGAACTCCCCGAGCTGATCAACGTGCTGCGCGGCGAAATGAGCCTGGTGGGTCCACGCCCGCTGTTGATGCAGTATTTGGAAAGATACAACCCCGAACAAGCCCGGCGGCATAACCTTCTGCCCGGAATAACCGGTTGGGCCCAGGTCAACGGACGCAATGCGCTTACCTGGGGCGATAAGTTTCGCCTTGACATCTGGTATGTCGATCACTGGAGTTTTTGGCTGGATATCAGAATCCTGTTCCTGACTGTTTGGAAGGTGTTCAAGCGTGAGGGCATCAGCCAGCCCGGTCACGCCACCGCCGAAGAATTCATGGGCGACCAAAAATCCTGAAGTTTGCCCTTCAGGATTTTTCTATTATATTTCTGATAGTTTTTCTCCATTTCAAATGCTATACTTATTTTACTTGATGCGCTGGTGGACCTGGCCATCAACTCCAACCAACAAATCGATAAACACCAAACACCAAGAGAGGCTGCTATGACAACTCGCACATCTTCCGCTGAATGGAAGGGAACACTAAAAGAAGGCGCAGGCACTATGAAACTCGCCAGCGGCGCCTATGAAGGCCCGTATACTTTCGCATCTCGTTTTGAAAGTGGGAAGGGCACCAATCCCGAAGAACTGATAGGCGCGGCGCATGCCGGCTGCTACTCCATGTTTCTTTCTGCGCTGCTAAGCGGTGCGGGCTTCATTCCCACCCACATCGCCACAACCGCCACCGTGCACCTGACGGAAGGACCAACCATCAGCCTGATCGAACTCAATACTGTGGCAGAAGTTCCCGGGGTGAGCGAAGAAACCTTTCAGGAAAAAGCCGCCGAAGCCAAAGCCAAGTGCCCGGTTTCGAAAGTACTTTCCGGCGCCGAGATTAAGTTAACTGCAAAACTTGTAAAATAGGCTTAAATCCCCACAAAGACTCAGCGCCAATCTTTGGTACTGGGTCTTGCTATTTAATATTGAAAAAGATCGCAGAGGAAAATAATTGACTACCCCGCACCCCGCGCAGAAACTGGGAGTATTACTAAGCCATTCGGGAAAAAGTTTGAAACAAAGGGTGATGGAGTGGCAGGGTGCTCCAGTGTTTACACAACAACAAGGTTTTTTTGGGGAATATCCCTACCCGAATGGTCAGGTACAATCCCCCCCAAACCGGCGATGCGCCAACCTGGCAAAGCAAGTATCCTTTGATACATGACAAAGGAGAAAAATATGTCAAACCAATTCATCGAACTATCGAATGCATTCAGTGCCGCAGCTGAAAAAGCCGGCACATTCACTGTGCTGGTCAATGCGCGCCGGCGCATGCCCGCCAGCGGTATCGCTTTTGCTGCCGACCTGATTTTAACCGCCAACCATGTCGTCGAACGTGACGAAGATATCAGCGTGGTGCTGGCAGATGGCAGCGAAATCAAAGCCAGCGTTGCCGGTCGCGACCCAGCCTCAGACCTGGCAGTATTAAGGCTGGAAAAAGCGGCTGCCAGCCCGGCAGAAAAAGCGCCTGAAGCAAAGGTTGGCCAGATCGTCATGGCAATTGGGCGCCCAAGCAGCGACGGCATCGAAGCCAGCCTGGGTACCATCAGCGCTATCAGTGGGCCGGTGCGCACACCGCAAGGCCTGCTTGACCGTTATTTTCGAACCGACACCATGCCCTACCCGGGTTTCTCGGGCGGCGCATTGATTGATGGTGAAGGCCGGGTAATCGGTATCAACACGTCTGGCTTTGGGCGCGGCAGCTCGATTACAATTCCCGTTGAAATCGCCTGGAGGGTAGCCGATGAGCTTGCCAGAAATGGCTCGATCAAGCGTGGCTATCTCGGCATTCGTTCACAACCCGTTGAAGTCAGCCCGGCAGCGCAAAAAAACCTTCAGAGGGAGCAGACCAGCGGCCTGTTGATCGTTGGTCTTGAACCGGACAGCCCAGCCGAAGCAGGCGGATTACTGGTTGGCGATACCCTGGTGGGTATCAATGGCCAGCCCGTCTCTGATCACGATGAGCTTTTCTCCAGCCTGTCCGGTG
This sequence comes from uncultured Anaerolineae bacterium, assembly GCA_903846015.1. Classification (GTDB taxonomy): domain Bacteria; phylum Chloroflexota; class Anaerolineae; order Anaerolineales; family Villigracilaceae; genus UBA5195. The sequence continues at coordinate 3,827 of CAIMZS010000512.1, read as the reverse complement.
ATATTGTTGGCAAATCAGCCCAGGTGGAAGTGCTGCGCGGCGGACAGCCACAAATGCTGGCTATCATCATCAAGGAACGCAAGCCCGAAGATGAACACGAAGAGCACGGGCATGGCCGACACCACGGACACGGGCATCGTTAATTTCGGCAGCTCAAGATAAGCAGGAGAATTCTATTGGTCAGGGTAAGTATTGTGGCGAGCGCCAGGGCAATGCGCATTGGCTTAAGGCAGGTGTTGGATAACTTGCCAGAGTTGAGCGTTGTGTCCGAAGCCTCCAATATAGCCCAGATTACAGCAGGCGAAGCCGATGTATTGGTAGTGGCTTCGCCTGCTAATTTTGTGCTGCGTGAGAATTCAGTGCCAATCCTGCTGCTAACGGATGAACCGGATGATATCCACGCCTTACTCAATGCCGGACTGCGCACCTGGGGAGCTTTACCCGTGGATGCAAGCGAGGATGAGCTGGGTGCAGCGGTCCGCGCCCTGGCGGAGGGACTGTGGGTCGGCGCTCCCGTTTTGCTGAGGGGTTTGTTTGCACTGATCCCATCCCAGGAAATAGATCAGACCGCCTTCACGGCCCAAGCTCTGACCGCGCGTGAAACTGAAGTGCTGCAATTGACAGCCCAGGGATTAGCGAACAAGCAAATCGCAGTCAACCTTGGTATCAGCGAGCACACCGTCAAATTCCACCTGTCTTCCTTATATGCCAAACTGGATGTCACCAATCGCACCGAAGCCGTGCGTGCCGGCGCCCGGCAAGGCTTGATAGTGTTTTAGATCAAATACGAAACCGCCCAAAGGAAGACGATGAGGGGAGCGCCACACCCGGCATGGAATAAGTGCGCCGGGTTCGCGATGACAAGCAAGGTGGGTGACAGGGAGAGCACCTGTCACGGCGTTTTGCGGTGGAAACACCACAAAGAGTTTGAATGATAAAGACCTGAAGCAAAGTAACTCACCCGAGTTATAGAAATTTTATTCGCGTTGTTGCTGACCAAAGAATACAATTTTGCAAGCACTAAAAATGTGTTTTTGGGGGTTAAATAGAAACAAATCCCAAGGCTGATGTACCCGGACAATTACGCGACAGGTACCCTGGATCATTTCACAAACCCGGGTACCTGTTATTCGCAATTTACGGTAGTGTTTGTTCCAGATCCTTCAATGCAAATATCCGTCCCATCACCACCATCGATGGTATCGTTACCAGCCCCAGCCACGATACAGTCATTACCGCCATTGCCGTTGATAATGTCATCTGCTGAACTGCCAAGGATCAGGTCGTTCCCAGAGGTTCCGTTAATCGTGCCAGAACCTCTGATGATGTTGGATAGAAAAATTGATGAACATGCCGCGGGCTTAAGATCATTAGCTGTAGGAATCCGGGAAAAGGCATCAATGTTCGGACTGCTGACGGACATCCCGGAAGCCAATGCGCTGCCCAGGCTAATGGAAATCAAAATGACTAATCCGGCCAGAAAAAAGCTGTACAAGCGTTTCGGCCTAAACAACATATCATTCTCCTTGCGTGGATTGAACCAACGCAGCTTTTATAGATGAGCGCTTGCCTTCACTCACAACGTACCGGTAAGTGGTTCGCCCAGTTTGGATCAGGTAATAGTGTAAATTATCGCGATTCATGTGCAGGATGACTGTATTTTGAAGTTCTGAGAGCTTCGCCAGGTCATCGATGCTGGAAACATCCACTACAGGGGTCATATTCTCAAAACCCCGGTTATATACATTCATAATGCGATGACCATACTTGATGGTGATCAGTGATTCCTGGCTGCGATGGGCCAAATGATAGATATACCAGCCCAGCACCCCAAAGCCGATCAGGCAAAACATCAATCCCAGCACCCCAATATAGCGCAAATTAAAAACGCTGAACTCATACCCGAGCAATGACAGACTGTTTTCCACCATGAGAGGGTTGACCAGGCTGGCCTTTTTTACTGTCAGCATGGGGTCGTTATCCAACGCTGTGATCTTTTGGTTGGCCAGAAAAAAGTGCACCTTGTCAAATTTGAAAACAAGCTTGGGCTCAAATGAGTCATTCACACTCTGCCCAGCCATCGCTCCAGATACGGATGCGTGTGAAAGCACTGTGAGGGTATAGGTGACTGGTCGAAAATTTGTTTCAGTTTCCACGGAAGCCACCAGCGCTTCAATCTGGCACAGATCAAGCACGGAAGAAGTTGAATATGAATTCCCTGTAAAGGCTGTAGCGGGGACCAGGGAGATGGTACGCTGCCAGCCGCTCTGATCATCCGTGATTTGCGCAGCCATCAGTTGACTGCCATTTGTGTTTTGCAACCCATTGCCGCCAACCAGATTATAGACGAATCCGACATTTAATGAGCATGTAAGGGCGGGGAATATAGGCTCGCCGGAATGCACTTTGTCTGAGTCATAAATCCCAGGCTTGCCGGCAGCCGAGTAGAAAAACGCGCCGGTTTGTTGGTATTCAAGATTGGCCGAGGGCTTGGTTATCGAATTGGAAAACGCAATGACGCTCAAGATAAAAAACATGAACGCGATAAAACACAATATATACAGTCCAGCCTGGAGCTCGACCGTGATATTGTCAAGCAGCGTTTTGCTTGTTTTTTCAGGCGACTGCGATTGTGGGGATTCTCCCCTGCGTGTTTCTCCGATGGGTGTTTCTCCACTGGGTATTTCTCCAATGCGTGTTTCGCCAATGGGTGACACTTTCTTGGATGAAGGTTGGAGCATCGAAAAAGCCATAAAAATACCTCCGGTCAATATCGCAGAACCAATGCCGTTCAAGGGGTTACGAAACCATGAAAAAATTTTCGACAAGTTAAAGGGCACGTAAATCCATAATTTGCCGAGGATCTCACTCTGAGTGGGCCGATATAAGTCAATCGCCTGGTTATTATCGCCCTTCAGAATAAAGTGACCCTGTTCAATTCCAACAATACGGTGGATGACGAAACGATTCAAGCTATTATCACGATAAGTGACGATATCTCCGACTTGATAGCCATCCGCGTGGCGCGTCACAACCAGCTCTCCGGGGTGCAGCGTACTTTCCATACTGACGCCGTTAACCACCACAAAACTGGTCGCCCCACCGAACTGGACGGGCAAAAACACAATCCACAGGACTACCAGCACACCCATGAGGAGAATGTTGAAAACCGACTCGAAGACCTTGCTGAATGTTTTCATGGTTTTTTAGGGAGTTTCAAAGAATAAATTGGGATGGATAATACCAAAATGGGACCTGGTTTTCGAAGGTCAGATCTGGAACTGTCCAGATCTGACCTTCCATACGAACCGTGCAATAGGGCTTAGTTGGTGGCTACAACATCCAGCGTAGTGACGGATGCGGAAGTGATGCTGCCGGCTCCGCCAGCGGGGGTGCAGGTCACGGCCGTGGCTACAGGAACGCAAGTCCACAACACCATGGTGGTATCGGCGGCGGCTGTGCGGATCTTCACAACGGTGGCGTTATCATTTGTCGATCCACTGATGGGTGTGAGGGTGAAGGTGATGGTGCCGATATTCATGGGGTTGACGGTGTAAAGGTTGTAGGCCAGCGCAGTAATGGTATAGCCTTGAACAGCATCCGTGCCGGAACCAGTGTTATTCATAACCGGGTTGGTGTTTGAGGCCGCGAAGGCGTAGACCATTGCTGAAAGAGCAACCAGAACAAATACGACGAGCAGGATCTTGTTGTACCGTGATAACATTTCTAACCTCCGAATTTTGCTTCCCCGGTCTGGGCCGGTTCCGCGATTGGAACAGAAAAAAAGGCCTGGCTGTAAATCCGCCAGGCCTTTTCAATACATTCAG
>CAIMZS010000511.1 GCA_903846015.1 uncultured Anaerolineae bacterium | reverse complement strand
TCAATACGATGCGCTCGACCGCCTGAGGCAAACCACCCGCGGAGGAGTTTCCACCATGCTGACATACGACGATGCCGGGCGCAAGACCAGCATGACTGACGCCGACATGGGCATATGGAGCTATGGTTATGGGGGGCTGGTTAGCGGGTTTTTTTTACCGAGACCAAATACCAGACGCCATCTCGGAGCGCATAAAACTGCGCTCCGTTGGGGGAATTGCGGATGCTGTATCTGCTTGAATCACAGCATAGATCGCCGTGGATAATGTCATCATAGCGCGTTGTCAGCGTCTGACCAGCGTAAACCAGCTCGAAGGTTTTGGCCTGGCGCCCCCTTTGGAAAAAGAAGGGTTTATCGTTCACCAGGTGCCAGTTGAATATCTCTTCATCCCCCAACCTGAGATTTTGCAGTTCGCCGTCCTGGAACAGGGTGCCCGCAATTTCCATGAACCAGTGACCCTGCCAGCCCCACAATCCGCGCACTGGCGACCCTGCCGACCCCATTTGCGGGATCGAGATCGCCTGGATTTTGCTTCCGTTCTTGCTGATCTGCACCTGCGCAGGTGCGCCGACAGGAAAGAGCTTGTCGCTGGAGTAATCAAACGAGATCAAATCTGCGCCAACCCAGGTGGTATTAAACCCTGTTCCCCAATAATCCAGCGCGTGCAAGCCGTCCGAACGCACTTCGATAGGTGGTTTGCTGCGGTAGTTATCCTGCACCCACAAAATAAAATTATCTCCGGCCGCGTTCACAGAGACACTGCCGAAATCGGTGAAGCCTTTGATGATCGCGTCTGACCCTTTCAGCAAGTCAAAAGTCTGGTTGCTGGAAAGATGGTTGATCAACTGGTAGCCAAAGGGTGCCAGGGCGCGGTTGGCAGCCTCCAGCCGGGTGGTTATGTTGTCGGTTTGAATGGCGCCCTGATCAATGCTCAATCCGTAGATGCGAGTCTGAAAGCCGTCGATGTGTTTCCATGGATCACAGGTGGCATTCGCGATTGCATATTCTTCAATTAACAGCCCGTCCTCCCGGCGTGTGGTGACAGGCGCGACTTTGGGCGTCTCTGTGCAGAAGGGCGAGTCGTAATAGCCGCTGGAAGGAATCTGGGTTCCGAATTTGATAAAACCCAGGCTGCTGAGGATACCGTCAAAGTGGGCTGCATCTGCCCGCAGGACGAGCAGTTGATCTGGTTTTTCCGGACGGGTATCGCGGGCATACAGCACTGCTTGCGAACCGGACGACTCGGATGGTGACACAATGCAGCCGTAGCCAATCACAGCCTGGCGTTGAACATCCCAACCCTGCCAATCGATGATAAAGGGCAGCGGGCCGAAAAGGGTTTGCTGCCCGGGGTCATTGGCATCCATCACGCACAGGTTAACCAGGCGGTCAAATTCGGAAGCCTGGTAGGAGCGGGTCGCAAGCTCAAAAAATCCATCCGACCCGCTCGCGCGCGAAGCGCTTTCTAAGCGCCAATTTTCAGGGTAGCGCAAGGTTACATTGAGACCCGGGTGCGAAAAGGTCTTCCAGGTTTGGGGGAGTGGAGTTGGCGGGCTGGGTGGGGTGATGGTGGCTTCGCTGGTTTCAGTGGCCTGGGGTGTGGGCGTGATCCCGGTTGGAACCGGGCTGGCAGAAGCTGCAGTGGAGCTGATGATGCTCATCGTCGTCTCAGCTGGAGTGGAAATCAGCCTGGTTTCTGGCCGTCCGCAGGCGTTCAGCGCCAGGATCCCCAAAAGGGCAATTGCGAATAGTGGTTTCATTGGATTCCCTATTTCTCCAATCCGCCTGTTTCGCTCGGGCAGGCTTCCGCCTGGAGGTGACCTGCGATCCCATGAATGTATTCCATCAAACCTGTGTGCTGGAGGTCAAAGCGCCGTGTGATGGCCAGGAAGAGCCACGCAAACCCAACGAACAGGCCGTATCCAATCCAGATACCCAGCCCGTTGAACAGCACATCGTTGGCATCCACCGAACGGAAAACGCCGCCGAGCGCCACGTCAAGCGCAAACTGAATGGTCTCGATCAGCAGCCCGACCATCAGCGCCAGCCAGATGAAATCCCTGCTCTTGAGTCGGGCGAGAAAGTTGATCCCGAACCCAAACGGCACCGTCATGAGAATATTTTCATAGATGCCGGCGGCGCAGGCTTGCGGCAGCTCCCAGCAGTTGCCAAAATACAAAGGAACCAGGTTCAGCCCGCTGTATTTGAACATAAAATTGATTTGCTGCCATAGTGTTCCAAACTTGACGCCTGCATCTATCCCCAGCGGGATGGGGAAAAGCGTCACGCTTACCAATACCAACACATACACCCAGAACACGGAGAAAAAGACGAGATAGGCCTTTCCGCGGCTGCGCAGGACAAAGAGGGCTGCAGCCAGGATACCCAATCCGGTCAGCCAGGCGGCGCCATCAAATTCAAGCATCATGATGCTTTACTCATGGTACCCGGTTCTGCACGGGCATTTGGGTTGTGAGTCTCACATTATTCATACTGGATTCAATCTGAAAAGGTTGGGTGAATTGGTTTCTCCAACATAAATATTATCCATCTCGTGGCCGTGGCCGTGGCCGTGCTGGAACCGGCACTATCGCTAGAACCGGCACTATCGCTAGAACCGGCACTGTCGCTAGAACCGGCACTATCGCTGGAACCGGGACTATTATTCTGGACAGCTATATCTACCTTGATATCGAAGTCGTGAGGGGTTGTGCTTCATTTTTTTTGCTGGTCTGTGCCCGGAACGCCAGGTTGTGCCGGCTGCATCATCGTGTTAATCAGGGCAATCACAGGTTCCAGTTTTTGTTCCACATTGGTCAAATAGGCTTGATAAAGAGACTCTTGGCCCTCCGCCATGGCGGTTTCGAGCTGTTTCGCTGCCGCGCGCAGCTCATCTGCGCCAATGGTGCCGGCAACACTCTTGAGGTCGTGCGCCAGCCGCCGGGCAAGTTCGAGATCGTTATGCTCCCAGGCAGTGCGGATTGAGTGTACATCATGGGTGTGCCCATCACAAAACATCCCCAGTAAGCGGGTGTAGAGTTTTTCGTTGTTGTTTAACCGCAGCATTGCGCCAGCCACATCCAGCAAGTCCGACCGTCCCGGCAGAAAAACCTGAACGGTATCAGCTTCAGGGCCTGTGTTTTCAACTGCCTGGCTTGTGCTGGCATCCACAGCCTGCATCTGCGTTGGTGTTTGACCGATCCAACGCACCAATATTCTGGCAAGCTGTGTCACATCGACCGGCTTGGAAATGTAATCGTTTAAACCGGCATTCAACACTTTCTGGTGATCGCCATCCAGGGCATAAGCGGTCATGGCAATGATTGGCAGCGGAGTGATCCGTTTTTGGGAATCACCAGCCTTCTTGGAGTCCGCATCCAAACGGATTTGAGTGGTAGCCTGATAGCCATCCATGCCAGGCATATTGATATCCATCAATACTGCGTCAAAACTGTTTTGCGCAGCCATCTGAACGGCCTGTTTGCCATTATTGGCAACCGAAACCCGCATACCCATTAGCTGCAGTATCTCTACAGCCACCAACTGGTTGATTTCATTATCTTCCGCCAGCAAGATATGTTTACCACGCAGCTTTCCCAGGGTTTCATCAGAGATTTTTTCACGCGTGGGTCGGAACCCATTTTGAGGTTGGTGCCCAAAAATTTGCATGATAGCGTCGAGCAACTGCGAACGGGTTGCGGGTTTCACCAGGTAGACATCAAGAGGTTCTGCGCTGGCGAGTTGGAGCATTTCGTCTTTGTTTCCCAGCAGGATGACCGGGGTATTTGCCAGCCGAGCAG
>CAIMZS010000510.1 GCA_903846015.1 uncultured Anaerolineae bacterium | reverse complement strand
TTAGGAGTTTGGAATGAAAATAAAAATAGTTCTGATTAGCCTCATTATTGTAATTGCAGTGGCGGGCCTGGTCGTCTTCTTCCTGCCAAACCCATCGGGTTGGGGTTCGAAGCCGGATCAGGGCCAGGATGCCCTGATCAAGGCCGAAGTGGAGACCGCCGTCAGTATGCTGCAGGGGATTTACGACCGGCAGCAGGCGGGTGAAATGACACCCGAGCAGGCCAAAAGCCTGGGCGCCAACCTGCTGCGCGGGTTGAGCTACAGCCCGGATGGCTATTTCTGGGCGGATACGAGCGAAGGTGTCAACGTGGTGTTGTATGGCCGTCCGGATGTGGAAGGCCGCAACCGCCTGGAAGATAAAGACGAAAAAGGCATCTATTACGTCAAAGAATTTATCAAATTTGGACAGGCCGGTGGTGGTTATGTTGACTACTGGTTCACCAAAAAAGGCGGCAGCGTGGCCCAGCCCAAGCGTTCATATACGCTTTTGTTTCAGCCTTTTGGCTGGGTGGTGGGCAGCGGTTATTACAAATAAGAATAATTTTCTGGCGGTTAAACCGGCCTGGCTGCAGCTCATGTCAAAGAACACAAAACGACCTTTGGAGAATATTATGGAAGAAAACGAACAGCAAGTTATCAATCATTTGAAGGTGCGCACCGGGATGCTGGTCGGCAAGGCTCTTGACCGCAAGCCTACCCTGTATGGCACCGATTGGTGCGGATACACCACCAAGCAGAAACAAGCCTTTGATCAAGCGCAAGTACCCTACAATTATGTCAACTGTGAAAAATCACCGGGTAAATGTGCCGGGATCAGTTCTTACCCGACCGTCAAGGATTACCCTGCCGCCGGGCAAGGCTGGGTTGGTTTCAAGCCGATCACCAAATGACCGGCCTGGTTCAAAACCGGTTTGCCTGGTCAGGATAATTACGAAACCATCTCTTTCAGGAAAAGCGCGATGTTACCGTCACCGAATCGTTCCTCCGATCGATCCATTTCAAAAACAGCCAACAGCCAACTCGGACTGAAGCTAAAAACTGGTTTCAGGATCGGTTTTGCTGAAAAAACCGCCTCGAACCCGCGGTCTGCCTACTCCACTGGAACTGCCTCTGAATTCGCGAGTTCCCTGCCGCCCTTTGAGTCTATTCCCATCCCGGATATCAGCCGGTATCTGCTCGAATGGCTGGAAAATTGGCAGCAAGCCCTCGCAGACCGGCGATTAATGAAATCGGAGATGATCATCGATTATCCGGTGGTCAAGCGTTTCTATGAACTGGATGCCCTGCGAGGCCTGGCGATTGGCATGATGTTGATCAAGCACGGTATGGATGGCTGGGGTGCCGCCTTGCAGCCGATACTGGCACAGGCGCTGTTGGCATTCTGGGTGCCGCTTAAAATCACGTTGATTGCCTCGTTCGCCACGTTTTTCATTGGCACCGCCATTCTGCATTCCAACCTGTTTGAGCAGTGTGTGAACGGTCTGGCGCCGGAGCTGCAGCCTGCCTGGCGGGCTTTGCTGGCTTATTCACTTGCCGCCTTCCCCGGGTTGTGGTTTGGGATTACCAGCATAGGCGCCTCGGCTTTCCTGGGTTTGAGTGGGATTGGGATGGCCATCAGCGCGCTGCGATCCAACGATCCGAACGAATTACGCCGGAGTTGGTTGAAGCGTGGAACGATACTGTTCAGCCTGGGAATGATGGTCAGCCTGGCTTCTGTGCTGATCGTTCCGTCGTCTCCGATTTATTTCGGCATC
>CAIMZS010000509.1 GCA_903846015.1 uncultured Anaerolineae bacterium | reverse complement strand
TGCTTGCGCTCGGTGATATCGCGAAAGACTCCGAACGTGCCTGTAAACACCCCCAGGCTGTCAAACTGTGGCACGGCTGATACTAACAAATCACGTTTTTCTCCATCCGGGCAGCAGATTTCAAGCTCATAGACGCTTTTTGCGCCGCTCATTCGATGGCTGGTTTGATCGCGGATGACACCAAATCGATCCAGCGTGGTGAACTCACGCAAGTTGCGCCCCAGCAGCCCCCCTGGCTGCAGACCAAAGATCTCGTCAGCGGCGGGGTTCGTAAAAGTAAATTGCTCTTCAGGATTAACCAACCCGACACCTTCTCCCAGGTTTTCAACCAGCGCACGGTAGCGCGCTTCACTGGCATACAGAGAGGCATCGATCTGCTTTCGTGTGGTCAATTCCGTTTGCAACTGATTAAACAGCAAAGCATTTTGCTCGGCAGAGGCGATATGAATGGTCAAAGAATCCAAAAGGTTCAACTGATCCTGGGTATAGGCATTCTCGCGTAAACTCATCACCTGGATGACACCGGTGACCTGGTTCCCTATTTTGAGCGGAACGATCATAGCTGAACGGATAACTTCTTCCCCTTCCGAAGCTTCTTCAAAAACCTCACTTTTCATAGAATCAACGTAGTAGGCCTTCTGAGCCGATTTGAAATGCGTCAAATAATCGTTGATTAACATGGATTGACCCGAACGGATAACCAGGCTTTGGGTACCTTTGCCTTCTGGCTCCAATGGAATAGGCGGGAAGGATTTAACATCCAACCAGTGATCTTCACTCCAGATGGCATTGCACGTAATAAGTTGAGTTTCATTATTAAAAGAAGAGATAACAAAACTATCATTTGGGGTATTAATCGACATGAAATCGCAAACTGCTTGATAGATATCACCCAGATCCAGTGTCCGATTTAATCGCCGGCTGGCTTCATACAGGATCCTCAAATGTTCGCTTTGCCGAATCACCAATTCCTGGGCTTGTTTATATTCGGTAAGATCACGGAATATCGTCAGTACACACATCAAACCCTGTACCTTAATGATCTCGGAAGAAAGCAAACCGAAAATGGATTGCCCAGTTTTTATGCGGAAATTGGTTTCAATATTACGCACATGGCCATCTTTTTGCAGACCAGCGACAAGGGTTTCGCGGTCCGTTTCATTCCAAAGATTAAGATCCCTGAATGTCTTGCCACGAATCTCTTCGCTAGACAATTTCGAAATCCGGAAAAAACCTTCATTAACTTCGATAATTTTCCCATCGGCAAGCGAAGTGATCAAAACTGCGTCTGGAATGTTGTGAAATGCAATTGAGAATTTTTCTTCGCTTTCCCGAATCTGATCATCCATCTGCTTGCGCACAGTGATATCGGTATGGGTACCGAACATCATCAGTGGTTTGCCGTCGCTGGTGTGGGTGATAACGCTGCCCCGGTCGTGGACCCAGACCCAGTGACCATCCTTGTGTTTCATCCGGCTTTCAAAGTCATAAAAGTGCAGCTCGCCGGCAAAATGCCGTTCCAACAATTCTTCGGATTGCTTCAGATCATCAGGATGAGCAAGTGCTTCCCAGGTCTTAATGCTAATAGGCGCCAATTCAGCCAGGGTGTAACCGAGGATCTCCGCCCAAACTTCATTAAATATGGCTTCTCCCGTCTGGACATTCCACTCCCAGGTGCCGACATTCGTACCCTGAATGATACTCTCCAACCGCCATTTGGCATCGCTCAACGACTTGGCAGCCTGTGTGCGTTCAGTGATATCCTGGATTGTGCCGATATCACCGATATGATCACCTTTTTCATTGAATACCAGATCAAATTGTTCTTCAACATAACGCACAGAACCATCCGAACGCAAGATGCGGTGTTCGAAGGCAGTCCCTTTTTTAGATTGATAAGCCTGGGCAATGATGGCTACAACCCGGTCTCGATCGTCAGGATGAATTCGGTTAAAGAAATCATTGGACGATTCCGAAAAGTTACCCGGGGGTGTTCCAAATATACGCAGCGCCTCCTCTGACCAATGCAGGCGGTTTGTAGTCAAATCGTGTTCCTGACTACCAACGTGGGCCACCCGTTGGGCAGTATTCAAATTGTCATAAGCTTTTTGAAGTTTTTCTTCCGCATTCTTGCGCTCAGTGATGTCATAGTTTACGCCCACCATGCGAATGGCTTGCCCATTTTCATCTCGAATCACCTGCCCATCCGCTTTCAACCAATGGATAGAACCATCCGGCCACACGACTCTGAACTCAGTTCCATATTCCATTTCCCCATTGACCGCCTTTTTCGAGACTTCGTCACTATGCGCACGGTCATCCGGATGAATTCCATTCAGCCATGTTAAGTAGGCACCCAGGAAATGCTCCTGATCGATACCATACAACTTTAACATCTGCTGATCCCAGATCAATTGATCATTCTGAATATCCCAATCCCATATCCCTAATTGAGCTGAGCGGGTTGCCAGATCCAAACGCTCTGTTATATCACTCAAGGCCTTTTCCGAGCGCTTTAGCGCGGTGATATCGGCTGTGACAATTACAGAACCGGCGGCATATGACAAGGGGACGGCGCTGACGTTTGTCCAAATAACAGTTCCGTTTTCTTTTTCAACACCGATCTCAACATTCTTGATAATTTTTTGCTCTTTTACCGCGCGGATGCTGGGAAATTCTGCTGGCGGTAGAAATGTATTATCAGGCCGTAAATACTTCCTACCTTTGTAGTTACCATGTAATATGCCCTCCAGGGAAATATCCAGTATTTGGGACAGCGCTAGATTCAAATCTGTAACAGTGCCGGTAGAATTAATGACCGAAACACCTACAGGTAAAATCTCAAACAGGCTGCGCCATTTTATCTCGCTTTCGTGCGCAGCCTCCTGCGCCTGTTTGCGGGCGGCGATGTCATTCTCCAACCCGGCCACCAGGCGATGATTGATCATGAGCAATAAGGCAAAAGTGAGACTGAGGGACAGCACCTGTAAAGCCAGAATGGCCAGAATGTTCGCGGTACCCGATTCAAATATATTGTTCGAGATTGATGTATTCGAATCCAGGAAAATGCGAAAAACACTGGTGATAAGAAAAGCTGCAAAAACAAAGCCGACATTGGTTGTTTCGGAGCGCATGCTGGCATCTACGCGATGGAGCATAAGCCAGGCCGCCTGGAAGCAAACCAGCGAGATGGCCGCCGAATAATTAATATTGCGGGCTGCCAGGTTGGGCTGAGAATAGGTGAAATATATGTGAATAAGTGTAAATAAAGACAGCAGGACATAGTTATGGAATTGAGCACCGGGCTTATTTACAAAACGCTCCAGCCCAATAAACAATAGCATGAGCCCCGCGATTCCGACCACATTTGCAACCACAATCGAAAGAAAATCCGGGACAATTCCCCGCAGGGTGATCAGAACAATGGATATAAACTGCAAAATGAAATTTGCCAGCCAGAAACCCAATTCAGGCGAGCGCCTGTGGTTCTGCCGCCATAACAATGCCATCACAACCGCGCAGATGGCATTGTTGATCGAATAACCAATAAAGACGGTTCTTAAATCAAGCAGGTTCATGTTGTTGCCTCAATCATCAATAATTTTCACTTCCTGGCGATAGACAGGCTGCGAATACGCTGCAAGATAATCATCTTCATGGAGGCGGGAGCAAGCAGTATGAGAATGGCGTCCCCCATTCATCCCTCCATAAGCATCTACCCGGATACCATTAAAGAATATCAAAAAAACATCGCAGAATGCCTATATTATTATCGACCAAATCGGTGGTATTTTGACAGGCAAAACACAAAAATGTGGCTTGCTTTCAAAAGAGCAAGGCAGGGTTATTCAAGCCAGTCCTGGATGCAGGCGGAAAATCAGCGACCAGGGTTAAACCCGGTTAAATAAAAAAAGCAGGGCAGGATCAAAAAATCCTGCCCTGCTTCAATACAAATTCGAGCTAATTTACTGCTTACGGAGCCGGAACGGGCCCTAAAACGTAATTCCCGGACTGGAAAATACTGGCACAAGCCTGCCCATTTTCCACAACGGTAAAGATAGGCGACCAAAGCATTGTGACTGGATTCTGGAAATAGACTGCGCCACCCTTCCGGGCCGCAAAACAAAGCTGTCCGTAAGTTCCTTCATTGAACAGTGTAACTACGACCATCTTATTCTTGAAGCCTTCGGGACGGTTGGCCAGGTGAGAAGTACCAATCAGTTCGCCATTATCGCTGGCAACTGTGGCCACACCGCAAAGGGTAGTGGCACCTAGATCAACAGGGACATCAGAACCGCATCCACTGGGTGGGTTAACCGTGGAACCTGAAACTGAATTTGCCATTGAGCTGGCGCCGGCAGCGGGTGCTGCTGCAGGTTTGACGGCCCAGGCTGCCTGACTTCCGGCAAAAGCAACGAAACCAACCAGAAGGGCCAAGACGAGAAGAATACGCATATATTTATTCATAATTTTGTCCTTTTCTCCTATTAGAATATTTATACTATTCTAGCGCGAATTTGGTTTACCTGATAGGTGCGGCTGTACGAATTATGTCCGAATTTCAGGGAATGTAAAATTCCACCCGGATATTGATATTGGTAGTCATATTTAGATCCAGGAGAATATCACTGCCCTGGACTAACGCACCGGGCGGCGCGTTATGCAGCTGCGCGCCGGCAGGGAGATGAATGCGGAAGGTCACCGGGATCATAGTCACCCCGGGCTGCTTTTGAATCTTCAAAGTATATATTTTGTGCTTGGCATCTGCGCCTTCATTGGCAAGCACACTGGCGGGTAAAAGATAATTAAAACCAGTGCTCGAGGTCACGCCCCCAGGCACCGCCAGCAGCGTTCCGAAACCAGTGGCTGAGTCAATTTCCTCGGACTGCATATCCAACACATCCACCCTGGCAGGCACGCTCTTCCCAAAATATGTACCTTCAGCCGGAATAAAATGCGGGCTGGAATCTTGCAAACGGGACCCGGCCGGGACATAAATGCGCAAATAATTCCAATAACAACGATCAATGGCATAATAGGGATGCATTAAATTATCCCCAGAACCATATTTTGAACAAGAGGCAGCGCTGCTGGCATTATTTTTATGAAAAACTACCAGCGACCCAATCGGATTTTCGAGATCGGTCAAATCGACAGAATAGGCCAGTTTCGATTCTACCCCTGCGTTGGCTTTGTTAACCCCAACGTTGGTATCCACTGCCATGAGAAAATCCCCGGCCCCAGGTTTTACTTCACCACCCCAATCATATTTGGCAATAAAACTTGTGACCAGGGGATCATCAAACTGAAGCAGAATATGCCGTTCGTTCAGTGCGCGTATCATGGTGCGCACCAGCTTCTCCCAGACAATATCCTGGCCTGAAAGCAGTTTTTCCACAATTGAATTGGCAAGCGGCGCGACAAAATCCTTGCGATGTTCATACATCCATTGATTTGGATTCTTGGCGGAGGCGGGGGGAGCCTTGGCATCACGCATGAATTGGATGATGTTTGCAGATGTAACTGGCTCTGAGGCACCTTTCACGGTGATGGGGCCAATGGCCTGCAAGATATATACCAGCGACTGCTGGTCGATGGCAATCACACCATCCACAGTATGGTTGTCGGAATAAGCATAAAGGTATTCAATCCAGGAAGCCGCGACTGGAAAATTGGTGTACCAATTGGCATCCCGCAAAACCAGGGCCGGAATGTTCATATATTGCTCCAACTGCCAGGGAGCTTCAGGATAAGGTTTTGTCCAATCGTCAAAGGCGTAAGAATCTTTAAAGGTGAACCCCATCGGCAAACCATCTTTGACGACAAAGCTGCCAACCACCCCGATAAACCCACCCGTCGGGCGAAGCTCATCTTCGTTTTGAACCACCAGCATATAGGTCTTAGGACCTTCGGCGCTGGCACCCAGTATTTTGGGAATACTCTGGGAGAGTGACAGACCATCCTGCATCAACCCAAGAAGCCTGTCAATCTCCGGAATCAGCCCCTGGGTGCGTGCAGAAAACCTGGATACATCCAGGCCAGCTCGAATAGCCAGGGCTTTATCCAGATCAGCTTTGGCCAAAAGAAGCTGCGGCTGCATCTTGAGCAAGTTTCGAGTGAGCTCAGGGGCAGTTATTTTTGAGGTTTGGAATTGAAGATAGACCGGATAAGCTGTTTCGTAAACGATTTGCGCGGAAGCTGTCACCTTTTCAGCCATCTCCAAAAGAGAGGCCGATGCAGCCAGTTCCGGGCCATAGCCTGGCAGCCCGGCCAGCCAGGGGCCAGCCATGCCCAGCGGCGCGGCTAATTCTTCATTCAAGCTGACCATCTCCTGGTGTAATTTACCCAGGATTGGGCCAGCCTGCTTAATCTCTTCTGCGCTGGGAGAGGCAGAAATCAGGCCTCTGAGCTGGGTGACATCTGCGCGAAGCTGCATTACCAACTGGTAAACCTTCCATGCTTTGAGACCCAGGACAATCAGCAGCGTTGCAAATAAAATGGCAACGGACCAGCGCACCAGGATTTTGAGCCATTTACCAACCCGGGCAGGCCTGGTTGGTTTCTCATTTTCTTTTATCACTGGCAAAACGGAATCCGGGCCTGGCCCTGACGCAGCAGGAAGCGACTCTGTTTTCTGTTCAAATTCCGAAATCACTTCTGCCAACTGCTCACTATTCGGGATTGGCTCTGGCGCAGCAGGAAGCGACTCGAGGTAGCGCTCATATTCCAAAATCACATCTGCCAACTGCGCACTGCCTTTAATATGCCAATCGCTGATGGTGCTGCGCGCCGCAACCATTGGCTCATCACCGACAAACTTGTAAAGCGCTATTTCCTGTGGTGAAAGCAAATCGACCGGTTTGCCATACACAAACATGAAGACAGCCTGATCAATGCCACCCCAGGCATCTTGCAAAGAGGATGGATAAGGTAACCCAAATCGAAAGGGGGCAAAATATTGGGCGGCTAAAATCCCAAATTTTCCCCAGCGAGTATCCAGGCGTTTGCCCTGCTTGGGAGCTGTATTCGGCATGAGCTTTTGAAATTGGCTGCAAACTGCCGCGGCGAGCTGGTACCCGGGGCTCTTCTGCGCAAGATCCGGTGATTGAATAACCGCATCTTGAACAAAACGAAAGCCTACCCACGGGTGCGTATCCAGCTGCTCTGGAAAACGAATATTTTCCAGAATTTGCTTTAGAGGAGCGACGTTTGCATTAGAAGACATAAGCGTAAATTTTCATCCGTATGGTGCGATCCGTTACACTATTCCTGCTATTCTGTAATCATCAGAAAAAGCGCGAAAAATGGAATAGTATATAAGTAGGACACTTTTCGTAAAAAAACACCAGATACCCTTGTGCTTAGCACAGGATTTTCTTAAAGTCATCAATAATTGATAAAAAAAACCTTTTCCGGTAAATTTGGGGTTCCACCACCAAATCAAAACGGAGAAGGTCAAGATGGAGGGTAACACAAGCAAGTTTATTTTTGAAACCGGTAGGTTGGTCTCACCAGCCTAAATGCAGAGGCATGTTCCATGACCATCGTTAATAATTGGGTTATTGCTCTTTTGAATACTCGAGGCTTTACCAATCATGCTCAGGCAAGATACATGTTCGAGGCCGAGCCATCTACTGCCATGAACAACCTCTTTCGACTTTAAGAGAGCCCGGAGGCTTAGCGCAGCCTGGGAATCATAAGCCAGTCACCCTTATCAAACTGGCAGGAATCCTGGCAATCCGTGTAGACTTGCAGCAACTGCGGGTCTACTTTCAAGCGCGTCGACAGCGCAGCCAGGTCGATCATTGCGTCTGGGACTTGATAGGGCTCGAAAGCCGGCATGGCCGGGTCCACGGTTTGGGTGCCGGGCAAGATGACCAGAACATTACCGACCCAGAGCGGGGTGGTAATGAACAAGTTGGCCTTCTGGATGACATCCAGCGATGTCGAATATTTGCGGGCCAGCCCTTCGAGCGTCTCGCCGGCCAAAACACGGTGCAACAGGTAACTGGTCGTGTTAATATTGAAGGGCAAATCGAGCAGATGCAATTCTATCCGGCCAATGGTGGCTGAAGCTGCCAGTGTCGGCGATGGCGTGCTGGTCAGCGTTGGCCTGGGAAGGCGGGTGTTAGTCGGGTGGACCGGACTGGCGGTCGGGGCTGAGTTGGCGGTCAGCGTCAGGATCATGCCCGATGCCGAATGGGATAAAAGCGAAGTGGGGCTGGGAGCAAATTCCGGCAGTGTCCCAATCCGGGCAAACTGCATGAGCGGTTTCCAGCCCAGCCAAAGCCCCAGGACGAGGAAACAAATCAGAAGCGCCATAACCCAGGTCTGGCGGGTGCGGTGATCATCAGCTTGATCCGGCAGCGGCTCATAGCGCAGCTCGGCAGGAAATTTCTGCCCCCTGGCCATGGCCCACACCGGGCAAGCCAGATAGGCTGCCGTCAAACAAAAAGATTCCTGGTGCGCCAGCGCAGGTATCTCAGGATTCTGGCAATGAAAACAGGTGTTCTCCGTCGAGACATAGGTGCACGAGATGCCTGCGTCACCATAGGCACCTAGATCCGGACAGGATTGGTCGTTGAATTGTAGCGTTGGGTTTTCCATCATCTTCTCAAAAAAAACAGGTTTGAAAAATCTCCGTAACTTTTCAAGTTAACTATACCACGTTCATCCTTTTTCATCCAAAATAATATTCAGGCTCGCTGGGAATCAGGGTGGTAAAAAACCATTGGACGCGGATAAAACGGTATTTTTTAGATCATTTCTGGGGACGGTTCGGAAAGAACCATTTTGTGGCAATAACACCTTTCCAATTCAGGTAGAATATTTGGCACGGTTTTCCGTTTTGCAGTCAGTTGTACAGAATGAAGAGCGAAGTGCAGACCCCCTGCCTGCCCTCCCCCAAACGCAAAGACCGCGTTTGGGGGAGGCGCGAGCGCACGCAAGCACACCGGGTTTCCCCTCCCCCATTTGTGCTCTCCAAATGGGGGAGGCTGGGAGGGGGTCGCCCTTGCACTACTCGACCGCGGTCACCACATCGATCAAGCCGAATACGAGGCCGAACGAACGGCTTTCCTGGCCGGCATGGGCTATCGCATCCTGGGGCGCTTCTGGAACAACAAAGTCATCACCGACCTCGACACTGTTCTCCGTAACATCGACATCGCCCTGAGTGAGGGCTAAGCGCGGACCCATCCGGGCTTAGCCCTCCGGCCCCAAACGCAAAGACCACGTTTGGGGCCGTTTTTTGCTGGTTGTGAACCGTGCCCATGTCTGCGGTTTATACTGATTACGGCAGTGCTAACTTCGAATTTCGCGGAAAATTCCAAAGAGCCCCTATTCAAATTTATCAACACCGCGGGGCTGAACTACCCAGAGCAACCGCCTTTGCCACTCCGGCTGAGCATGGACAGACCAATTTGGGTCACCAGGTCATACGCGTAAATGCTGCCGCCCTTGGGCGGTGAAAACTCAGTATGCACAATCTTCCTTTCGAAAGCAGCGGGCCGGGGGAGTAAACAGGCAAAACCAACCTGGCGAAAGCTGCGCGAAATGATGGTGGCAATGCCGCAGATGGTTCTGAGGGTGGGATCGACGCGGCGGAAGAGCTGGAAAAGGTGGATGTCAGGCAGCATCATCTTGAACTGCCCGGGCCCCCTCTGGATGGCTTCCTAAAAGTATGACAAGTTAACAAGAGACAGGTTCAAACATGGATTAACAAGCTATGCATCAAATATTTATTTATTCGCGGGTAAACCTGTTAATACGCGCCGTCACGCCACAGGACAACCTTGATCGTCTTGACCAGAATAAAGATATCCATCCACATTGACCAGCGCTGGATATACTCGCCATCCAACTCGGCTCGCCGCGCGAAGGAGGTCCGGTTGCGCCCGGAAACCTGCCAGAGCCCGGTGATGCCGGGTGTGACATGAATATAATCCTTGTAACCAACGCCATACATCTCGCGCTGGCCGAGCATGATCGGGCGCGGACCCACCAAACTCATCTCACCGCGTAAAATGTTCCACAACTGCGGCAGCTCATCCAGGCTGAATTTGCGCAGAAATTTCCCCACCCGGGTGACACGCGGATCATCCTTGAGCTTCTGGTAGCTGTCCCATTCCTGCTTGAGCAGTGGATCGCGGGCCAGTTCCATTTTCAAGATTTCGTCGGCATGGATGTGCATGGTACGGAACTTGATCAGTTCAAAGTGCTCGCCGCGCCGGCCCAAGCGCGGCTGACGGTAGAAGACCCTGCCGGGTGAATCGAGAGAAATGAGCAGCGCCGCCAGCCCCAACCAGGGCGCCAGCAGCAGCAGCCCAAAGAAGGCGCCCAGCACGTCAATCAGCTTCTTCCATATTTGCGCCTGCCAGCTAAGCAGGTGATTCTTCACCTGCAGCCCAAGCGTGGTGACGAAATCCAGCGGCACCAGGTTGTTCAGCCCATATTGGCCAACCTGATCCTTGATCAGAATGACACGGTTAAAGGTAAAACGGTAGTGGTCGACGATATTGTCTAAATCGTTCATATCATCGATCATGATGAGCGCGTCCTGGATGGAGAGGCGTTTGCAATAGGCGCTGATCTGCTCCAGCGTAAACACTGTGCAATTCGCCCGAGCATGCTCGGCGTAGCGTTCATCGCACAAAATAATATCTGGACGAATGCCGTGATGCAGGTTAATGCGCAACTCTGCGGCCAGAGTCTTGGCCCGATCCTGGCAGCCAATGATGACTACCGGCAGGCCCCACAAGCCCCAATAAATCAACAGCCGGCGCACCAGGTAACGCCCGAGCGGGATGAAGACAATGCCCAGCAGCCAGGTTGATAAAATGAGCAGGCGCGAATAGAACAGCGAGGTCTGAAACAAAAAGGTGACCGCCAGGACAATAACAAAGCTGGAGCCAAGACCGTTGACCAACCGTTCGAGCTCATCGATATAGTGCAGGCCAATCGCGGAATACAACCCGGAACGATAAAACTTGAGCGCAACGACGATGGCCAGCAAGGCGAAGAGCTTGTCATAGGCCAGCGACAGGTTGAACACGGTATGTGTGAGCGTCTGTAAGGCGATGGCGATGGCGATACACAGGCAGAACATGTCTGTAAATATAAGCACACCCGCCATCCAAAGGCGGGAATAGATATCAAAAAACGTGCGGTGGATGCGTTTTTCGCTGCCGGTTTCGAACAATTCCTCGAGAGGAATACAGTTTTCCGAGATCATCGGTCACCCCTGTGACACGCAAATAAAAAAACAAAAACCGCTCAAAGCGACTCCGACCTGCCATTTTGGGTGATTAGGAAGCGGCAGCATGAACTGGATAATACCCATTAAAGTTAAGAACAGGATGAATCCAAGCACAGTATTTTATTAAGATTGTACTGACCAGTATACATTGCATTGCAAAATTAGCATAGAGACAGGCAGGCCTCTGGCAGCCTAGGCGCCTGCCTATTTTGCCAGCCGATTTAGACAACTTGCATTACGCAAAAAATGAGTTTGTCGTTGCCGGCCTGGGCCATTTGTATTGTGGCAAAAGCGACTGAATTCGCACCAACACAATTACGCTCAGACCCGTTAGGACGAGCCAGTAAACAACAATACCATTCACTACTCTACTTTTCCTGGAGATTCAGCGACAGTCCAAATCTTTGGTCAAAACTTTAGATTCATTTACACCAGTAGTGGAAGCCGTGGTCTGGTCGATATATTTGTAGACGGTGCAAAATCGTTACAATCAACGAAATCACTGGCACCCCCAACTTCCAGGCAACATGGGACAAGCCAGTGCCACTGACTGCCGGTGTTCATACACTAAAGTCGTATATGTAGGTGGTGGCAATCTTATGGAGGTTGATACCATCCAAGTATTACCTTAAGGAACACTAACACTGAAAAGAGCGATGGGAGCATACGCTTCTGTCGCTCTACTATTTAACATCAGTATTGGATAAGCTGAGATCCGGAAAGAATGGTTTTTTGTGGAGTTTTGAGCTTGCTTCGCACGCTCAAAACTCCACTTGCGAGGCAACCCAACGATTGTTTCACCAGGCGAATAGGCAAACCAACGGATAAATTTCAAAAAAACGTGCAGCGGATACGATTTTCGGCTTTTCTTCAAAACGAACTCAATTTGAAAACAATTTTAGAAAACAAAGAACGCGACTGAGCAGACCTATGCCTGGCTTTTTAAAATTTTCCTATAAGCTGCCAACAATTTTGGATATTCATGATCCCAGGACAGTTCTTCGACAACCCTTCTTCGGCCGAAATCGCCCATTTCTTTTCGCAACGACTTATCATCGATAAGTTTAACCATTTTTTGCGCCAGATCCTTTTCATCATTTGGTTTTGCATATAAAGATGCATTTTGTGCCGTGATTCGACCTTCTAATAATTCAAACTGAACGATCGGTTTCCCCAGCGCCATATATTCCATGATTTTATTCATCGTAGACTTGTCGTTCAATTCATTCACCACATCTGGATTTACACAAATATCCGCAGTATTTAACATTTTCAACATATCATTATCAGAGATCCTGCCTGTAAATGTCACATACGCCGATACACCAATTTCATCAGCATATTTTTGCATAAGCTCGAGTTCAGTTCCTCCACCAACCAGTCCAAAATGAATATCTGAACGTCCCAATTCATAGACAATATAACGGACTGCCCGAAGTAAAATATCTATCCCTTCCTGCTTGCCCATAACACCCAAATAGCCAACAAGGTATTTTCTACCCCTTTTCACTTCAATATCCTGGGCTGATATTTTCATCCGAGTTAGATCTGGACCGCTGCGAACAACAAACACACGAGATGGATCCATCTTCCCTCGCCGAATAGCAATGGCTTTATACGATTCATTGGTGGCAATGGAAATATCCGCAACCCCAAAAGTGCAGCGCTCCAATAACAGCATTATTCTGTAAAAAATATCCTTGCGCGCGAATTTTGCTATATACAGTTCGGGGTTGATATCATGGTGATCGAACACAAATTTTTTCCGGAAAAACAACTTGTAAAACAGGGCAATCAAGAAAATATTATCTGGAGGGTTGCAGGCCTGGATAACATCAAACCCTCTTGTAGAGAAAACCTTCCATACAAGAATAAATTCCCAAACCAGTGCCACTCCATATTCCAATAAATAGCCTAAAACTCCTTGTCCTTCAACTGGGAGATTATGTCTAAAGATATGAATTCCATCTATTATTTGATATTTCTCTTCATATCCCTTTCCGGTTGGGCAAATAACGGAAACTTGACACCCAGCCTTTGATAAAGTTGTTGCTTCGTTCCAAACCCTGCGATCAAAGGGCACAGGAAGATTTTCAACAATAATCAGAATTCTACCTTGCAATTTCACCTTACACACTCCAACTTGGATGAACTATTTTATCCAACCACTGAGAAATACTGGCCATCAATAAAATCTTCCGGCGCGAACAAGCGTATCAGGTCAATAATTTTTTGGCTCGGATTCATCAACTTTGAGATTTTGAGAAATTCATTTGAGCGGTTCGAGACAACGATAACTTCTGATTTTTCCAAAACAGCTTCTACGGAATCGACCATTAAGGTCGCTATGTGGGGGAGTTCCTGCTCGATAAAAAGTTTATTGGCTCCCGTTAGTCGCGCCAAAGAAACATTGCGATCATAAATACAAACCTTGAAGCCTCTACCAATTAGCCTTTCTAATAATTCGACGGTTGAGCTCTCTCGTAAATCATCGGTGTCTTCTTTAAAGCTCAGACCTAAGACCCCAATATTCTTTTTACCTTGTGCCACAACCAGGTCAAGCACGCGCTTTTTGTGTTTCTCATTGCTAATCAATATTCCATCCAAAACCGGAACTGCCACATCAAAGGTATGCGCAAGGTGGGAAATGGCACGCAAGTCCTTGGGTAGGCATGACCCACCGAAAGCATTGCCCGGCTTTAGATAAACTGGTGAGATATTCAATTTGGTATCCAAACAAAATATCTGCATCAACTGCTGGCTGTCAACGTTTACTTGATGACACAATGTCCCAATCTCGTTTCCAAAGGCAATCTTCAAACCATGAAAAGCATTGTCCGCATATTTAACCATTTCTGCTGTGCTTAAATTGGTGCGCACCATGGGTGCACTAAGGTTTGAATATAATTCAACAACCGATTCACCACATTTAGCAGTCCATTCACCCACTACGGTGCTAGGCGGGTCTCGAAAATCCATGATAGCGGTGCCTTCACGCAAGAATTCAGGATTGAATACAAGTCCGAAATCTGTGCCTGCGAGTTTTCCTGAATTTTTTTCGAGAATTGGCAACACCACGTTTTCGACGCTCCCGGGCAGCATTGTACTGCGATAAACCACCGTATGATATTGCTGTTTGTCACGTAAAATATTCCCAATTTCAGAAGAAACGCGCTCGATATATTGCAGATCCAGGCTTCCATTGGATGCGCTGGGTGTACCAACACAGATAAATGATAAGTCAGTTGATAAAACGGCATCACGAACGCTGGCGGTCGCGCGCAATTGCCCGTTTGCGACACTGTTCGCAATTAAGACATCCAAATTGGGTTCAACGATGGGACTTTGTCCGGCATTGATGATTTCTACTTTCGAGAGATTAACGTCCACACCAACTACTGTATGCCCATCCGCAGAAAAACAAGCAGCCGAAACACACCCAACATACCCTAAACCGAAAATACTGATTTTCATGATGAAAATTCTCCAGCGTTACTTGAAATAAATTGCTTGTGCCATAATTCAAATGTCAGCAGGGAAAACAAGTGACGCTTGTAGTCATGCCGATGGTTTTCGTGATCCAAAATTATTGTTTCGATCACTTTAGGCTCGAAATATTGACGACAAGCCGAGTCGGTTGCCAGCAATTGATCGCCAATATAACCTCGTAGCTCGCCCCCGAACCACTGATCTATCGGGGTTGCAAAACCAATTTTTTTTCGTTTGATAATTTCTGGTGATACCCACGCAGTCGCTGTGCGCTTGAGAATATACTTTTGCGTAAGTCGGCGTATTTTCATTTCCGGTGGCATGCTTTCAACCAAAGACATTAATTCCAAATCGAGGAATGGGACACGTGTTTCAAGAGATACCGCCATGGACATTTTATCGCCATACATTAATAAATTGTCAGGCAGAGAAAAGCGGGCATCGACATAAAGCATTTGACTGAGCCCATTTTGATTCTGCACATCGTTCTGCCATCTTGCCACAGAACTGCGGATGCATCGCCCACCGTCGCTAGAAAGCCCGTCACGGTACAAACGTCGTTTCAAGTTGGCATCAAAGATGGTATAAATTTGAGTTATACGCGTCAACGGATCCATAATATCCAATGAATGGACTGCGCGTTTAAGCTTTTCGTTTCGGGGCAATCCATCTATTAGTGGCGTTAATACCCATCTTCGTAAAATATGGGGCAATTGCCTGTACCAATGCCCATAATATTCGCCCAAATGTCGACCATATCCAGCAAAAGGTTCATCAGCCCCTTGTCCGGTCAGGACAACTTTTACATGCTGCCTCGCCAGACGACATATCCAATAGAATGCCAATGTTGAAGCAGTAGCAACTGGTTCCTCCAGATGCCACAACGATTTGGGTAAAAATTCTGCATATTCATTCCCCGAAATGACTGCTTCGTGGTGTTCGGTTCCAATCAATTCCGCGCTACGGCGTGCAGTCACCAATTCGTTCTGCTCAAAGTTTCCTTCAAAACCGACAGTAAAAGAATGAATAGACTTCCCTGCGAATCGTCGCATCAATGTGGCGATAATCGCTGAATCCATGCCTCCACTAAGCATAACACCAACCGGCACATCTGATATCATTTGGCGCTCAACCGATGCTTCGATTCCAGCTCGAAGTGCTTCAATCCATTCTGTTTCTGATCTATATTGTAAATTTGATGGGGAAATGTAAAACCGTTGTAAGACAAGCCCAGCCTGGTTTACGCGTAGCAAATGTCCAGGAGGTATTTTGTTAATATCCCTAAAGATAGTATTGGGTGAAGGGACAAAGGTGAGGGTTAAAAAATCATCCAACGCCGAAGTGTCCACGCTCCTCAGGATCGTTGGATCAGCCAAAATCGCCTTGATTTCAGAACCAAATAAGACCCTGCCATCTTGCTCTGTATAATAAAGTGGTTTGATCCCAAAAGGGTCCCGCGCAAGAATTAATTCCTTGTTTCGTGAATCCCATAATGCAAATCCATACATGCCGTTTAGCTTTGAAAAAGAATCAACTCCCCACTCTTCGTAAGCATGAACGACAGTCTCTGTGTCCGATCGAGTTCGAAAGATATGACCTTTTAATTGAAGTTCTCGCCGCAACTCAGGAAAGTTGTAGATTTCACCGTTAAAGACGATCCAGATACTGCCATCCTCATTGCTGATTGGCTGGTGACCACCATCGATGTCAATGATACTTAAGCGACGCATGCCCAACCCAAGCGCGCCTTCTATATAGAAACCATCATCATCCGGACCTCGATGGATGATTTGAGAAGCCATAGAACGAATAAGGAATTCATCAACCGGCTTGCCAAAGCGATAATTATAGATGCCGCAAATGCCACACATAAATTACTTCCTTGACTTGATGTATTTTGCAGGATTGCCACCGACTACAGTGTAAGGGGCAACATTTTTTGTCACGATAGACCCGGCTGCGATGATCGAGCCTTGTCCAAGGTTAATTCCTGGCATCACAATCGCTCTGGCACCTACCCACACATCATCGGAAATGCTGGTTTGAGGGTAGGCACGTATTCCTTGAGAAGTCATTGGTACATCCGTTCGCTCAGTCTGATGACCATAATTCAATATCAACACTTCGGGAGCTATCATCACAAAATTGCCAATTTTGACATTGCGAAGCTTGGCCCTTTCGT
>CAIMZS010000508.1 GCA_903846015.1 uncultured Anaerolineae bacterium | reverse complement strand
GCTAACACGCCTTCACCCGTGTTACTTTCTTCAAGCATTTTTCCTATTGTTTTTGAAAGCTTGTTACGGAATTCGGACAACTTCTCTGGCTCGAGTGAAAGCCCCGCCGCCATGGGGTGCCCGCCGAAGCCAAGCAGGATTTCCTTGTGTGCTGCAATCGCGGCAGTAATATTGATGCCCTCGATGGAGCGCGCCGAACCGCGAACTGGTTGTCCAGCCGGTGCTGTAAAAAGAACGGTGGGTTTGTGGTATCGCTCCACCAGTTTGCTCGCGACGATACCAATCACTCCGCCAGGCCAATCCGGGTGCGCCAGTACGATTGCAGCCTGGGTCAAGAGCTTGGGGTCTTCGAGCAGCTGTGCCTCTGCAGCCAGGTAGACCTGGCTGCAGAGCAGTTTCCGTTCGATATTCAGGCCTTCCAATTGGGTTGCCAGAACGCGAGCCGTGGGTTGGTCGGATGTAGTCAGGAGTTCTACCACCGGGTTGGCATCGCCCAGCCGTCCCAATGCATTCAGCCGCGGTCCAAGTGTAAAACCGATATGCTCTTCTGTGATATTGTTGGGAGATAGCTCCGCGAGCTCCATCATCGTTCTTAACCCGATACGCCGGGTTTGCCGAAGTTCCGCCAGCCCTTTTTGAACGAGATAACGGGTATCTCCCCGCAAAATGGCCAGATCGGCCACCAATCCCAACGCCACCAGATCAAGCAGGGATGATAACTCAAAGTCTTTGGGTTGAAGCAGGGAAACCAGCCCTTCTACCAATTTGTAAGCCACGCCCACACCTGCCAGGCTTGCCAGCGGATGCGTTGGATGCAGCAGCTTCGGATTTACCACCGCTGCGGCTGCGGGTAATTCGGGCGGTAGTTCGTGGTGATCTGTAATGACAAAATCCACATCGTCTGCTCGGGCTTCTTCAACTTCAGCGTGCGCAGTGATGCCGGTATCGCAGGTGACGATAAGCTTTGCCCCTCCGGCGATGATTTCTTTTAGATATTTGCTGTTTACACCGTGAGATTCGTTTTTCCGGATCGGGATATGATAGCTGACATCTGCACCCATGGCTTTCAGGCCCTGGACGAGAACGGTGGTGGATGTTTGCCCGTCTACGTCAAAATCTCCCCATACGCAGATGGGTTCGGCCGCATGGATGGCGGCAGCTACCCTTTCCACGGCGGACGTAAGCCCTGGTAATGAAGCTGCCGGTGAAGGGGTGAAAGCCTCAGGATCAAGGAACCCGCGTGCCGAATCCGGATCGGTTATCCCCCGTTGTAACAGCATCTGTTTTACAAGGGCTGGTAGCCCAGGCATCAGCAGCGGCCCTTCTGGGGATGGGTGCTCAGACCAAATCATTAGAATTCAATCTCCTGGATTTGTTCCAGGGTAATATCTTCCACACTTACATCGAGTTCAACATCTTCGGCATCACCGGCTCCCACTCCCCGGTCACAGTACGAGCGATAGGAGCAGAAACTGCATTTTTTATCATCATCCGTAAGGGGATAACTTTGTTTGTTTGTGATCTCATTGATAATATTGGTCAGCTCTTCCCAGTCATGTTTGTAAAGAGATGCATCGTATGGAAATTTGGCTGGTTCGGTTGGGAAATCAGAATACCAGTACTGCATATTTATCTGGCTGGCTGAAAAAGATTGGCTTTCGTTTAAATGTGCGCCCGCCATGACGAGCAAGGCCCGGTATACCCTGGTTTGTGGACGGGCTGCCACGCGTTCGTCTTTGGGTCGATTGTGGTAAGTTTTCCAATCGTAAATGGTTGCCTGGTTATCTTTTACTGCGATCAGATCATATTTTGCCAGGATGCGGTGTTTGCCAATTGGGGCGGAAAGAGTCACTTCTGGATAGAGGCGCGAGGTGCCAAGGTCTCCCAACCCGGTTTTTGTTGCCGTGATAAAATTTTCCCACCAGCGGGCAAGATTGTCAGTAATTGCCATGCGGGCAATTTTTTCGGCGGGCAAGCCGAGCGCAAATTGCTGCACCATGCGGTGAAACTGTTGGCCTTCCACCTGGCTTTTTTCATTTTCCAGCACCGGATCGCTTTCGATGGCGGGCCATTTAAGCTGCACCACATAACGCAGTTGAAAGCGGCGCGCGCAGTCAGTGTAATCTTGCAGGGAAGATTGGGAGAAGGTAAAAGGTGCCTGGACTTCGGTCTGAAGGCGGGGATTTTCGGGCATAAAGGTGTCTTATGGGGTTGATGTGGGGGCAGGAGTGTCACCGGGCGATGGTGTGGCAGTCACTCCAGGGGTTGCTGTGACCGCTGTGGTGGCTGTCTCTGTAGCGGTAGGCGCAGGTATTTGTGGGATACCCTGGAGCAGCAGCTGCCAGGCGATATCCACATCATCACTTGCTGGTACAGGGAACTCTGGCAGTCTGGAAAGAGCCAGGTCAAGCCGGTTGACAACCTCGGCCAGGTCCTTGCCTTCCTGTTCGGGCGCGGTCGTTTGAATACCTGCCAAGATGCCGCGAGCGGTTTGAACATCCTGTTTTGCCAGTCCAAAATTGCTCTGGTAAAGGAACAGCCGTGCCCGGGAAAGCAGCTCCATTCCCTTTAGCAACTTGATCTGGCGATCCAATTGGGATGTGATCTGATCGTTATTCGCTTGAAGCAGTACTTGCATTTTTTCCAGAGCTGCCAGCGAAGCTGTTTGGCTGGCGATTTGGGCCTCCAGCAATCCTACTCGTGCGTTGAGATCGGAAATTGATCCGTCTTGCTGTGCTTGTTTGATGAATGTCTCTGCCTGCTGTGTTTCGATCGATGCAAGTTGTTCGCCGGCCCGATTCTGATTGGTTTCCAGCACGGTAACCCTGCTGATATTGTCTTTTACGGGCAGGATGTATTGGTTGTAGATGTAAGGCCAGCCAAAATATAGCCCGGCTGCAATTATGCCCAGGATGATGAAAGTCAGAACGAATTTCATTAAGAATACAAACGCTCGCCAAATCGCCTGGCTGGTCGATGAGTGATGTGTCTTCGCAGGTTGAGTCTGCGGGGTATTTTGCCTGGCGTTTCCACCTGAGTCTTCGTTAGATGTCGCTCCAGGTAGGGCGATTGGCTGGCTGTTCTCGTCTGGTTTTTGTAAATCCTGATTTTCACTGGTCATGTAGGCCTCCCACAATAGCACGATCGATCAATTTGTCAATTCTCAATTATTACACCGAAGGATCGGGCGATTCATTCTGTAATGCGGGCATTTTGGGATGCACACGTCCGCCAATTCGAAAAAAGGCCAAACTGCCATCACTATTGCGCAGGAATTCTCCGAGCGAGCCTTTCGCTGGTTCATCCAGACCGATTACCCTGTCTATGTCATAGAACGCCAGGCGTACAGGCGCAGCAGGTTCTCCTGGTGGTGTTTGCGGCGTTGGAAATCCGCCGCGGGGGATTTCTGTGTGTATCAGGTAGCCATTGGCAGCACTCAATACGAAAGCCGAGAGCGGCAGGTCATATCTGGCGCAATACTCCTGCAGTTCATTTTCTGTTTTTTGTAAAGGGATTGGGGACGGCAGTGCAGCATCGAAATAAATCTCAAGCGCCCATTTAAGCGCATTTTCGGTGATGATGCCGCCAGCATCACTGTTTGTCAATATAGCCAGGGCAAAATTTTTCGCCGGAATAAAATGCAGACCGGCCTGTTGTCCATGGGTTGCTCCTCCATGTCCTAAAATAGTCAGGTCGCCGGCCTGGCGGATAAACCAGGGCAGACCCATTTTCCCACGCCCACCCGCCTCAATTTGAGGAATGCGCATGGCTTCCAGGCTGGCCTTGCTGATAATCTGACTGCCATCAAGGGCCTGTCCTTCGCTCATGTGAAAGCGCGCATAACTAAGCAGATCTTTTACTGTGCTGATCGCGCCACCCACCGGGTTTGTGGCTCGGCCCACGGCCCAGGGACGTGCCACCTTGATCGTGCCATTTTGCTTGCTGTGTCCAGAAGCAACACGCTGTGTGAGCAGCGCATCATCTGGGTAGAAGAATGTCATTTCGAGACCGAGAGGATTGAGTAAGATTTTCTGCGCTGCTGTTTCGTATGGCTTTTTTGTAAGTACTTCTACCAGTCGTCCGGCAATATTGAATCCGGTATTGTTATAGGACCAGACCTCTCCCAAGGGTGTGATCTGCGGCAGTCGGGCAAGGCTGTTTATCATTCTGACCTGGGCATTGGTCCCGTTGCCAAAATCATTGAAGTAATCCCCAATCCAGCCCCCTGTGTGAGTCAGCAAATGGCGCGTAGTAACCCTTGCGGTCACATCAGGGTCAGAAAGCCTTAGCTTTGGCAGGTATATGCGTACTGGCTGGTCCAGGTCAAGCAGACCTTTTTCCAACTGCGTCATCAGTAGGGTGGCCGTAAAAGTTATACTGATTGAGCCAACCTGGAAAAGAGTGTCGGAGTTTACGGGTAGTGGATGCTCTACGCTCGTTAGTCCGAATCCGGCGCTGAACTCGTTTGCCTTGTGCCAAATGCCAATTGAAACTCCGGGCACGTCCAGCCGTTTCATTTCGGCAACGATGTTTTCGCACAACTTTCTAAATTTTTGATCCTTAATCTTGTCAAGCACACTCTTTCGGTTCATTGAGCCTCTATCAGGGTACAACCTGAATTGTTTGGATGAGTGCATCGATCTGAGTTATAACGGGTGAAAAGGCATCTGGGGACAACGAATTTAATTTTTGGGTAACCGCATCGAAGTATGCCGGGAAATTTGCGTTGGGATCATTATAATCCGGGAAGGGTACTCCATCTGATGGAACAGGGCTGTTTTGAACATCCCCCTGGGCCAGAACAGGCACTTCGATGGGAAAAATGGCTACGATATAAATTTTTCCATCGCTGGTTAGGCCCTGGAAGGTATAAAACAACCAGTTATTCGTGATCGGGCTCACGTCTTGTCCATACTGAGTGATGTAGCGTACACCTGCTCCGTTTCGGAAATTAAAAACCTGCGTTTGGGCGGCAATGACCTGGGCGGCATTATAAAAGGGGACGTGAGGCATGGTATCGTTGTTCACATCCATGCCTGATTCGGAAGTAAGCGCCTTTATTTTCTTGATGTTTTCGGCCACGCCCTGGTTGATATTCGCGTAATCATCGGCGGGATATACAAAGATTTGCGCCTTCATTTGTTTTCCTGGCAGGCTGAAGTCTTCCAACGTAAAAACAGTGTGCTCAGGAGCAACTTCCCAGGGTGCCACCTGGTCACTTTCCGCTCGCGCAATCACCTCGTGAGTGGCAGTTGAAGCCAACCCGGTTGGAATAACAAAACTTATGTTGCCAACGATTACACCGTTGCCAGGTGCGACCGGGGTTGGCGCAGCGGTTAAATCCCCAGGCATTTCTGTGGCAGGTAGCGGCACATTGGTTGGAAGTGTTGCGGCTTCGGCTTGGGTGGGTGTGATTGTGGGTGGATTCGCTACAATCGTAAAGGGCAGGTTACAGGCAATGGCAAGAACGGCTAACAGGGCAAGGATGGAAATAATCTTTTGCATTTTAGACTCTTCTGCAAAAAGCCGATTTTAACCGGCTAAAATTGGGCTAAAAACTGGTCTGAACCTTAAAAACCGAGTAAAAAAAGTTCGCGCAGACACCAAAAAAGAAGGCGCAAGCGTATCCGGGGCGCTC
>CAIMZS010000507.1 GCA_903846015.1 uncultured Anaerolineae bacterium | reverse complement strand
GGTAATGATATATTAATAAATATACTGTAAATACAAAATTGATCGATTGGTATTGGGGAGTTGTTTATGTCTACACAACCATCACTTGCCTTGCGTCAAAACATCGAATCCCTGGCAGAAAAAATTGTCGACTTATTGTATGCCCAGCAGCCTGAATATTGGCTGAAGCATGCTGCTGCCGGGCGTGTAAAAAGCGTACGGGATGCCGGCTACCACCTTACTTACCTGGCAGAAGCGCTGGACGCCAATGATCATCGCCTCTTCAGCCAATACCTGGCCTGGGTCAAAGTGCTTTTTGCCAACCTGCAATTTTCTGAGCGCGTACTGCCAGAAACAATTCAGTGTACGCGCCAGGTCATCCTCCAGAACCTCCCGGAGGAGGTCAGTGTCCCTATCCTTCAAATTCTGGATACCAGCATACAGGAACTTCAATTTGTTCCAATTATTTTACCGGAATTTATCAACGATCAAGAACCGTTCGGTAGGTTAGCCCGCCAGTATTTGGATTATATGCTGAACGGAGACCGCCGCGCTGCCAGCACCCTGGTGATTGACAGTGTGAAAAATGGCGTCGCCGTTAAAGATATCTATCGCCATGTTTTCCAACCCTGCCAACGTGAGCTCGGTCGTTTGTGGCAGACCAACCATATCAGCGTGGCGCAAGAACATTATTGTACTGCTGTCACACAGTTGGTCATGTCGCAGCTTTACCCCTCCATTTTTTCGGGTCAGCGTGTGGATCGCCGTATTGTCATGGCTTGTGTGGGCGGCGAACTGCACGAGATTGGCGCGCGCATGGTGGCAGATTTCTTCGAGATGGAAGGCTGGGATACGTATTATCTGGGCGCTAACAACACGCCAGGTAGCGTTGTCAGGACTGTGGAAGAGCGCCGCGCCGATGTGCTGGCGCTTTCGGCCACCATGACTTTTCACATCAGCAAGGTGACAGAGATCATTAATCTTCTGCGCAGCCATCCCAGGGTTAGCCGCACGATTGTGCTGGTGGGCGGGTATCCATTCAATATATCTCCAGGTCTGTGGCAGCATATCGGCGCTGACGGTTATGCCGTCGATGCCGATACGGCGGTCGCGGAAGTTCAAAAGCTGTTACCAGCATGAGCATCGCCAAAGGCTTCTCTATTTGGTGCGAACCCAATGGAAAGATTGTCAAGGTCATCACCGATACGCTTGGTATTAGCGCTAATTTCCATGACGGCATGCAGTTCCCAAGCCTGGCCGGTTACAGTGAGGTCGCCAAGGCGCTCTCTTTTTTGAACGAAATTAAGACGCGCGGTATGGCTTTTAATTGGTTGATCAACATCATGGTCGGCGACGAATTTAAACTCTTGCATTTTAATGGTGGGGTGGCGGGTGACTATTTGATCATTACTGGCGCAGAAGATGGCGATGCTGCCGGGAAACTGTTCGAAGAAATGATGTTGATGCAAAATGAGCAGACCAATGCCCTCCGGGCTGCGCTCAAAGAAAGCAGTCACACCTCCGAAATGTTCAACCAGATCAGCTACATGAATAACGAGCTTGTCTCAGCCCAGCGTGAACTGGCCAAGAAAAACGCCGAGTTAATCGATGCGAATGCCCGTCTTGAAGCGGCCGAGTCCGGTTTGCTGCAGGCGCATGCCCGCCTGGAAGATCATGTTGCCGAGCGAACCGCTGAGTTGTATTCTGCTAACCAGAAGTTGAAAAGGGCCGGGAAAATGAAGGACGAGTTTCTGGCCAGCGTAAGCCATGAGCTGCGCACACCCCTGCTTGGCATCCTGGGGCTGGCGGATGTGCTGCAGATCGGTTCGTATGGCCCGCTGAATGACAGGCAAAACGCATCCCTGACTCATATCCAGTCTAGCGGACGCCGCTTGCTTGAAATGATCAACGATATCCTTGACCTATCCAGGATCGATGCCGGTAAGTTAGAAATTCAAATGGCGCCTGTTTCGCTGACTGATATTTGCCAGGCCAGTCTGTGGGCTATTTCTGCCCTGGTCGAAACCAAAGGCTTGCAGTCCAGTTTTTCCATCAGCCCGGAGGCGATTATATTAATCGTCGATGGCCGCCGCTTGCGGCAGATCATAACCAACCTTTTGAGTAACGCTGTCAAGTTTACCCCTCAGGGCGGCAAGCTGGGCATCCAGGTGGTCGGTGACCGTGCCGAAGCACTGGTGCGAATCACTGTTTGGGATACCGGTATCGGCATTAGTGAGCAAGACCAATCACGCCTGTTTCTGCCTTTCGTCCAGTTGGATGCGAGCCTGGCGCGTCAATTCGCTGGCAGCGGGCTGGGGCTGGTGTTGGTGAGCCGGCTGGCTGAACTGAACGCTGGCAGTGTCTCTGTTGAGAGTGCGCCTGGCCAGGGCAGCCGCTTTACCGTGACACTGCCGTGGCAGGAAAAATAACCCTGAAGCGTTCACGCGGCAAAAGCCGCCCGTTTTACTTTATGAAGAAAATATCCTTGAATTTCCTTCGTGCCCTTCATGGTTAAAGGGCCTTTATCAGTGGACTCTTTATTGAAAATCAAAAAATTGAACCAACCTGCACATATCCTACTGATCGAAGACACTCAAGACCAGGCCAACCTGCTGCTCTCTCACCTCGCAGCGGCGGGTCATTCGCTCACACCCCTTCTCCATGCCGGTGAACCTCAATTAAGCACTGCCCTGGAAGGCGCGAATTGGGATGCCGTCCTGCTCAGTGACAGCCTGGCTGGGATGGACGCCGCCCATGCCCTGGATCTGATCCAGAATATCCGTCCGGGCCTGCCGGTCATCGTACTTTGCGCTGATTATCAAGAGCAGCTCGCTGCCGCACTGATCTCAGCCGGCGCCAACGACGTCCTGCCGCGTGGGCAGTTTGCGCGGTTGCTGCCGGTGTTGCAGCGCGAGATGTTATCGGTACGACGTATGGATGAATACAGCCGTGCGGATGTTCAACTGCGTGAAAACGAATCACGCTACCGTGATTTGTTTGAATATTCGCCCATCTCGTTATGGGAGGAAGATTTCTCGGCGGTGAAACTGCGCCTGAACGACCTGGCTGCCGCGGGCATCAGCGATTTCCGCGCTTATTTTCAATCCCGTCCCGCTGAAGTGGCCGAATTGGCCGGGATGGTCAGGGTGCTGGATGTAAACCGCGCCACGCTTGATTTTTACCAGGCCAGCTCCAAGGCGCTCCTGCTCAAGAGCCTGGCGCAGATATTCGAGCAAGGGAATGCCCTCGGTTTTCAGGAAGAACTTTTCTACATCGCCGAGGGGCGGAGTTTCTTTGAGTGGGAAGGGGTTAACTACAGCTTGAACGGCGACCGTCTGTATGTCAGTGTTCGTTGGGCGGCGATGACCGGTCACGAGCAGGATCTCTCCCGGGTGATCGTTTCGGTCATCGACATCACCAGCCGAAAACGTCATGAACAGGACCTGCGTCAGGCCGAAGCCATGCTGCGCGGCCTGGTGGAGCAAGTGCCTGCCGTTGTTTATACCGAAGATTTTAAACAACCTTCTGAGCTGTTTTACATCAGCCCGCAGGTCGAAGTCTTGACCGGCTTCTCGGCGGCGGATTGGCTGGGCCAGCCTGGTTTCTGGCGTTCTCATATTCATCCCGAAGACTTTTCTCATTTTGATCAGGCCGACCAGGACTCCAACCGTACCGGTGAGCCTTTTAATGCCGAGTATCGCCTGTTGAAGCGCGATGGCCAGGCCGTTTGGGTGCATGACGAATGTGTGTTGATCCGTGGCGAGGATGGTCAGCCGCAGTTCTGGCAGGGCCTGATGATCAATATCAGCGATCGCAAGCAGGCCGAGCAGTCTCTGCTTGACAGTCAGATGCGTTTCCATAGTTATTTCGAACTCCCGCTGACCGGTATTGCCATCTCTTCGCCTGAAAAGGGCTGGCTCGATGTCAATGAGCGCCTGTGTGAAATCCTCGGCTATTCAAAGCATGAACTTACCTCCATGACCTGGTCTGAATTGACCCATCCTGATGATCTCCAGCAGGATGATGAACAATTTCATCGCGTGTTGGCGGGTGAAATTGACGGTTTTTCGATGGAAAAACGCTTTATCCGTTGGGACGGGCGCGCCTTATGGACCAGCATGGCAACCCGCGCTGTGCGCAAACCCGATGACAGCGTGGATTATTTCGTCACCATCATTGAAGACATCAGCGAACGCAAGCAGGCCGAGCAGGATCTGCGCGCCAGCCAGATGCGCTTCCACAGCTATTTTGACCTTCCATTGATCGGTATTGCCATCACCTCGCCCGAAAAAGGTTGGATCGATGTCAATGAGCGCCTGTGCCTCACCCTGGGCTATTCAAAACAGGAGCTTGTTGCCATGACCTGGGCAGAACTGACGCACCCGGATGATATCCTTCGAGATGCACAGCAGTTCCAGCGTGTGCTGGCTGGCGAAATTGAAAGTTACTCGCTCGATAAACGTTTTATTACCCGGGATGGGCACATCCTATGGACCAGCATGGCGGCCCGCTGTGTGCGCAAACCAGATGGTAGTGTCGATTACTTTGTCGCGATCATCGAAGATATCAATGCGCGCGTGCAGGCTGAGCAAGCCGTGCGTGCCAGTGAAGAAAAATACCGCCTGCTGACTGAGACGCTCAGCGATGTGGTCTGGACGATGGATGTCGAAACCCTGCGATTCCTTTACGTCAGCCCTTCCGTGTTTCGGTTGCGTGGTTTTACACCGGATGAAATCATTGCTGAACCGATGGATGCCGCGCTGACACCCGAGGGCAGCCGCATGGTGCGCGCATCGATTGCCAGGCAAGTGGACGGTTTCACCTCTGGAACCCTGCCCGCCGGTAGTTTCTTTGTCAATGAAGTCGAACAGCCCTGCAAGGACGGCACTACCGTTTGGACTGAGGTGGTCACCAGTTATTTTCTCAATCCCACCACTGGACGTGTGGAAGTGCATGGCGTCACCCGCGATATCCGCCTTCGCAAAAAGGCCGAGGCCGAAACCAACCGGCGTTTGGGTGAGCTGCAAGCTTTATATGAAAACAGCCTGACACTTAACCGCCTGATTGAACCGCAGCAAATTGCGCTGGCGCTGATCAGCACACTGGAAGCCAGGCTGAACTGGCACCACGCCTCGGTTCGCTTGTTCAACCCCCTTACAAAAAAGGTCGAGCTGTTGGCCATCACCCAATTCGGGCCAGCCCAGCAGCGCGCGAACACAGCCCGGATGAGCCAGGAAATCACCCTCAACCGGCAGGGTCTCAGCGCCTGGGTGTTTGAGCATGGCCAGGTGGTGCGCTGCCCACAGGTCTTAAGTGACAGCCGCTATTTTGAGACGCATCCGGGCATTCAATCCGGGCTGTACGTGCCTCTGCGCAGCGGCGAGCGCACCATCGGTACCATCAGCGTGGAGAGCGAACAGCCCGATGCTTTTAGCGAACAGGATGAACGCCTGCTTGTCACCATAGCAGCCCAGGCCGCCATTTCCATTGAAAACGCCCAGCTTTATTCGCAAGCTCAGGCCGAATTGACTGCCCGCATTCAGGCCGAGGCGGACTTACTCCAGGCACACGCTCGCCTGGAAGAACGCGTGGTCGAACGCACTACGGAACTGCGCGCTGCCAATCTCGAGCTGGAGAAAGCCGCGCGTATGAAGGATGAATTCCTGGCCAGCATGAGCCATGAGCTGCGCACGCCGCTGACCGGCATCCTGGGTCTTTCGGAAGTGATGCTGTTGGAAAGTTATGGCCCGCTCAACCCCAAACAAACCACCTCCCTGACCCACATTCAGAGCAGCGGCCGTCATTTGCTCGAACTGATTAACGATATTCTTGATCTTTCCAAGATCGAAGCGGGTAAGTTTGAACTGTATCTCGCCCCGTGTTCCTTGGGCGAAATCTGTCAGGCCTGCCTTCAAATGACCTCCGCCCAGGCCGCCGCCAAAGCCTTGCAAGTCGGTTATGCCATTTCTCCCGCCAGCATTATCCTGAAGGCCGATGGCCGCCGTCTAAAACAGATCATCATCAACCTGCTCAGCAATGCCATCAAATTCACCCCGCAGGGCGGCAGCCTGGGCATCGAGGTGAAGACGAGTCTCGCTTCCAATCCAGAACCGGACAGCCAGCTAAACCCGCAGGTGCACATCTGCGTCTGGGATACCGGCATTGGCATTCAGGCCGAAGACCAGACGCGTTTGTTCCGGCCTTTCATTCAATTGGATGCCAGGCTTTCGCGCCAATACCCGGGCACCGGGTTGGGGCTGGCGTTGGTGCGTCGCCTGGCGGAACTGCACGCAGGCAGTGTCTCGGTGGAAAGCGTGCCCGGCCAGGGCAGCCGCTTCACCGTTTCGCTGCCGTGGCTGGGATAAATGAACACCCGGAACAGGGTTTACCTGGCCCAGCCGGGCCGGTAAATTACCAGCAACTTCGACTTAAGCAGCGCGCATATTCTGCGTTGAGTGAATGATAGAAATGGAGGTGAAATGTCCCATCCAACCACAATCTTGTTGATCGAAGATTCGCAAGCCCAGGCAGATCTGGTCACCGGCCAACTGCGCGCCAGTGGGTTGGATTTTACCTGTAAGCGTGTCGATAGCTCCGCCTCGCTGCAAGCTGCCCTGCGGGACGCGCACTGGGATGGCATCATTTCTGCCGGCACACTCGCCAACTTTGACGCCCCTTCCGCGTTGGCGCTTGTGCAAACCAGCGGGCTGGATATTCCCTTCTTCATCATTGTGGACAGCCCCGCGCAAGAAGGCCGCGCGGTCGACCTGATGAAATCTGGCGCACAGGATTATGTGGTGAAACCGTGGTTTGCCCGCCTGGCGCCGGCGCTTGAGCGCGAATTTGCTGCCGCTCAACAGCGCAGCCAACAAAGATCTTCGGTGGATGGAGCCCATCACAGCCAGGCCGTGGCCGCCTTGCGCGAGAGCGAAGAACGCTTTGCCACGGTTTTTCAGGCCAGCCCGGATAGCGTCAGTATTACCAGTCTTACCAGCGGCCGCATGATCGATGTCAACCAGGCTTTTTGTGCGCGCTTCGGTCTGCCGCGCGAGCGGGTGATCGGGCAGATCTCGCGCGATTTGGGCATCTGGGTTGATGCGAACGAACGCGATCGCATGATTGCGCTTGTGCGTCAACTTGGGCAGGTCAACGATTTCGAAACCCGTTTCAAAACTCCTTCCGGAAAATTTGGGGACATGCGTCTCAGCGCACAAACCATCTCCCTGGCAGGTGAAGCCTGTATTTTGATCATTGGTCACGATATCACCGAGAGCAAACTGGCGGAAGCGGCCCTGCGGGAAAACCAGGCTTTCCTTTCCGATTTGGTCGAGAACAGCGGCGCTCATATTTTTGCCAAAGATCGTGATGGTCGCTATACACTTGTCAACCGGGAATGGGAAAAGGAAACCGGCATGACAAGAGAGCGCGCCATTGGCAAGACAGATCTGGAATTGTTCCCTGATGCCAGAAGCACAAAATTTCGCGCGACCGATTCGCGTGTAATCGAATTGGGACTTCCCGTCCAAACCGAAGAGCTGCTTGAAGATGCTCGCGGAACGAGATACTTCATCACTTTGAAATTCCCGCTGCGCGATAAATATGATCACATCACGGGTGTTTGCGGTATTTCCACAGATATCACCGACCGCAAACTGGCTGAACAGGCGCTGCGCGAAGCCAACGAACGCCTGGAGCAGCGTGTCCAGGAACGCACTGCTGATATGGTTATTGCCAATGCTGCCCTTCAAAAGGCCGCCCGCATGAAGGATGAGTTCATGGCTAGCATGAGCCATGAACTACGCACCCCGCTCAGCGGTATTCTGGGGCTGTCAGAATCGATGCGCTTGAATACCTACGGCGAGTTGAATGATGACCAGCACAATGCCCTGAGAATGATCGAAAAAAGCGGCCGCCACCTGCTTGAATTGATCAACGAAGTTCTTGATATCGCCAAAATTGAGGCTGGCAAGCTTGAGCTTCAGATTGCGCCGTGTTTGCTGGATGGTATCTGCCAGGCCAGCATCCAGATGGTCAGCGGCATGGTTCACCAAAAAAACCTGCAGACCAGTTATTCCATGCATCCCATTTCGATTGTCCTGCAGGCTGATGCCCGCCGCCTGAAACAGATGTTGGTAAATTTGCTCAGTAATGCGGTTAAGTTTACCCCGGTCAATGGCAGCATTGGTGTGGATGTCAGCGGCAGCCTGGCAGAGCGCCAGGTAAGTATCACTGTTTGGGACAGTGGCATCGGCATTGCTTCTGAGGATATGCCCCGGCTTTTCCAGCCTTTTGTCCAATTGGACAGCAGCCTTTCGCGCCAGTATGCCGGCTCCGGGCTCGGGCTTGCGCTGGTGCAGCGCCTGGCTGACCTGCACGGCGGCAGCGTCCAGGTGGAGAGTACGCCAACCCTGGGGAGCCGCTTCACGATCGTCCTGCCCTGGGATGTACACGAATCGGATGTGCAGATCTCGCGCCGGCGGGTAACTGACCGGCTGCCGCCGATGGCCCGCGCGGAAGTGCCGCCTGGACCATTGGTGTTGGCAGTCGATGACAATCCCGTCATGCTGGAAGTTTTTGGTGATTATCTCGCTGTTCAAAATTTTGGTTTCATCGCCACTTACAGCGGGGATGAATTCTTGGAACGGCTTGAGCAGGATGGGCCTGACATCTTGATAGTGGATATCCAGATGCCTGACATGGATGGATTGGAAATCATCCAGCGTATCCGCAATCACAAAAATGCTCATATCTCGGCTTTGCCGGTGGTGGTGGTGACTGCCCTGGCTATGACGGGTGACCGTGAACGCTTCCTGGCAGTCGGTGCCGATGAATACATGAGCAAGCCCGTTGAATTGATCGAGCTGGCCGCCACCCTGCGCCGGCTCTGCCCACCGGCCTGACGCCCCATCTGTTTGCCTGTTTGCCTGTCATTCCCGAAGAACATTGGGACAGGAGTGCGAAACCGGCGCCCTTGCTCTGTGCCGGTTGCCTGTCATTCCCGAAGAACATCGGGACAGGTGTGCGAAACCGGCGCCCTTGCTCTGTGCCGGTTGCCTGTCATTGCGAAACCGGCGCACCTGCTCTATGCCGGTTGTGGCAATCCCGGTTAACCGGCATGGTCCCCAGGGGCGAGCGGGTTCTGCCGATGAAGAGCAGATGCCCCACAGAAACCGGGGTCTACCTCGAGCCACGCGGAAAAGCGCCGCTCGCAATGACCGGGCGGCGAGCAGATTGCCCGACAGGAATCGAAAAACGGCGCCGCGCTCCTTGCAGAAGAGTAAGGACACACCAGCGTGAAATGTTGTAAAATTAGGCAGGTAATCTGCGTGGCAGCCTGTTGCCAGCAGCCAGGCAATGGGAAATATAGATAGGAACGTCTTTTGTGAAAGCTTCAACTCAACCAACCGCCGTAACGGGATCGCAGCGTACAACTTTTTGGAGCGCTGCATTTTATGCTGCTGTGGTTGGCGTAATCATCCTGCTGGCGGCCTACGCCAGTAAAGCCCTTGTGCATCAGCCGGAAGGCATCGCCTCGATCTCGCCTGCCAGTGGGTTTGCAGTGGGCATTCTTTTTATAAACAACCGTCGAAAATGGCAGTGGCTGCTGCCGGTCATTTTCACCGCCTACCTGGGTGTTGATATGCTGGCGTTGACCCCGCCCGGGTTGTGCCTGGTTTATGCCACCGTCAATACCGGCGAAGCGGCCCTCATCGCCGCCATCCTGACCCGTTTTTGCGCGCCAGAATTCATCCTGGCCTCCATTCGCCAGTTCATCCGCTTTTTCATCCTGATCATCCTGGCGGGGTTGTTCAGCGCCCTGGTCGGCGCCGTACTGGTTGAACATGGCTGGGGTGCAGGCTACTGGATCGAGTGGCAGGCCTGGTGGTGCTCGCACAGCCTGGGCATTCTCCTGATCGCCCCACCGGTCATCGCTTTTCAGTTACCCCAGCCTCGCAACGAAGTGCTGCAACTCAAACGGCTGATTGAAGGGCTCGGGATTTCAGCCGGCTTGCTGGCAGTCAGCGCATATCTATTCCTGTTGTATCACGCGGTTATTATTGGCACAGTGGGGCGCACCTATATTATTTTCCCCTTCCTGTTGGCCGCTGCGCTGCGTTTATCGCCTCGATTTGCCAGCAGCCTGCTGGCTGTTTCCGGATTGACGGCGATCGTAGGAATTACATTCGGGCGCGGTTTGTTTGCCGGTCCGCTGGTCTACCCGCCAGATGCTCTTCTGACGGCCCAGTTGTATGTCGGTTTGATGGCATTTTCCAGCTTGCTGGTCGTCGCGGCACTGGCGGAACGCAAGCTGCCGGAGCGTATTACCCTGGCGCGTTTGCGGTTGGTGAAAAATTCCCAGTCACTCAGCCTGGAAGAACTGCTGCGGGCCACCCTGGATGAGGCCGAGCAGCTCACCGGCAGCCAGGTCGGCTTTTATCACTTGATCGTGGCAGACGATGTCGACCCGACTCTCCAATCCTGGTCATCCAGCACGCTCGCTCAATATTGTTATACCCAGGACAGTCTCTTTAGCCACAGCCTGCTGGCTGAGGCTGGCGTGTGGGCCGACTGTGTTCGTGAGCGCAGGCCGGTCATTCATAATGATTATCTCTCCCTGCCACATCGGAAAGGACTTCCGGATGGGCACGTTGCAATCAAAAACGAACTGGTCGTACCTGTGCTGCGCGGCGATAAAATTGTCTGCGTGATGGGGGTCGGAAATAAATCCCTCGATTACACCCGCAGTGATGTGGAGACCCTTG
This sequence comes from uncultured Anaerolineae bacterium, assembly GCA_903846015.1. Taxonomy (GTDB): domain Bacteria; phylum Chloroflexota; class Anaerolineae; order Anaerolineales; family Villigracilaceae; genus UBA5195. The sequence goes on along the minus strand of CAIMZS010000507.1, from coordinate 1,621 downwards.
CCCAAATTGGTGATCTGACCTGGGAGATTATCGAGCGCAAATTGGCAGATCAGGCCCTGCTTAAGAGTGAAGAACTTTTGAGGGAAACCCAGACCATCGCCGGGGTGGGTGGTTGGCAGTACGATGTGTTGGCCCAAAAAGTAGCCTGGACGAGCGAGGTCTACCAGATCTACGGTGTGAACACCGATTTTGATCCGAGTGATTTCAGCCGGGCGGTCAGTTGGTATGCGCCTGAAGATCAGCAGGTCATCGAACAGGCCTTTCTGCGAGTGATTAATGAGGGCCAGCCCTATGATTTGGAGCTGGGTTTTATTAACGCACAAGGCCGGCACATGTGGGTGCGCACGACCGGTAGGCCTGTCTGGGAGGCAGGGCGGGTTATCAAGGTGACCGGCACGATCGCCGATATCTCTGAACGCGTCCAGGCTCAAACCGCCCTGGCGCACAGTGAGGAGCAGCTGCGCCTGGCAATGGACGCCACCTCGGATGGTCTTTGGGATTGGCACTGTGACGAGAATTACACCTATTACAGCCCCGGCTATTACCGCATGCTCGGCTACGAGCCGGGAGAATTTCCGGCCACCCCGCAGGCATGGATCGCGCTCGTTCACCCGGATGATCGTGAAAAAGTCATCCAGGTGGATTTGGACACCCAGGAAAATCGTATCCAGAGTTTTGAGATCGAAATGCGTATCCTGGCCAGGGATGGCGAATGGAAATGGATACTCAGCCGCGCCAAAACGGTTGGATGGGATGCCAATGGACGCGCACTGCGCGTAGTCGGTACTCATGTCGATATCACCGAGCGCAAGAACGTAGAAGAGGCCCTGCGCAATGCCAATCGTCAACTTGAAAATCGGGCCGCTGCCAACCAGGCTTTGCAGCAGTTGTTAATCGAACAGGCCACCCATGATGCCCTGACCGGGCTGCACAACCGCCGCTATATGGATGATGTTCTTGGGCGTGAACTCGTCCGCGCCGCGCGTGAAAATTATCCGGTGTGTGTGATGATGCTGGATATTGACCACTTCAAAGGCTTTAATGACACCTACGGTCATGATGCCGGTGACCAGGTGCTCATGGCGCTGGGTGATTTGCTGCGCGCATCCATCCGTCAAAGCGACATCGCCTGCCGCTATGGGGGCGAGGAATTTGTCATCATCATGCCCGGCGCCAATTCTGAGGAGGGCCGCAGCCGCGCCGAGCTCATCCGGCATGAATTTGGCATCCTGACGGTCGAATTCGAAAAAATGCTGCTGACCGCCACCCTGTCGATCGGCGTGGCGTTATTTCCTCTGCATGGAGTCAGCGCAGATGAACTGCTGCGCGCCGCGGACTCAGCGCTGTATGATGCTAAGAGCGCCGGACGCAACTTCGTCTGCCTGGCAAGGCTGTAGAAAGCGCAATAACTGGCACGTTCTGCGGGCAGGCCGCCGAGGGTGAATCGCTTGAAAAAGAATACTTCCATTCATAGCTGTGCTTCTGTCCCAGACTCCTGTGATTATCGAAATATATCGCGATAGGTGTATAATCTAATCAGAGCAAACCCGGTGAAAACTTGGGGGCGTAACACAAATGGGTCAAAGCCACTACAGCGGTAATGACAGCCAGGCCGCCTGGG
>CAIMZS010000506.1 GCA_903846015.1 uncultured Anaerolineae bacterium | reverse complement strand
GGCGAAAGTGGAGAAAAAAATGAAGCAAATGAATCAGGAGAAAAAAGCCCGGAATCGGAAATCAGCGAAGCCGGAGAAGCCGCAAATGAGCAAGAAGAATCATCAGAGCCACAGGCTGATGAAACGCTTACCGATATAGCGGCTCCAAGCGATGATGAAATTGATCCAGGAGAGAATGAAATGCCAACAGTCGAACCTGAAAACTGATTAAAAAAAAGAAGCAGGCTTTGATTTGGCCTGCTTCTTTTTTTAATAAAATATTATCGGGTGTATCGTTTTGTTTTTGTACGTGGTGCAGGGGCGTCCAAAGGGGAATAGCGCGGCGGACCCATCATGCGATAAAGCAAGGCGTTGACCAGTGCAAAAATGCTTGAAAATAGGATAAGAAATATGATAAAGAAAAGGAACATCGCTTCAAAATAAGGGATACTTGAAATATAGATGGCCGCAAGTCTGATCCATGGAATTTGGTAAATGACTGCTGGAAAGGTGACTGTGCCGCTCATTGAAGCTAAAAACGGCCATTTTTGGGTTTTTCCGAAATCAACCAGGACAATTGCGGCGGCAGCCGAGATAATTGGGCTGACCAGGTTGATTATCAGCCCGATTCCTCGCCAAACGGGATGGATGCCCTGGCTCTTCGTTTCCTTTTCTTTATTAAAAGTCTTATACTTTGACATTCTAAGTCTCCTGAACTTTACTGGCGTTCTCAATAGCTTGGACAATTTTATAATACCCTGTACAGCGACACAGGTTACCGGTAATGGCTTGCTCAATTTCATTGCGGGTTGGCGAGGAACGCTCCTCGAGCAATTTAGCTGCAGACATCAAGAATCCTGGCGAACAATAACCACACTGCACTGCGCCATCCTGGATAAATGCATCCTGAACCGGATGAAGTTTATCTCCGTTGGCGAGGCCTTCGATGGTTACAATTTCTGCGCCGTCTGCGCGTGGTGCAGGTACCATGCAGGCCATTACGGCGGAGCCATCCAAAAATACCGTGCAAGCTCCGCATTCACCTTCAGCGCAGCCTTCTTTTGTACCAATTAAGCCAGCATCTTCACGAAGGAGCCGCAGCAAGGTTTTTTCAGATCCGCCTGTAAAAGTAAATTCCTGTCCATTGATCCTGGTGTGGATAAGAGATTCCTTACCGTGTTGGGTGCTGGAAAAATTGGCGGGAATATTTTCAAGATTTGCGCTCATCAAGGTTACCGGATTAGCGGGCATGCCGGCCTGTTCTCGCCCGTTGTGTATTGCTTGCAGCGCGCGGGCTGTGAAGACCCGTACCATTTCTCGCCGGTAATCGGCAGAACTACGAATGTCATCAATCGGCCGGGCAGCGTTACGAGCCAGCTCGGCAGCCCGCTCGATTACCTGATCTGTCAGTTCTTTTCCAATCAAATAAGCTTCAGCCATCTCAGCGTGGATGATGGTCGGAGCGACAGCTCCCAGGGTGATGGCAGCTCGCGTAATGACGGTGTCTTGGAACGATAAAACAATGGCCAGATTAATCACAGAAATGGCCTGGGCTCGGCGTAAAGCCACTTTTACAAAAGTGCCGCGTTGATTGGCGTCCAGGCCTTTAAACGCAATGTCAACCAGCATTTCATCAGGTTGTAAAACAGTTTTTCGCACTCCAGTGTAAAAATTCTGCAATTTCACCTGGCGTTCGCCGCGCATAGACTTAAGCACCACCCAGGCATCCAGGGCAATCAACGGAGTGATGGTGTCATTGGCAGGTGATGCAGTGATAAGGTTGCCCGCCACAGTGGCGCGGTTACGTATTTGAGGTGCACCTACTTCCCAGCTTGCTCGAACAAGCGGATAGGCTCTTTCACGAAGCAATTTTGAGGTTGCCACCTGGTTATGGGTGACCAGTGGGCCAAGATGGATGATACCGTCTTCATCCAAGGTGATGCGATTAAGATTTGGAATGCGTGAAACATCGATCAAGGTTTCGACGCCTGGTCGGATGCCACGTTCCAGTTCAAGAATTAAGTCAGTTGCGCCCGCCACAATACGAGCCTGGGCGCCATGTTCCGAAAGATGTTTGATGACGTCATCGGTGGTGGCGGCGCTGATATATTGGTTCCACATGAATTAGCCTCCTGGTTTAGAGCATGATTGTGCTCTGTTTCAATTAAAACACAAAATTGGCTAATTTGACATGGAAATAAAAAGAGACCCTGCAGGAATTGAGACCCTGCAGGGTCTTTGAACTGTTTTTTTATTTTGAGCCGGTAAATATTTCGTAACGCTGTTCGTAGGTGGATACTGTTTGGCGAGCCAGAGTAACCAGGTTTCGAATAGAGGCTGGAAGACCTTCGGGGGCGCCCATCGTGGCTTCGACTGTATCCAGGGCATTTTTTATCTGATCGGCCAGATCGAAGAATGCGGCATCGAATGAATATATTTTGGCAAGCTCATCTTGATTGATTTTGACCGCATCAAACAAGCCTGAATAGCCGTAGGTGGCGTTGCGTATCTTATCTGTAAAGGTGCGCAGCTGCAGCGCCGCCTTTTCCATCTCATCCATGTATTCGATCCCGCCCTGGCTGATAAGATCTGTTTGTAATGCAGACAGGCGTTTAATAAGCTCCTCATAACGACGAGCTACTGTGTCACGAAGAAGTTTGTCGGCTGCACGGCGGTTTTCACGTTCGATATAACCACCAAAGCCTGGGATATACGAAGCCAGCTTTTTAAAAGGGTCCTGGTCTCCGGTTACACGTCCAAAAAAGTCGCTCATTGTTTCCTCCTGAGAAAACTGCGGATTGGAAGGTTTTTTTATCATTATAGCCTGAGTTTGTGAGTATAATCAAGTTTGTAATGCAGACTATACTCACATTTACGCTGCTGGGGATCATTAAGTTGCATTTACTATTGGAAATCAGCAGTGGTTACTAACTAGAAAAGGACAAAAATATGATCGTCACAACGGAAAAATTATTCGAAGCCGCATATGGAAAATATGCCATCGGTGCTTACAATATCAACAACCTCGAACAAGCCATGGGGTTGTTTCGCGGCGCCATTGATAGTAAAGCCCCCTTCATCATTCAGATCAGCAAGGGCGCACGTTCGTACACCCACAAGAAAATGCTGGAGGGGTTGATTACATCCGCCAACCAGGTGTTCCCGGATGCCATCTTCGCTGTACATCTGGACCATGGCGATGAGGAATCCTGTTACGATTGCATTAATAGCGGCTTTTACAGCTCGGTGATGATCGATGCCAGTCATGAGGCTTTTGACAAAAACATTGAGATTACGCGCCGGGTGGTGGATGCCGCTCATGCCAAAGGACTGGTTGTTGAGGCCGAACTGGGGCAATTGGGTGGTGTAGAAGAGCATGTCGCAGTGGATGAGGCCAACGCTAAATTGACCGATCCACGTCAGGCCCGGGAATTTGTAGAACGCTCAGGTTGCGATTCTCTGGCTGTTGCCATTGGCACCAGTCATGGTGCCTTTAAATTCAGTGGCACACAGGGGCTTCACTTTGAAGTGCTCTCTGAAATCCAGCAGGTATTGCCAGGTTTTCCGCTTGTTATGCACGGGTCAAGCTCGGTACCACAGGATGAAGTGGCGCGTATCAACAACGCTGGTGGTAAGCTTTTGGGTGCCAAGGGTGTTGATGATACCCAGTTCAAGAAGGCTGCCACATTGGGTGTGACCAAGATCAATATCGACACGGATGGCCGTCTGGTGTGGACACGTGTTCATCGCGAATATTTCCGCGATAATCCGGACCAGTTCGATTTACGCCCCGTTGGCAAGATCTTCATGTCTGAATACGGCAAGTTTATCGCTGCCAAGAATGAGAAACTCGGTTCCGCTGGACACCTCGATGATGTTCGCAAGCTTGTAGCTTAAAACCCCCGGCCGCGAAGGGTTGATCAACCTTTTGCGGCCTTTTTTTATTTTGGAGAGTCGTGCCTGCTGCCGATCAGAACATCAAACTTTTCCGATATCAAATCATCCCGCGCGTATTGGTTTTCGCCCTGCGGTCAGATGCTGTTTTATTGATCAAACTGCTGCCACGCAATGGAGTAGCGACCGGTTGGACGGGCTGCTATAACGGACCGGGGGGGCATATCGAACGCGGCGAGGATGTTTTCTCAGCTGCCCGCCGTGAATTATGGGAAGAAACCGGGTTGAAAGCGGAACCAGCTTTGTGCGGTACTGTCATTGTGGATACAGGTCCTTCGGTTGGTATCGGGCTGTTTATTTTTCGGGCCGATAATCTATCGGGTGACCTGTTGGCATCTGCGGAGGGAATTCCCGAGTGGATACCTTTCCATGCGCTAACGGATGCCCTGCTCGTGGAAGATGTTTCCATATTTCTTGAGCGCATCCGTAATATGAAGCCAGGCGATCCGCCTTTTTCAGCGCGCTCGTTTTATGATGCGGATGACAGGCTGACGGTGGTGTTTGGCTCATAAAATTGATGATTGCCAGGCAGTTTAGAGTAATACCTTCATGGCTTTTAGTTTAACCTTGAACGTACTGCCTTTCCCGGGTTGGCTCTGAACGGATAGCTGACCATTGTGCTGTTTGATTACCTGGTTGGTGATGGCTAATCCCAGACCGATCCCGCTGAATAAGTTTCCGCCGTTGGTTTCAAGATGATAGAAGCGGTCAAATACATGTTGAATGTGATCAGCTTCGATGCCAATGCCCTGGTCCTGAACATCTACAATGACGTGATTGCCTTCCTCATACAAATTGATCTTGACCTGGCCCCCATCTGGGCTGAACTTTATGGCATTATCAACCAGTGCCATCAGTGCGCGCTCAAGTGACTTTGAATCGCCAGATACATTCGGCAGGTTTCTGGCTGTTTCGACCTGGATGGTGAGCAGGTTGGCAGCAGCCTTGTCCTGGTATTTTTCGGCCACATCTTGCGCAATCGCGCTCATATTAACTTGCTGGAATTTGGGCAGGATCAGATCCATTTCTTGCAGGAACATGATGTTATTAACCAGCGTAGTGATCTGCTGGATATTGCGTGATACTGTGTCGATGGTGGCAGGGAGTTTGTCCGGGTTGATTGCACCCTTTTGGAGCAATTGCAAAAAACCACCTGCGGCCATTAACGGGGTGCGTAATTCATGTGCGATATTGGTGATGAACTCACGGCGGTTGAGTTCCTGTTCTGCCAGTTTTTGATAGGCTTGTGCAAGCTCACTGGCGCGCATTCGCAAGTCTTCGACCGCCATTTGATCGTTTTCGCGCAATCGGTGGCTTATTTCCCTTACCATTGCTATTGCAATTGCCGATGAGCGCTGGATAACGCGGTCAAAATTATCCTTCTCTATTTCAAGTACTGTCACCGGGGTAGTGGCGGTTACAGTGGCGGCGCGCGGAGCATTATGCATGATCGCCATTTCACCGAAAAAATCGCCTGCTTCCAACATCTTTAGCTTGCGAATTTCCATATTGTTTACGGACTTGGTGACATCCACTTTGCCATCCAGAAGGATGTAAAAGCAGTTTTCCTGGTTGCCCTCTCTGCACAGAATAGTGGCAGCAGGGTAGTTAACCACCCTGCTGCGTGTAATTAATTCGTCAATTTCGAGCTCTGAAATGCCGGGAAATGCGTGTGGAAGGATATCTTTCGGAGATGGAAGGGCCTTACGCGGCAGGTTGAATGTATTCATTTTATCCTTTCGCAGTCATTCAAGAATCATATCACTAAGAGAGACAGCCTTTCGTATCTGATGCATTTCAAACGCTAAAGCTTGTAACCGATCATCCGTAAAAAATTTTTACGCCAGTCTTTCTCGGCGGTATCTTCCAGTCCTTTGGGGGAGAATCCATCAATCACACCTATAATCCCACGTCCTTGTTCAGTTTCTGCCACCAGCACCTGGGTAGGGTTGGCTGTGGCGCAGAAAATCCGTGCCACTTCTGGTACATTCTTCAGGCCGTTAAGAATGTTGATGGGATAAAAACCTTCCGCCAAAAAGAGAATGAATGAATGTCCTGCACCGATGGTGAGCGCATTTTTTGTCGCCAGTTCAAGCATAGTCTCGTCTGTCCCGCTAAATCGAACCAGGCACTTGCCCGAGGCCTCGCAGAAGGCCAGGCCAAATTTGATCCCGGGCACACTGTTAACCAGCATCTCGTGAATGTCTTCGACGGTCTTGATAAAATGGGATTGACCGAGAATGAAATTTATCGGCTCGGGTTTTTCAATGCTGATGATTTTAATTTCCATGGAAGGCTCCTTTTTTTCTGCTAACTTTATCCAGATTGCATCTAATTTTTTTGTAACCAGGGGAAAAATGCATTTGTGCGCGCAGCGTATTCTCGATAGCCAGGGCGCTGCCCCATCGTTTTTTCAAGCATCGCCACACCTGAGACACGTATCAGCAGGAAGGTCATGATAACGGGTGAGAATATCGTCCACCAGGCTCCTCCAGCCAGGGCTACCAGGTAGAGTCCCCACCATTGGAGGGCATCCCCAAAGTAGTTGGGATGACGGGTGTAACCCCACAGGCCAGCTGTCATCAATTTTCCTTTGTTGGTTGGGTCTTTCTTGAATTGCGCCAACTGCCAATCTCCCATTGCTTCGAAGATAAACCCTGAGAGCCACAGAAATAGCCCTGCGAAATCCAAAATATGTGGGAATGTACCAAAATACGGGAATTGGCCAGCGATGATTGGGGCGGCGATGATCCACATCAAAGCACCCTGCAGTAAGAAGACCTGAAAGAATGAGTACCACCACCACCGAGAACCATTTTCCTTGCGCCAGGCAGCATAACGAAAATCTTCTGGTTTGCCCTGGTTGCGGCGGTAGATATGAAAACTCAATCTTAATCCCCAGATGGTTACCAGGGCAGTGATGAGCCAGCTTCGATATACAGAGATGGCTGTTTCAAAGGATGAGATGCTGAGGAAGGTTTCCCGTAATTGCAGATTTACTTGCCAGGCGATCAGGGCAAACCCAAGACCCCAGAAAATATCGATGATGCTTGAATTTTTGATTGCCAGGCTCAATAGCCAGAGCATGAACATGAAAATGGTAATGATCATGGCGCTGTTGAGCATTAGCCAGCCGATATTCATGGCAGCACCAAAACGAAACCGAGGATAATCTCGACTGCCAGACTGATCCAATTGGATTTGACAGAACTTTTGTCGATAAAGATGCTTGCCAATCGCACGATGGCGATACCCAGATAGCCCCAGCCCAGCATTTGGTAGGTATTACCGCCCAGCATGAGCGGTACAGATCCCAATGCAATAAACAAGCCACCCAGAACTGAGCGAATTTCGCTGATGCCACGACCCCCGGCTGGGTCAAGCCCGGTGAACCCGGGAGTGGCCATTGGCTTGAATAAGGCTAATCCACCTGTGGCGATTGTGACTAGAGCTGCGATGATTTTAAGGATATGAAGCATCGGTATTCCTTTAAAATTGATTAAGTTTTCAGCCCGCGCGAAGTTTTCGGCGGGCTGACTTAACTAATTATACGATTTTGTGTCTGAAATTCAACCGGTTTTTTCGTAAAATAATAAGAGCGTACTTCCGTATTTCCGCTCTTCAAATTTTTGAAGGTTGGTGAGCGGGACATCTTTATATTCGCGTGGATGGATTTGTACAATAACCTCACCCGTCTCACTGATCCAGCCGGGGTTGGCATCTACCAGTAACAGCGTTTCGGACCACATGCCTTTGTACTGTGGTGGGGCAATGTAAATATATTCAAATTGTGCATCCGGGGGGGCTTTTAGCATTCCAAACGCATCCCCGCGGCGTACATCTGCCAGCTTGTTGAATCCACAGGTGGTCAGGTTGTCTTTGATGGTTTCAATCGGCAGCCGGTTAAGATCGGTGAATCGAATAAAAGCAGCCTCACGGCTGAGTGCCTCAATCCCGATGGCTCCAGTGCCGGCGAACACATCCCACCAACGTGAATCGACCACATCTCCAGCAAGGATGTTGAACAAAGCTTCCTTGACCATATCCGTTACCGGGCGGGTGGTATCGCCTGGCACAGTTTTCAGTTTGCGGCCCTTGGCTTTTCCTGCAATCACGCGCAGCATTATTGTTCCACACTTGTTCTTGCAGAAACCAGGTTGCCATGAGGTGCAATGATTGGGACAACACAGCCAGTGCCAAGCAGCAGCCTTTGTCCCCTGGTTTGCTGGATGGCATCCAGGGCTTCGGCCTGAACATCATTCGCCGAGCCAAACACCATCGTTTCACGTCGCAGACCGCCACATAGCATGGCGCGTGTGCGTGGAAGGGCTTCGCTAAGTGTTGGGGGGGTGTCACGGTCATGCCAGTTGATAACGTGTATCGGATAATCTGCGACGCTGTTGAAGTAAACGTTTGTGCCATGTAGGTGCAGAATGTTCAACCACAATGGGCGCGCTGATTCGAGCGTTAAAAGATCATAAGAGCGGCCGAACTCTATAAATTCATCCCTGGAAAGCAGGCTGGTTTGAGCATGCTGGACGGCATAGAATATACCGTCTACCAGGCCTTTCGCGCGGGCGGCCCGGATGAAGCGGCGGGTGCTTTCGGCGATGATCTCCATCCCTCGTCCCACCAATTCCGGGCGCAGGCGCATATGCGCAAGCAGGTTTTCACCCCCAACCAGGTTTTTGGCCTGTGCCAGAGGCGAGAAAACAGTTTGGATTAAGGGCACATCGGCGCCCAGTTCATCTCGAAGGATGGAAAGACATTTTAATTGAGCGGCAAGGTGTGGAGAATCTGCATCCAGCACGGATAATTTGGACCAGTCCTCCAGTGAAAAAACCGCCCGTTTTGTGTAGCTGCGTGTGCCTTCACTATCCCCTTTCCATTCATCATCAACGCCCCAATCCTTGATGGCAAATGAGGATGCTGGCGTAACTTTCACGATATCCCAATCATAGGTCTTTTGCCATTGTAGGGTGGCAGCTGCCAACGTTTCAGGATGCTGGTCATCAATGGGAAAATGCCGCCAGAGGGCAACTGGAGGCCTGTCCGGCCGTTGTCCTGCGAGGCAGGCTTCCATTCGTGCGCGGTGAGTGATCATAAAACCTGTCTTTCTGCCGCATCATAAGCGGCGATTTCTTGTTTTGCCGAGGGCGTATTTGAATATTCTTCTGCGAACAGGCTCCATAACATCTGATCTGAAAGATGTCCATTCGCGAAACTGCGTTTCCGCAGGGTGGCTTCGAGGTGGTAGCCCAGTTTGTGCGGGACTGCTGCCGAGGGTGTGTTTTCGACCGCGCAGTGGATTTCAACTCGATCCACCATATGGACTTCAAAGGCGACTTTGGTAAGCGCTGCAGCTGCTTCGGTGGCGTAACCCTGGTTTATGAAATCTTTGTGGATCCAGTAGCCAATTTCACTCGCGCTGGTTCCAATGCGACTGTGCAAACCAGTGCCACCTATCAGGCGGTTTTCCGAAGGGTTGAAAATACCATAAATGAAATCCTGCCCCAGATCAAACCTGGCGCGGAATTGTCGCAGACGCTCGACTTTTTTGTCAAGGTGTTCGGGTTCATCTGCTGCCCAAGGCATCCAGGGCAGTAGATGGTCGAGGCTTTCTGTGACTGATCTTGCCAGTAAAGGCGCATCTGCCGGGTTATAACAGCGGATAATCAATCTTGGGGTAACAATACGGTAAGCTGGGCCAGGCATGGGCTTTCCTTCTGATCAAGTCAAATTGATGTTTCGCGGTGGTCAGTTTTTGCGTTTTATGATACAAAATTCGGCATTTTCCCTGCCGATGACATGTTCCACCGGTAGCTTGCGGTATATCGACCGTATATCCAGGTCGCCACGGGTGTGAAAGAGCAGTAGATCTCCGGGGTGGATGTCGCTCTCCTTCTCTTTACCAAGATCTTTAATGCTGAGTTCTCCGGCATAATACTGCGCCAATGGAAATTCACGTTGAATGTGCAAGATGCTTCCTGGGGCATTTGAGCGGGTCCATTCTACCGCTTCTTTATAACATGTCAGCCAGTATTCGGTCTCGAAAACGCGGTAGGCATTCCCAACCCCACCAACAAACAGATTGTAATACGCATATTCGTAAGGATGCAAATTTACAATACCGAACAGACCTGGAAGGAGAGCTGCGATGAATATAATCGAGCACACAGCCGGTTTGAGTTTTTGCCAGAGCCATTGGAAACTAAACCCAATCATGATAAAAACTGGCGGCATGATGAATAGAAAATGACGAAACCCATCATAGACGGAAGGTTTGTTATACAGTAAATAGGCCAGCATGGATACAAAAAAACCGAGTAACACGCCAGGCGCGCGCCAATCCAGCTTCCTGGTCCACGCACTGCTTATTGCGATGAATATGCCCAGAAAAAAGAGGATCCAGGTGGGTTCGGTGAGTGTCATCGCGAATACTTGCGGTAGGAAACGACGCGGCATTTCGTTTGCATGAAAAATTTGGCCATCGAACAACACTGCAAGTTCAGTTGGGTTGTTGGACATGTGTTTGAACACTTCCATCAGCCGGTTGACTGGGTCAGCCCACAGGTAGGGCCAGAAGACGAACATGATGAACACTGCCATCAGGCTGTAGGCCAAAATATAAGGGAAAGCCCGCCAGTTTTTGCTGAGCAGAAAATATACAAAGACAAGTACACCGGCCAATGGACCGATCACACGAACTGCAGATGCCAACCCAAGAATAATCGCGGCAAATAACAGGCTCAGCCAGGGTTTTTTTCCTGCCTGACGAAGACGATCCACCAGTCTAAGCCCCAACATCAAGGCAGAGAGGAACAGCACCATAAAAGGCGCATCTTTGGGGTTGATAAAAGCGTGCCCCCAAAAAACGGGCTGCCATGCCAGGAAGGCTGTGGTTGCAGCAGCCGGCCAGGGCGCAAACCAGCGGCGGGCCAGCAGGAAAAATGCATACAGACCGATTTGAAAGGTGAAAAAATTGACCAGGTGCCAGGCAGATGCCATGTCCAGCTGAAAAACAGAAGACAGTGCTTGTTCAACTGGTCTAGCCAGAAGCAGGTATGCGGGGCCATAAATTTTATGATCTTCGGGGCTTTTACCAAAGACCTGGTAAAAGTCGAATCCGGGAGCGAATGCCTGCGGGGTGTATGCCATGCGGATCGAATCTGCGTAGTTGTAGAAAAGTGGCTCATCCCATGACATGCCATATTGTCGAAAAGTTAAAAGACCGGCGCTTAGATTGATCGCCAGCAGCAGAATAATTGGGGTAAGGGAGTGTTTAAGAAGACGAGACACAAGAATTGGACGATTGTTATGGCTGCAGATCATGCAGCGCTTCAGGGGTATTTTCTAGTTCCATATCCACTCGGTGGAGCCCTGGCGCATAGTAATTTTCGGATAATTTGAAGGTCTTAAATCCAAACCGGGCAAAAAAAAGATTGGCTGTGTTGGCTGGTATCGATTGTGACGCGCATGGTGGGGTGCTCTTGAAAAATAATTTTGAGCCGTTCCTTTAATAGAAAACTTCCGACACCTTTTTTATGCAGATTGTGATGGACCATACCCCATGCTAATACCACCTCATTTGATTCAGTATGGATTCCATAACTGCCGCAGGCGATGATGGTCTTGCCTTGTTCAACAATGAAATAGGGACAGGTCTGTTTGGTGAGAAAACCCAAGAATTCGGAGCGTTCATCAATTCCAAAAAACTTGGGGGTGTTACTGTCGAAAATTTCCAGGCAGGCCTGTTTATCTGGTTGGGCATAAGGGTGGAATGAAAGAGATTCGGCGGCGATCATTTTTTCGCTTCTTCCCATGCATTCAGAAGATGTTTCAATTCGTCTTCCTCGCCTTTTTGCTGGTTAAAATATTCAGTAATAAATTCTGAGCGGCGCAATCGCAGCGCCATGGGGGCAACTGCAATCAGGTCTGTGGCGGTGACTTCTTCGTGTCCATCGGCAACGGCGTAAGCGCGGGCTGCTTCAAACCAGGTTATCTCGGCTCGCAACGAATCTATCCCCAGTTTTTGGATAAGCCCAATAGCCTGGTTGGCAAGCTCATCGGGCAAGATGGCGTGATGCAGGCGTTTGCGGGCTGCCATCAATTCGGCGCTGGCGGTGCTAATCTCAGCAGCATACATACTGATCATGGCGCGCGGATTGGTGAGATATGCCTTTACACGCCGGTAGGCTTCGAGGCGTTCATGCGCATTCTCCAGGCCTCGCACCACCACGCGCAAGCCGAAGCGATCCAATATTTGAGGTCGAAGTTTGCCTTCCTCGGGGTTCATTGAGCCAATTAATACAAAGCGCGCCTTGTAAGTGGCCGAAACCGGTCCTCGCCGGACGGTGTAAATGCCTTGCGCGGCGGCATCGAGAATTGCATCGATGATATCATCGCTCAACAAGTTGATCTCGTCAATATAAAGCAGGTTCTTATCGGCCTGGGCAAGGATTCCCCGGCGGATGCGCATGCGCTCATGAACGGCAGCACGCTCATCGATGCCGCCGACTACATCTTCCAGACGGGCATTGAGGGGTAATTCCACCAGGCGGACCCGGTCAGGCGCAGTAAGCGGTTGACCCTCGGCATATTTTTTTGCGCACTCGGGACAAACAGCGTCTATCCCGCCGGCTTCGATATCTTCGGGTAAGCAGCCATAATAGCAGGTGGATCGATCGGTCTGGGGCAAAAGGTCCAAAAGTGAGCGTACAGAAGTTGTTTTGCCAGTGCCGCGTGGACCAACCAACAAAATTCCACCGATATTGGGGTTTATCAGCCCCAATAATAGCGCCAGCTTCATTTCGCCCTGACCAACCAATGCAAGAAATGGAAACGGCATTGCTTCAGCAATACCGGCATCCCCCATCTTATCCATACTCTTGGGTAAATCTTTGCCGGAAGCAAAATTGAGCAGGTCTTTTAACGAGCGAAAGTGCCGTGTTGGCTGACTGCCATCAAGGGCAGGGGTAATTTCTGGGGGGGGAGTTGGGCCGTCAGGTATCATAATGTCATTTTTTCAGGCGCATGGACTGGCGCTGACGAGCTGCATCCAGATGCTGTTGTTCTTCGGGTGATTCGGCTATAACAGGCGGTATCATGACAGGCTGCCCATCATCCCCCAGGGCAACATACACCAGGTAAGCGTTGTTGGTATGCGTTTTTACCCCGGTGACAGGGTTCTCGGCTTCAACATGTACCTCTGCTTCCATGGATGTTCTGCCTGCATAAGTAACTTCGGCTGTCAGAATGACCAGATCCCCGATCTTGATAGGCTGGCGAAAAGTCATGCTGTCCACAGCCACGGTTACGACACGGCGCTGAGCATGGCGCATGCAGGCCAGTGCGCCGCATTCATCCACCAATTTCATGATCCAGCCACCATGCACATTGCCAAGGTTGTTGGCGTGTTCTGGCTGCATTAACTGGGCGATGCTGATACGCGAGGCGCGCATCGATTTTGGGCTGAGGTCAGGCATGGAACCCTAATCCATATCCAGGCGGAATTCACCTGCGTCAAGCGTATGCAGGCGGTCTGGCTCGTCTTGTACCACATCAATATGTTCGTGGGAGAGATCAGACATCATCTTCGGTAAAGGAATTGTGGCTGAAATTCTCAGGTGAGGCGGGGCATGCGGTGGCTTGGTGCGCGCTTTGTCATCGCCGGAACGCTTACGGATGATGCGAGGATCACTTGTTAAAAAGCCGACATAATAACCTAGCACAGAAAAAACGTCCCGCTGCGGGGTAACAAACCCAATCCATTCACCCCCCCGATTATACAGATAGGGGTATACCAGAAAAACATCGGCATCGCCGCGAGAAGAATAAACCGGAATAATTGAATTGGTCATGCTTTTATTTTACGCTAAAACCCGGCTTTCTTCGAGAAACCGGGTATTTTCCTATATATCGTTATAGGTCCAGTAGCGATTGACAAAGAAGTTCCACATCATCACAATTCCGACTGCTATTGCCAGGGTGATATTATGACTGAGAAATTGGTGGTACTTGGTGGCGATGGGCATGCTCTTAAGGAAAGTATCGAGAATTGGTTCGCCAAAATTCAAAATCGGTATGCGGATGAGCAGTCCGGCTATATTTACCAGCGAAAACTGTCCAAGCTGACCAATCAGGTGTTTGGAACGCGACTCTGGGTATGTCCAGAAGCGATTCCAAATAAAATTACTGATAACGGCGCAAACAAAGGAGATCATCCCTGCAATGACAAATTGAGCATGAAACTGAGCAACCAGCAAGTTCATCATGCCGAAATCAATTGCTGCGCCAATCGCACCTACTAAAGCGAATTTTAGAAAACGAGTGCGCTCCGCTGGGTTGATGAATACAGTGCTCATGACAAGTTTAATTTACGTTTGAAATAAGGAAGCGTGCGGACGAGCCCTTCCTGTAACTGAATCTTGGGTTCCCAACCGAGTAAGGATTGCGCGCGGGTAATATCGGGTTGGCGGCGTTGCGGGTCGCGGGATGAACGCGCATCAATATAAGTGATGCCGGCTTGATTGTTGGTGACATCGTTGATGGCTTGCGCAAATTGTAGAATAGTCATTTCCACCGGGTTGCCCACATTAACGGGCATGTGCTCATCTGAATACAACAGGCGCACGATGCCATCTACCAAATCGTCTACGTAGCAAAAAGATCGGGTTTGGCATCCGTCGCCATAAACGGTAAGCGGCTGGCCGAGTAGAGCCTGTTTGAGCATGTTTGGCAGAGCACGTCCATCTTCCAGATCCATGCGTGGGCCATAAGTGTTGAAAATTCTGACGATACGCGTATCCACACCGTGTTGGCGGTGGTATGCCAGGGTGAGAGCCTCGGCAAAGCGTTTGGCTTCATCATATACAGCGCGTGGGCCAGTGATATCCACGTTCCCGGCATAGGTCTCTTTTTGCGGGTGCTCGATAGGGTCGCCGTAAATCTCGCTTGTAGATGCCAGTAAAAAACGGGCATGATTGGCTTTTGCCAGCCCAAGGGTGTTATGCGTGCCCAGTGCCCCAGCTTTCATGGTCTGGATGGGAAGATTGAAATAGGCAGTCGGTGATGCTGGGTTGGGGCTGGCTGGGGATGCAAAATGCAGAACCGCATCCAGTTTGCCGGGCACGAAAATATAGTTGGATATATCGTGCTTGTAAAATACAAAATGCTCATTTCCCATCAGGTGGGCAATGTTATCCTGTGAGCCAGTAACGAAATTATCCATTCCAACGACATCATGACCTTCCAGGATCAAGCGATCGCAAAGATGGGAGCCAAGGAACCCGGCTGCGCCGGAGATAAGAATTCTCATGTTTTTCTCCATAATAAATTTATTTAAAAACGGGATTGGATGAATTCTACCCGTTATCGTATTCCTGATTTATCAGCTTTAATTATTTCCAGGTAATTTTTTGGATTAAGCCGTCGCCCGTTACCTGGTGGCTGAGACCTGTGGCTGCATCGACCAACCACAAGTTTCCCTGGTATATCAACGCCAGGTAATCACCTTCTTCGTACGAGAGCGGCGCTGGCGCCCACATGCTGGTTTGCGGGTCAAGACCGGGCAAACCTGGATCGGGAAATACGGTACGCCGGTTTGAGCCATCCCGGTCCATGATGACCAACTCGTAGCCGGAGGTGCCTGATTGAATCGGGGCAAGCGCCTGTAAATAGGCGACATAATACGATCGCTGCAGGCCAATCTGGCGCGCAGATGATCCAGTTGGATAGGCAAACATCCCGCTTTGTTGGACAATGCGCACCTTTGCGTTTGAATCCAGGGATAAGGCACTCAAATCAAAATTAGGCGATTCTTCCGGATTAATCAGGCCGGGTGGTGGAGCGTGGCTTACCATGTACAAAGTTTGTCCATCGGCCCCCCACCCCAGCCCTGGGATTAAGGCCCAGTCCGAACGAGTTTGCAGCGGGGTGATGGACATCAGCGGTAGAAGGTTCTTGTTTTTGAAGCTGACGAGACCGATTCCATCTGGCCGGCTGTATGCCAGCAAATTGCCAGATGGGGACCAGGTGTAATCGGTCCCCCACCAACCATAAAGACCGCCAGTATTGGCGTCGATAATCTTTTCACGAACCCCCAGGTTTCCATTTGTTCCAACGACCATCCGGTAAAGATCGTTGTTGGCCTGCCAGCCTGGTGGGGCGGAGCGTGGTTCTACGGTGGAATAGAGCACGCGCAGTGCAGATATGGTGGTTGGGTCCCAATCGGCAAAGTGGATAATATTGGGCGTTTTTAGATCGATCGGTTTTGCTTTGGGGTTATCAATGTTGAGGGCCCAAAGTGTATTAATCTCCACCTCCGCATTTTTTGTGGACTTGCGTGTGTATAACAACCATGTGCCATCCTTGGAAAGTTGGAGTACGCGTCCATCCAGATCATTTAATACGCGTCCTGCTGAATCGGTTCCTGTAACCAACAATATCCGGTTGGCAGTGGAACTTTCCATCAGATAGGCATTTCCGCTAGAGATGTAAACCAGTTTCCCGGGAATGAGCAATGGTGTAAGTGAAGATTGGGTACCAAACATCATTACCTGGTCTACTGGCGCATCCAGCGTGACAATTTTTACCTCGGAATATCGTATTTCAACGTTATCCTGAAATACCCTGCGGTATGTTATTTCGGCTTTGCCGGTTTTTCCTTCTATGAGCAGTATTGGCGGGGTTTTTTCAGGCATTGATTCATTATTGATCTTGAGTTGTTTGTACGGCAGGGTTACCTGTTTGACCTCCAACTCTTCGCGCCCGCGGGTTACTTTAATGGTTAATCCATCGCTGACCACCGTGTATGTTGGGGGCTCGACTTCATCAAGGTTCCCCAGTTTCAACCCGGTAGAATCCAGAACTTGTTGAATCTTGCTGCCAGATGCAGCATTTATTTTCTGGGAATTACCATCAACGATCAAATTTACAGATAGGCTCACCTCACTTTGCGAAACGCGCGGTGAAAGACACCCGCTGAGAGGAAATATCAGCAGAAAAACGAAAAAAATCAGCACGGGCTTAGATTTGATCGCTAACACTTGGTATAATCGCCCTACTGTATCCGTCCAGAGAGAGTCATAACACCATCCGCAATGTTGATACTTTCCAATCGTATTCCAGTGGCTGCGGGACCAATGGAACCTGTGAATGCCTGGCTAATAAAGGCGCTGATGGTATTGTTTAAACCTTCTGGTGCTGGCAGTGGTCCAAAATCTGCAGATTTCACTGTGATCGATGGCTTACCTTCTGCGTCAAGCGAGGCCACGAGTATGATGCGTACATTGGCCTGCAAGTTACCCTGGGTGGCTTTCCCATACACCTGAATTTCTCCATTTCGCAATGTCACCTGGGGATCGCGAATAAACGGATCTGTTTGAGAATCAAGTTTGGTTGCCAGAAGCGATGTAATCTGGGTTTCGTTAATGGTGATTGTAAGGGTACCGCTCTGTGCGGCTGCAGTTTGAGCTGCTTGCAGTTGTAGATCCAGACTGGCGACCGCTTCTGTCGATATGGCGATAGGCGTGGATGGGTAATCTGGGCCACCCACAAAAACAGTGCATGCTAATGAAGCAAGTATGAGCGATAAGATTGAAACCCGGATCACCGGTTTTATTTTTTTCATAAAAATCTCCCACCCGCGAATATTTCCGGGGGCGAATAAATTGACTTAAGCGGAGCAATTATAGCATGAGCGAATCAGCATCGATCGAATTGGATTTGGCGGCTTTTCTGGAAGGTCTGTTGTTTGTTGCTTCTGAACCGGTGGCTCCTGCCCAGTTGGCAGCAGCGCTGGATATAACGGTTTCCAGCGTTGAAAAGGGTCTGGAAGCCCTGGAAGAAAACTTGCGAACGCGAGGTCTGCGTTTGCAAAGGTATGCAGGTCGTGTCCAGTTAACAACTGCCCCCGAACTGGCTGATGTGATTGAGCGTTTTTTGGGGTTGGAGGCTACCAGTCGTTTGAGCCGGGCTGCACTGGAGACCCTTGCCATCATCGCATATAAACAACCTGTTACCCGTCCGAGTGTGGATGCCGTGCGCGGCGTTAACAGCGATGGTGTCATTAAGAGCCTCTTAAGTAAAGGACTTTTGCAGGAAGTCGGGCGTTCGGAAGGTCCGGGTCGCCCGATTTTGTTTGGCACCACACCGGAATTTTTGCAGCATTTCGGATTAAATTCTCTCTCAGATTTACCGCCGCTCAACTTGCCATCCGAAGGTGAAAAGGATGTGGATTTGCTCAAGGGTTGAACGATTCTCGCATCCCTTTTTCACTCATTGTGTTATAGTTTTTAGGATGTGGAGGGCGCAGCATTGCTGCGCCCTCGTTAATTCGCATGAATCTTTATAGGAGAAAGCGCGATGCGTAAAAGAGTAGTTGTTACCGGGCTCGGGTGCATAAGCCCGTTAGGTAATAATTTTCAAGATACCTGGTCCGGTCTGATCGCTGGAAAATCTGGCGCTGGGCCAATCACCCATTTTGATGCTTCTGGTCATAAGACACGTTTTGCTTGCGAAGTAAAAGGTTTTAATGGTGCCGCTATTTTAGGTAGCAAAGAGGTTCGCCGCATGGACCGTTTTTGCCAGTTTGCAGTTGCGGCGTCTCAAGAAGCTTCGACTCATGCAGGCTTGGTAGTCACGGACCAGAATCGTGATCGTATCGGAGTGTTAGTCGGTACGGGTATTGGTGGTATTGGTACTCTCCTGGAACAGGTGGAAGTGTTGAGGGAAAAAGGCCCAGAGCGTGTCAGTCCATTCCTGGTTCCGATGATGATTTCTGATAATGCTGCCGGAACGATTGCGATTCGGATGGGTGTGCGTGGTCCAAATGCGGCCTTTGTTACTGCCTGCGCTACCGGTTCCAATGCAATTGGTGAGGCAGCAGAAATAATTCGCCGAGGATCAGCAGATGTTATGTTGGCTGGTGGATCGGAGGCTTCGATTGTTAGTGTGGCGATGGCTGCTTTAAATGTGATGACAGCGCTTTCAACGTACAATGATGACCCTGCCGGGGCTTCACGTCCTTTTGATAAAAACCGTGATGGGTTCGTAATGGGTGAGGGCGGGGCAATTTTGGTGCTCGAAACACTCGAATATGCTAAGGCACGCGGCGCAAAGATTTTGTGTGAGTTGACTGGTTATGGAACATCCGACGATGCATATCATATTTCTGCGCCAGCTGAAAATGGCGCAGGCGCGGCGTTATGTATGAAGCTGGCGCTGGAAAATGCGAGTCTCAGACCGGAAGATATTGATTACATTAATGCCCATGGAACTTCCACTACGCTGAATGATAAATCTGAAACAGCCGCCATTAAGACTGCTTTAGGAGATCACGCCTATCATTTGCCGATTTCGTCTACAAAGTCTATGACGGGGCATTTATTAGGAGCTTCGGGCGCGGTGGAAGCCGCAGTTTGTACTGAAATATTCCAGCGTGATATTTTGCCCCCAACTATCAATTACCAAACCCCCGATCCGTATTGTGACCTGGACTATACCCCCAATCAGGCCCGCAAGGCTCACCCGCGCAATATCATGTCCAATTCTTTTGGTTTTGGTGGGCATAATGCGACGTTAATTTTTAGCCGTTTTGAAGAGTAACACACCAAAAAGTCGGATAACACTGTGTTTCCCGGTTGTTTTGTGGTGACCAAGGAGCAATAATGCCTTACGCACATATCACTGGTTGGGGTATGTCAGTACCTCAGAAGGTGTTAACAAATGAAGATTTAAGTAAAATTGTTGATACGAATGATGAGTGGATTCGTGACCGTACCGGTATTCGACAGCGGCATATCGCGGGCGAAGGAGAAACTTCATCTTCTCT
>CAIMZS010000505.1 GCA_903846015.1 uncultured Anaerolineae bacterium | reverse complement strand
CGTCAAATCTGTCGACTGCGGGGACAGTTCTTATTATAAACAAAGTTTGTTTTCCAACCAGATTCTGCCTGATCACCTATCTTGCTGACCCAAAGCCGCTCGATTTCTCGTCGCAAGATGACCGAGTTTGGCGCAAAAACAACATTGAGAACCGCTGATCAGGTCTGGACAATGTTGACATGCCAGTACCCGAAAGTTACAATCTAAAAATTACTCAAACAGGAAGAAAATATGCTCAAAGAATTTAAAGAATTTGCCTTGCGCGGCAACGTGATGGACCTGGCAGTAGGCGTGATCATCGGCGGCGCCTTCGGCAAGATAGTGACCTCATTTGTGAATGACATTCTGATGCCACCGCTGGGACTGCTCTTGGGCCAGGTGAACTTCTCCGACCTATACCTGGTTATCAAAGGAGTTGTTCCACCCGGCACGCCGCTCAGCGAAGCAGCCAAAATCGCGGGTGTGGTTACCTTGAATTATGGCGCCTTTTTGAACGCGGTGGTGGATTTTACGATCATCGCCTTTGTTATTTTTTTGATGGTACGCTCCATCAACCGCATCCGCAAACCAGATTCCATCAGCTCGGCTGTTAAAGATTGTCCGTTCTGCCTGACCAAAATCCCCTTCAAAGCCACCCGCTGTCCGCACTGCACGTCCATGCTTTAACAGCAATGTATTTACTCACCAGAAAAGATTGACAAATATCCACGGAGAGTAGTCTATAATAGGCTACTCTCCGTTATTAATTCACACCACCTTATCTATGGATTACTTAGACAAACTTAACCCTGCTCAGAAAAGCGCCGTCACGGCGGGCGAAGGCCCGGTACTTGTACTGGCTGGCCCCGGCTCGGGAAAAACCCGGGTGCTCACACAGCGTATCGCATACCTGATCGGATACGAGGGCGTGCGCCCCTACCAGATGCTGGCGGTAACCTTTACAAACAAGGCCGCCCGCGAAATGGAACAACGTGTCCAGCATTTGTTGGGAGAAGATATGACCCGCGGCTTGCTGCTGGGCACCTTTCATTCCACCTGCGCGCGCATTCTACGCCGCGAATCCGAAAAGCTGCCGGTCAATTCCGATTTCGTCATTTTCGACGCTGATGATCAACAATCCATCGTTAAAACCGCCATCCGCGAATTAAATCTGAACGATAAACTCTACCGCCCGGTCGCCGTCCATGCCGCGATCTCGCGCGCCAAGAACGAATTGATTGGCCCGGAAGAATTTCCCGTGGTGACCTATCGCGATGAAGCCATTAAGCGCATCTTTAAACGCTATCAGGAGCTGATCCAGGCGTCCAACGGTGTTGATTTTGATGACCTGCTGCTGATCACTACCAACCTGCTGGCCGATTATCCGGATGTGCGTGAAAAATATGCCCAGCGCTTCCGGCATGTACTGGTGGATGAATTTCAGGACACCAACATCGCCCAGTACAACCTGATCCAACATCTCTCATCGGCCCACCACAACGTATTTTGTGTCGGTGATCCGGACCAATCAGTTTACCGCTGGCGCGGCGCCGATTATCGCAACGTTCTGCGCTTCGAGGAAGACCACCCCGGCTGCCAAACCATACTTCTGGAACAAAACTATCGATCACGCCAGACCATCCTGGATGCTGCCATGGCAGTCATCGACCGCAACCCACGCCGCAAACGCAAACAATTGTTCACAGAGCGGGGCACCGGGGAAAAGCTTGTCTTTTATGATGCCACGGACGATTACGCCGAAGCCAGCTTCGTAGTGGACACCATCGCGCAACTGGTAGCCAGCCGCCAGTTCGAACCTGGGGACTGCGCCGTAATGTATCGCACCAATGCCATGTCGCGCCTGATCGAAGAGGCGTTTTTACAGGCACGCCTGCCGTACCGCCTGGTGGGAGCTCAGCGGTTTTACGGACGCCGTGAAGTAAAAGACATGATTTCCTTCCTGCGGCTTGTTCAAAATAAGTCCGATGATGTTTCGCTCAGCCGGATTATCAACGTACCCCCGCGTGGAATTGGCGAAAAGACCATCCTGGCTCTGCACAGCGCTGCCCATGCGGCAAATTTGGCTGCGGGGGATGTCTTGATTGACCTGGCGCGTGGTTCCGATTCCCCATTCTTCACGCAATTCGCAGGACGAGCCGCCCTTCCACTGGCAGAATTCGGCGGGCTGCTTTCCGCATGGCAATCCATGGCGCCCACAGCCACCATCCCCGAGCTTTTTGACCGGATCGCCACTGACATTCGCTACAAAGACCACCTGGATGATGGCACGGATGAAGGCCAGGAACGCTGGGAAAACGTGCTTGAACTTCACCGCCTGGCTGACGAATACGACCAACGCCCTCTTTCTGAATTTCTCGAAAATCTGGCGCTGGTCTCAGACCAGGACACCATTAAGGAGGGCAACGTTCCCACCCTGCTGACGATGCACGCTGCCAAAGGGCTGGAATTCGGGGTTGTCTTCATCGTCGGGTTGGATGACGGCATCCTGCCGCACAGCCGTTCCTTTGACGAACCTGAAGAAATGGAAGAAGAACGGCGTCTGTTCTATGTGGGCATCACGCGCGCCAAGGACCGCCTTTACCTCCTGCGCGCCCAACGCCGGGGTGGGCGTGGGTATGCCGAAGATACGATCGAATCGCGCTTCCTGGGTGATATTCCCACCAACCTGGTCAGCGGTCTATCCCGCGCCGGCAAAAATACTGCCAGTTACGGCAGCCATAAATCCAGCTGGGTATTGCCATCACCGGCCCGCCCGGCAAAAATCATCGAGCAGCAGTATAAAGCCGGGATGCGCATCCAACACCCGGTTTGGGGTGAAGGAATCATTATTGAAAGCCGCGCCCAGGACGGTGATGAGATCGTGGATGTGGGCTTCGACAGCGTTGGTATCAAGCGCCTGGCGGCCAGCCTGGCAAAACTTACCATCATAAAATAAAATCATTCTGTTTGACAATAATCTAATTCGGCCGCACCTACCGATCTGGAAAAAATAGTAGAACTAAAACAGTTAGCCGAAGACATTAACATTTTCTGCTGATTATTGGGAGAACCCTTATGAAAAATGTTTTTCCGCAGGACACCAAAACCCTGAGCCAATGGTCATGGGCAGAGATCGAACCTTTTTACCAGGAACTTCAAGCCCGTCAGTTGAAAGCTGGCAACGTGGATGACTGGTTAAAAGATTGGTCAGATCTGATTTCCCATCTGGATGAGCTCTTTACCCGCTTATATATTGCAACCACCCAATTCACAGCCGACCCGGAAGTGGAACAGCGTTTTAACGCTTAGATGGAAGCGATTCAACCGAAAGCCAGGGCCGCAGACCAGGAACTAAAGAAAAAACTTCTGGATAGCAAGCTGGAGCCAAAGGGCTTTGACCTGCCGCTGCGCAAAATGCGGACGGAGGCTGCCCTCTACCGGGAGGCAAACCTGCCTCTGTTTATTGAAGAACAGAAACTAAACGCCGAATACAACCGTTTAATCGGCGGGCTGACT
>CAIMZS010000504.1 GCA_903846015.1 uncultured Anaerolineae bacterium | reverse complement strand
GCGTTCTTTGCGGCGCCGCAATCCGCTCTTGCCTGTCAATAGTGCCCATTATTTTCGTATATCCACCATATGGCGCGACCTTTGCGGAACAGCAATCCAATCTCCAATCTCCAATCAAAAGCTCGAATAAAGACTAGCTTGCCCACGCCTTGCCCGCTCCTGTTCTTCCTCGGAGAGAGTCCGTTCCTTCGGGTCAGGGCTTGCAGGCACACCTGCCGCGCCGCGCGCGCTGGCAGGCTTCAAAACCTCGCGGTTCTGCGCCAGGTATTCAATCTGGTCCACCGGATCCAACTTCTCCAGCAGCACCAGAACATGCTTCGGCATGTCCTTCTTTTCCGCCTCCAGGTATTTCTCCAAAGCGCCCCTGTAGCGCTCCGCCGTAGCGTTAACCGGTTCCAGCAGCGCCAGCCTGGCCGACAGTTCCGCGGCCTGCTTCTCCTTCACTTCCGCCAGCGCTTGCCACTCTTGCTTCGCCTTCAAACCCTCGGCCTCGGCTTCCTCCTTCGCCTTGAGCGCCGACCGTTCCCGAGCGGATTTCTCCCGCTCGAGGCGCTCCCGTACAACCCGGTCAAGATCGTCCTGGCTAAAAAGTTTCTCCGCCGACTGGTTGGGCCGCTGGCCACGCAAAGCGGTTGCGCCATCAGCAGCCGCCGCCGCCGCCGCCGACAGGTCGCCCGCCAACTCCGCGGAAACCGCGGCAGCCCCGCCCGCCGATGGCGCAGCCAGAGACGCAGCCGATCCCGCCCCCGTCCCGTCCGCCGAAAAAACCATGCTGTCAAATCTTTTCATCATGCCTCAATCTCCTCATTTTGACCGTCAGAGTAAACGTAGATAATGCCATTTTTGAACAAATTTTCTACCATCGCGTCACCTCCAATTTCCCCTTTTTCCGGCACTTTTTGGTGCCTTTTGGGGTATAGCGGTGTATTTTCTAACACAAAACACACAATTCAAGGCACCCCACCCGGGGGGTGGTAGGGGGGGGGAGGGGGGTCTAATTCTGTGGAGGGACACCGGTACCAACCTTACCTTTAGCGCTGTTAACATCCAGGCTGCTCAACAACTTCTGCAACGTACTCAAGGCACTGACCTGGCTATCGCCCTTCCCCATCTGCACATCGAGCAGACCTCCCGCCCTCCCGCCCAGGGTATTGATCTGTCCATCCAGCGCCGCAGTCGGGTCCGCCACACGGAGCAGTTCTCTCTCACGGTCCGCCTCCATCCAGTTCAGTTCTGCCTCTGTCCAGCCTTGCCGCCTGGCAGCAGTCACCAGCGGCACGCCCGCGCTAACCTCCATCGAGATGGTGTTAGCCTTCTCCTGCACAGAATACGGAATCACTTCACGCTCAGCAAAGGCATGATCAAAGTCACCAGCCTCATACTTCCCAATGCGCTTAAAGATCCCAGCGCTCATGCCCATACTCAGCGCCATCTCACCAGCCTTCACCAACGCGCTCTCAATATTCCCGCGCGCCTCCAGCGTTCTGTCAACAGCCTGGCTCAGCATCAGCCGCAGCGCCAGCCCACTGACCGAAGAAGAAAGCTCCTTCTGCCGGTAGTATGTCAGTTCAGGAAGATCTTCCTCCAGTTCTTTCATCTGCGCATTGATCGCGTTCAAATGCGCCTCGTAATTGATCGGCGCCACCAGGTACTGCATACTGCTGTTCCCCGGGAATGACTTAATATCATCGTCGTGTTGATCTATCTTGCCGGCATTGGCCAAATCCATTCGCGGCGCAGGCAGCGGGCGCCCTGTGTTGTCAACAGCATTGGCCAATATAGCGATGGTTGGCTTGTTATAGCGAAATATTAACTGATGCAGTCGCGTGGTCATCCGGTTGGCCTCGTCGATCTTATCCAGCGCCAGCATAAACACACCCAAACCGCGCTTATCTCCCATGTCAATAAAAGACGCATGCACAAACGGAACAAAATCAATCCCAAATTGCTCCAGGCTAATCTCTTGCGCAGGCCGGCCCAGCTGGTCAATGGGCCGCCCTGTGTCCAGTTTATGGACAAACAGCCGAAACCCATCCGCCAAAGACCAAACCTCAGTATGAGTCATCCCCTGCCCTTGCGGAATGTCCAAACGGATGTACACCACGTTGCCGCGTTCATCCTGCTCAAAGTCAGTCACCAATTCAGGCTTAATATTCTGCAAGAATACCCGCGTAACATTCCCAGCCACATCCATAGAGGTGGCCACCTTGCAAAACCAATCACCATACAGCGCAAACCAGCGAGCAGCCAGCTGCTTCTTAACCGCCCAATTGCTCCACTTGTACACCTGGTACAGAGGCGCAATGATCCGCGCGTTATCCGTCACAATCGGCAAAGCCTTTTCAATCGCGCCTGGCCAAATGTGCGTCACATGGAACTCAACCGTGCGCTTTGCCGGGTTGCGCAATGGCTTCATGCCTGGCGTCCAGATGCCGCTTTCATAAAACGCCTGCTGCACAGCATCATACAGACCATTGTTCAGGTAATACGCCTCCAGCATCCGGTAAATATCCAGGGGCGAAGCATCGCCCCCCACCGAGCTACTCCCCAGCATTGACCGCATCCACATTGTTTGAGCCGTCTGTCCAATCATGGCAATCCCTTTCAATAATCCGAACCTGGCGAGAAGGTAGCGATCACCCTTGCAATTGCAGCCAATCAGCCTGATCACGTCAACCTGTGGTTCTGAAAACGTGGCAATCTGCTCGGGGGGATAAATAATATATGTTCAATTTACATCTTTTCAACCTCCCTGAAAAGTCCGACGATCGTCAGAGACAATATACAGCCACCGAAAGCCATCGGTGGCTGTATATGCTGGTTAATGATTACTTTGACTGGCTGCAGGCTTTATCTCTACGCAGCCAGGGGCGGTACCTGTCTCAATAGATGCGAGAATTACCAGATAAAACGGAAGGAACCCCTCATCATTATAAAAAATGGACGCTCTCGCCGCATTTTCTGCGACGAGCCGCGTCCAAATACAATTTCCAGCAGCTTCAAACCAAACCCATTAGTACTTTATCAGTGAGATTCTTGCACAAAAAACAAGAAGTTCTTTAACCGCGAAGGCGCGAAGTACGCGAAGTTTTAAGGGAAACGCATTTTTTTTTTGTAATGGTCAGGCAAAGGTTGAACACATACCGCTGGCTGGGATAACCTTTTTTGCACATTGACGAGCGGTTTTGCGCGAATAATCGCTGACCAATCCGAAAATCGCAAAATTTGAGTTCAACATGGGAAATTGCTTCGTTCAACATCATTTAAAAGGTTTTATCGGCGTTTTTCCGCGATAGTGCCCGTTCTAGCAGGGCCGGTTCAGACACATGCCGGAACCGGGGCTAGCGTGATTCTTGGTGGCCTTCGTGGTGAAAAGGTTTTTCTTTTCCGGCTTGTCCGGATTCAGGGCATTGGATATTAAATCCTCACACCACCCGGTCCTGGATTTCCCAGGTATGATCCAGGCAGTGCCAGGCAATCGTGCGCACAAACCGGCGCGCCGTCCAAATCTCACCACCACGCGAACCGAAAGAAGGCAGTTCCCCAAGCGCGGCGCGCGCCAGGGCATTCAGCATGGTCTGGCGCGTCCGACCAAGTTCCAGCTCAAGACCTTCTCCGCTGCGTATTTGAAATTGAAAAGCCAGGTGCGCCAGATCAGAGGCATCCGATCCCAGCAGGTGTTCCACGATCCCTACCAGGTCGCGGCCTCCACCGCGTGGGCCCTTGCTCAATTCACGATTTGCAGCGCTCAAGACAGCCACATCAAACCCCTGCCAGCAGGCCATCAAAAGTCTTTGCAGCTCCAGGAACTCACTTTCTCCCAACGGCCTTTCATCACTCGGCAGCCCAATATTCGGTGCGCCGAAATCGGTGCTGGCATTCCCAACCAGCCGTTCGACCACCACAAAATCCTGCGGGCTGGAGACTGGCTGAAACTCGATCTGAGCCGCATTCAAAATGGCCGCGTAACGCGGGGCATAATCGCACAGCGCCTGCAAGGCCGACTGCTCATCGCTTCCCGACCGGCACCAACCTGGCCAATCCACTGCGCCCGCAAAGACACGTCTTCTTCCAGATTCAAAAAATACATTTATTTTGGCTGTAGAGGGTAGCATCGGTTCCCTTTCAAAAGAAACTATCACTGTGAAGTACCAGTTGGGATCTTGGTTAACGGAACATCCCCGCACCTGGCTGCACTCTTATTATCCCACAACCGCGGCGCTTTCCGCGAAACAGACTTCGACCAAGCCTCGCCTGCTCCGATTAAACGGGTGGCGCAGCTCACAGCGGCAACGGTATTTTCCGGGTTAGGATGAGGCTGGTTAACCCTTGATATCATCCTAAATTAATCACTCGCGGATATTGCCCGGCATCCCAGATACCAGTAAAATGAACTTTGTTGATTGATAAACATCATTGGGTCTCTTTCAAAGAAGACAAACCTATGCCGTTCCAGACAACCATAGAACAACAACCCGCTTGCCTGTGTTTTCATTTTTCCAACGTTCTCTACGCCGAGCAAGTGGAAGCCGTCCTGCAGTCCATTTTAACAATTCGCCAGGAACAGGGTATTACCCATGTGCTGTGTGATATGACTGATCAGGAAGATACCCTGGGAATGCTCGATCTCTACCAGTTGGGCATGCAAGTTTCAGGGCAAGAATTTTCCGACATCCGTATCGCGATCTTCTCTAAAAAAATCAGCCCGTCGGTGGAATTTTTCACCAAAATAGTCGAAAAGTGCAGCGGCAGGATTCAGAAATTCCACTCCCAACAAGCTGCGCGTGAATGGCTCTTTCAGGCAGCGCCACAACCTGCGCCCGGAAGACCCCCAGGCAAATAGAATTGTGATTGACTGAACATCTGCCTGGCAGGTTCTCCTTCATTTATAGGGGGGGCTATGCAAAAAAATAGTTTGAAGGTGCTGGTACGCGCAGGACTGATAAACCTTATCTCTGGCGGTTCATCAGAAAATGATGACCAAAATAGTAGCCTGAGCTCTTATTGGTAGCAGCACAAAAAGGCCTTCCGGTTTTAGCCGGAAGGCCCTTTTATATGACCTGACTCTCAATTTTGTCTGCAATCAAAAATCCAAAATCATCCAGCCCCGCTGGCGGGCATGCTGTTCCAGGCGCGCATCCGGTTTGACCGCCACTGGATGTGTGACCAGTTCGAGCAAGGGCAGGTCATTGAACGAATCACTATAACCCCAACTGCCCTCGAGTGTCAGGCCATTCTCAGCCAGCCATTGTTCAAGACGGCGTACCTTCCCCTCGCGAAAAGCCGGGATACCCTCCAGCATAGTTGTATAGGCCTCACCATCCCGCTTTGCATTGGTGCAAATAATATTGTTGAAACCGAGCAGCCTGGCAGTCGGCTCAACCAGAAAATGATTGGTTGCGCTGATCAACAACATTTCGTAGCCATCATCGCGATGGCGCTGCGCCACTGCCAACATTTCCGGGCGCACCACCAGGCGAACCCTGTCCATATAATCTGCCAGCAAGTGCTCGCGCTGTGTCACAGACAAAAGCGTCAACGGGCCCAGTAAAAAACTCTGGTAGACATAAATATCCAGGCAGCCTGCATCATAATCGCGATAGAAAGCGCTGATCCCATCCATAAAATCCTGCCCAACCAACTTCTGATCAAACAAGAATCTACTCCACATAAATTCGCTATCACCATCCAACATGGTGAAATCAAGATCAAATAACGCCAGCGGCTGCATGCGCCTTCCTCCACTTTCTAAATATTCAAATCAACCAACATTTTCTACGAATGATATAATCATTTTACCAATCCTATCATAAACCATTTTTTGCTGCACAGGACAACTTTCAAGGCAGCCCCTGGTTCTTGTGAGGCTGATGCATCTACACAGGAAATCGAAAATACATTTATCCAATGGACAGAGACTTATGCAACCTTTTATTTTCAATGAAGTAGCATGAACTTATTGATTACGCGTCTGCCCCTTGAAAGCACCAGAAAAAATTTAAGCCTGTCCACCCGCCTGTTTTTCGCACTTCTGATATGGGTTCTCTATGGCATCGGCGCGCTAATCCTGTTCTACCGGCTTGGGATCAATGCCAACGCCCTGGCAGTTGTACCTGTCATCATTTCTGCCTGGCTGCTTGGAATGCGCACCGGCGGGCTGATTGGGTTGGCGGCTTATCCGCTGAATGTGCTCTTTTTCTACTTACTTGGTTACGCGTATATGGACAGGATGATCAACTTGCAGGCGCTTGCCCCCACACTGGGCATGATCCTGATTGGAACTTTCATCGGCTGGGCCAGCGATCTGCGCGAAAACCTCAGGCAGGAACTGGTGATCCGCCATCGCGCCGAATCTTCCCTGCAACTTAACACCCTGATCATGGCAAACCTGGCCGAAGGCGTTGTGCTTGTCCGCGAAAGTGATTCCGGCATCGTTCTCGCCAACCCGCATTTCGAAAAAATATTCGGTTATGACCCTGGCGAACTGACCGGAAAACACATCTCGATTCTTAATGCTCCCACCCACACAACCCCAGATCAAACTGTCGATGGCATTATCAAAAGCCTCAAACAGGATGGGGTCTGGCGCGGGGAAGTTTACAACATCAAAAAAGATGGCTCCCCTTTTTGGACTTTCGCCAGTGTCTCCGAATTCGAGCACCCCGATTATGGACCTGTCTGGGTTACGGTTCAAAAGGACATCAGCGAGCGCAAACTGGCCGAGGCCCAAATTCTCGAATTAAATACCCATCTCGAACAGCGTGTGGAGCAACGCACCGCGGAACTGCAAGCATCCAACCTGGCTCTCGAAAAAGCCCTGCGCACCAAAGATATTTTTCTCACCAATGTCAGCCATGAATTGCGCACGCCCCTGACCGGCATCCTCGGGCTTGCCGAAGTCATGCAGTACCAATCCTACGGGGACTTAAATCAAAAACAATCGAACGCTATCAATCTGATCCAAACCAGCGGGAAGCTCTTGTTGGATCTTATCAACAACATCATCGATCTGGCCAACAGCGATTCGGGCGAGATGTCGCTTGAGCTCAGTCCCTGTTTGTTAAACGACCTGTGCTGGAGCTGCATCTCCAGCCGGAATAAATTGGCCGAAGCGAATGGACAGAAAATCAGCTATGAAACCAACGATGAAATGATCATTCTCCACGCCGATGCCCGCCGCATCCGGCAAATCATGCTTCTGCTGCTGGATAATGCCATCAAGTTCACACCCAAAGACGGCAGCCTGGGCATCGAAGTATTCGGCGACCTCAGCCAACACACAGTCGCCATCACCATCTGGGATACAGGCATCGGTATTCAGGAAGAAGACCTGCCGCGGCTCTTCAAACCTTTTTTGCAGCTTGACGGGCAGTTGAACCGCCAGTTTTCCGGCGCCGGTCTGGGTCTGATGCTGGCAAAACGCCTGGTGGAACTTCACGGCGGCAACATACAGGTACACAGCAATTATGGTCTCGGCAGCCGCTTCAGCTTTACCCTGCCGTGGAATTCAAACCCGGACCCCCTCCGGCCGCCGGCCCCCATTTGAAGAACACAAATGGGGGAGGGAAAGTCGCCCTCCCATAAATTCCGCACTTTGGAATTTGGGGGAGGCTGGGGGTCTCTTTTGACTTAGTACTTGCTCTTATCAAAAACGCAAGTTGCGAATTCTCAAAAACCTGCTATGATTACTCAATTGGGCCAGTAGTAAGAACCGCCCCAGTTTCGACATGGGAATGGGCAACTTCACTCAGGATTAGCGCATGAATACGCCATCGCCATCCATCTTCCGCCGCCTGGCCGAAACTTGCCTGGTTGCCGCGCTGTACTACCTCTCAGCGCGGATTGGCTATTTAATGGCCATTCCCCCCGGCGTGATCACACCGTTCTGGCCTCCATCCGGGTTGGCACTGGCAGCGGTGCTCATCTGGGGCCCATGGATGGGCATTGGAATCTTTGCAGGCTCCCTTTTTGCCAACCTGACAGTTCTGCCCGGCGCAGCACCCCTTTCTGTCGCCTGCGCTCTGGCTGCCGGGTCAACCTTGCAGGCCTGGCTGGGCGCCTGGCTGATAAACCGTTTCATCAAGATCATCCCAGCAGATACCATCCGTGCCACCTTGTTTACCATTGGCATCACCGCTCTGGCCACTCTGATCGCCCCATCCGTTGGCGTAACCAGCCTGTACATCGCCAGGCTGGTCGACTGGAGCGGCTACGTCACCGAGTTTTGGACCTGGTGGCTGGGCGACTTCATCGGCATCTTGCTATTCACCCCGGCTCTGGTCATACTTTCCATACGCTCGCGCAAACAACATATCGGCGAACCACTATTATGGCCGATCACGTCCCTGATCCTCGGGCTGACTCTGTTGGCCTTTTTTCTCATCTGGAACAGCAATCAACTGCAGACCGCTCAAACTCTGGAACGCGAGACTTCCGAATTGTCACGCGGCCTTCAAGCCACGCTCGACAAGGAATTTCTGGCGCTTACATCCATCCGGGGTCTGTATACATCCTCCCATGAAGTCACTGCCAGCGAATTCAAGACCTTTTCAGCTGCGCTGCTGTCCGAATCGCCAGCAACTTTGGCCTTCGAATGGATACCGCGCATCACCCAGGCTGATCGCCCCGCCTACGAACAATCCATCCGCGCACAGGGCTATCCTGCTTTTTCCATCCTGGAAAAAGATTCCACCGGTGCCAGCATCCCGGCCGGAGCCCGGCCCGAATATTTCCCCGTCACCCTGATCGAACCATTTACCCCCAACCAGGCTGCCTTCGGTTACGATCTTGCCTCCAATCCATTCCGCCTGAACGCGATCAACGCGGCCATTGACAGCGGCAAACCAGCCGCCACCGCCCCCATCCACCTGGTCCAGGAAACCAGCAATCAGGTCGGACTGCTGATCATCCTACCGGTTTACTCAACCAGTGTCATCCCCAATTCACTTCAAGAACGCCGCGCCAACCTGCGCGGGCTGGTTCTTGGGGTATACCAAAGCGGGGTGCTGCTGCAAAACGCTTATCTAAATCTTAACTACCATGACATCGAAACATATTTGTATGATGTCAGCGACCCTGCCAACCCTATGTTCCTCGGGTTTTCCCCATCCGTCTCCGGCCCTCAATCCATCCCGCCCGAAGGAGCTCCCTCACTGGCAGACCTCCAAACCGGTATGTTTCAAACCCAAATCATCAAGATCGCTGGACGAGATTGGATCATCGTGGTTCGTCCTGGCCGCAGCGATCTAACCCTGACGGATGAATGGGCGGAATTATTGTGTCTGCTCACCGGCCTGCTGCTTGTTCGTTCCTTCCTGACGTATGTGAACTCCCGCAAAAAATTGGAAGCGATCCTGGCAAGCTCCGAGGCTGAGTTCCGCAGCCTTTCAGACCATGCTCTCAGCGGCGTAATACGCATAAATTTTGATGGTCAAATTTCTTATATCAACCAGGCCGCCGCCGACTCGCTGGGGTATGACTCTCCCGAAAGCGTTTCACGCGATAACCTGCGTCTCCATCTCAAAGATGTGACCAAATTTGAGGAGATGCTTCAATTATTCCGCACAACTGACGAGATTCGCAATCAAGAATTGAACATCCAGACCATCAAAGGCGAGAAGCGCACAGTCTTATATTCCACATCCGTCAACAAAGATCTGATCATTATCACCTTTATGGATATTACTGAGCGCATTCAGGCAGCCATCCTGCAAGAAACGGTCTATAAAATAGCGGAGGCCGCCCAGTCTGCCGGATCCTTGCAGGACCTGTACGCTCAAATCCACCGCCAGATTGCTGCTGTCATGTACGCCGAGAATTTTTACATTGCCCTGTATGATGAAACCACAAAAATGCTGCGCTTTGTCTATTCAGTCGATGAAAAAGATCAATGGGATTCGGAACCCTTTGCATTGGGCAATGGGTTGACCGAGCAGGTTTTGCGGACCGGCAAATCCCTGCAATACGATCCCAACATCAGAAATGAGTGGCTTGTGCGCGCCAATTACGTCCCGGTCGGTACAGTCTCCCAGACCTGGCTGGGCGTGCCGCTGATTGCCCACGCCCGGACCATCGGCGTCATGGCAGTCCAACATTACTTTGATGCCAGCGCCTTCACCCGGCGCGAACAACAAATCCTCGAGTTTGTGTCTTCACAGGTGGCAACCGCTATTGATCGCCGCCAGGCCAGTGAACTGCTGGAGGCCAGTCAGGCCAACCTGGAAGCCGCCCAGGCCATTGCCCATATGGGCAGTTGGGAATTGGATGTAAAAACTGGCTCAGGCACGTGGTCGACGGAAATGTTCAGACTCTTTGAGCGTAACCCGAGCCAGGGTGCGCCTCCATTACCAGAGTTCATGCAATCGATCCACCCGAATGACCAGCAGCCGCTGTTGGATGCCCAACAAATGGCCATCGATTTGGGTGAATCCATCACCGTGGTTTATCGCGCCATTTCCACCCCCTACGAACAGCGCTACTACGAAACAAGAATTCAACCGCTAGTGGATGCCAACGGAAAATTGGTTAACATCTCTGGGACGGTGCTGGATATTACCAAACGCCGCAAGGTGGAACTTGAACTCAACGAAAGACTGATGGAATTAACCTGCCTGTACAACATCAGCCTGCTGTTGGAAGACAAATCTGCCACCCTGGAATCCACTTGCCAAAATATCGTCGGAATGGTTATTCCAGCCATGCAGCAGCCCTCCCTCAGCACCGCTCTCATTGAGCTGGACGGAGCGCAGTATCATACTTCCGCCAATCTCGATTTTGATCCTGATATCCAACCTGCCATCTTCAATCTCCAGGCTCCAATCTTGATCAACGGTGCAACGCATGGCCGCCTGGCTATCTTTTACAACCAGGCTGAACCCGTCTTCATCCCGGAAGAACAAAATTTGATCGATAATGTTGCCCGCATGCTCGGGCAGTGGCTCGAGCGCCGGCAGTTCGAAACCGACCTGCTCGCCAGCACCGAACGCTTCAGACAGTTATCCGACAACCTCTACGAAGTCTTCTGGATGTTCGACCAGCTTGAACAAAAAATGGTTTACATCAGCCCGGCCTATGAAATCGTCTGGGGGCGATCCTGCGAAAGCATCTACCTGGAGCCGCGCGAATACATTCGAAGCATCCTGCCAGAAGACCAGCCCGGCATGTTTGCAGCCCTGGAAAAACAATCCCAGGGTATCCGTACCGAGCTGGAGTATCGTATTCAGAGACCAGATGGCACCATCCGCTGGGTCTGGGATCGCAGTTTTCCGGTTCTAAACCAGGCCGGGATAGTCATCCGTACCGCCGGGATTGCCACCGATATTACTGAGCAGAAAGCCACCCAACAAGAGCTGGAAGCCTTTAACCGCGATCTCGAGAAACGCGTTGAAGAACGCACCGCCGAGGTACGTCAGAGCGAGGAAACCTATCGCGCCCTGTTTGAAAACGCAAACGATGGCATATTCCTGTTTTCTCCCGAAGGCAAAGAAGTACAGGCCAACCAGCATGGGCTGAATATGATAGGTTACACGCATCAGGAATGGCTTGATGTAAACCAGGGCCAGGTTGTTCCTATCAACCAGCTCAAGGATTCAGACGACCAATTCCAGGCAGCCCTGCGCGGTGAGCACGTGCCGCTCTACGAAAGAACCCTGGTTTCCAAAGACGGAAAGAATGTCCAGGTTGAGATTAATCTCTCGGCGGTTCGGGACCCGGATGGGAAACCTGTTCTCGTGCAGAGTGTGGTGCGAGACATTACCCAACGCAAGAAATCTGAAGAAACCCTGCGCGAAAACCGTGATAAATTAAGCTCCGCCAATGCTGCACTGGAAAAGGCTGGACGCCTGAAAGACGAATTCCTCGCCAGCATGAGCCACGAACTGCGCACCCCGCTCACCGGAATATTGGGTCTCTCGGAGGCCTTGCAAATGCAGGCCCATGGGGCACTGAATGATAAACAACTAAAGGCCATAAAAAACATCAATGTCAGCGGTCGCCACCTGCTTGAGCTAATCAACGATATCCTCGACCTTTCCAAAATTGAAGCCGGAAAATTGGAAATGCAGATCGAGCCTTGTTCCGTCGCGGATGTCTGCCAGGCCAGCCTGCAGCTCGTCAAGGGCCTGGCGCAGCAAAAGAAACAAAACGTCAGCTTCGCCATGAACACACCCTCCATCACCCTGCGCGCCGATGGGCGCCGCCTCAAGCAAATGCTCGTCAACCTGCTCAGCAATGCCATCAAATTCACCCCTGAAGGCGGCCAGATCGGTTTGGATATTCAAACCAGGCCAGACGAAAATAGCATCCACTTCTGCGTGTGGGATAAAGGCATTGGCATCAAGCCTGAAGACATGGGCAAACTCTTCAAACCATTTATCCAAATTGACAGCAGCCTCGCCCGTCAGTACTCAGGTACCGGGCTGGGTTTGTCGCTGGTGCAGCGCATGGCCGAGCTGCACGGCGGAAGCATCCTGGTCGAAAGCGATCCAGATCAAGGCAGCCGCTTCACCATCTCGCTGCCCTGGAGCAAAGCTGAAGCCCAACCCGGCACACCCACCAACCCGGGCAGTCCCAGTCCGGGTAATAATGCCATCATCATTGAACATAATCCCAACGATGCCGAACAATTCACACGCTTCCTCTTGGGAATCGGCATTTCCGCCACCATCCAGCCGACCGCCCGCGGGGCACTGCTCAAAACCGCCCTACTGGCGCCGGGGCTGATCCTGCTCAATCTTAACCTGCCGGACGAGTCTGGCATGGAACTGCTTTCCCAACTCAGGACCGACGAACGCACCCGCGCCATCCCCGTCATCGTGATCACATCCTCCGAGAAGCTGCGCGCCGAAGCCGTCAGCCTGGGCGCAGCCGGATATTTGTCCAAACCATTCGGCCTGCAAGAGCTGCGAGCTCAATTTGCCAGGGCCTTTTCTTCAGACTATGCCATCCCCATCCCCGGTAAAAAGACGGCCCCGCAGGTTTTGATCGCCGACGATAATGAAATCATTCTGGATAGCTTTTCCAGTTTTCTCGAATCGATTGGTTTTGACGTCAGCGCCGCGCGCAGCGGTCTTGAACTGCTCAAGATCGCTCCCGAAATCAAGCCCGATATCATCCTTATGGATATCCAGATGCCCAACATGGATGGGCTCGAAACCATCCGCCGCCTGCGCAACCATGCCGACCCGCAGCTTGCCGCCACACCCATCATCGCGCTGACCGCCCTGGCCATGACCGGCGACCGCGAGCTGTGCATCGCAGCCGGCGCGAATGAATACATCAGCAAACCCGTCACCATGAAACACCTGGCCAACACCATTAATCGACTCATTCATAAATGATCACATCACAGGCGCAAAATAGAACCCGGGCCACTCGGGCTGTGCCTCCTGAACAGGATGAACTTTTTCGTGAGTCTCGCGCTAATCCAAATGGATCAGATGTACCCAAACCAAAGGAAAATGATATGCAAAATCAAGCCAGCATCCTTGTAGTGGACGATGACGAAGTTGTCCGGGAAACACTGGAAATGCTGCTCGACAGCGAATACAAACTCTATTTCGCCGAAAACGGCCTGGATGGGCTGGCCCTGGCCCTGCAAAAACAACCCGACGTGCTCCTGCTCGACATCATGATGCCGGGCGTAAACGGCTTCGAAACCTGCCGCCAGATCCGTTCTTCCCCCCTGATCGCTGAAATGCCCATCATCATGATCACCGCCCTGGAGGACCGCGACTCTCGCCTCGAAGGGCTGCGCTCCGGCGCCGATGATTTCATCTCCAAGCCTTTCGATGGAATTGAACTTTCGGCCCGTATCCAAACCATCACCCGCTTAAATCGTTACCGCCGTCTCATCGAACAGCGTAACGAATTGGAAATCACCCACCAAAAACTGCTGGCATCCTATACAAAAACCATCGAGGGCTGGGTAAATGCCCTCGATTTGCGCGACAAGGAAACCGAAGGTCACTCCATCCGTGTTACCAAGCACACAGTCGAATTTGCCCGCGTCATGGGCATTGCCGAGGATAAAATAGAAACCATTCGCCTGGGCGCCTTGCTGCATGATGTCGGCAAACTTGGCATTCCAGATTCCATCCTGCTCAAACCTGGCGCACTTGATCCGGAAGAATGGGAAATCATGCGCAAGCACCCCGAATACGCCTATCATTGGTTGTCATCCATCGAATACCTGCTGCCCTCCCTGGATATACCCTACTGCCACCATGAGAAGTGGGATGGCAGCGGCTACCCGCGCAAACTTCGCGGCGAAGAAATTCCCCTGGAAGCCCGCATGTTCGCCATCGTTGATGTTTGGGACGCCCTGTGCTCATCCCGCCCCTATCGCTCTGCCCTGCCAGTGACCGAGGTGCTCGCCTACATCCAGCAGCAATCCGACCAACATTTCGACCCGGCCCTGGTGGAAGTATTCCTTACCATCAGGCACACAACATAACCCGCAAACATCAACCGGCGATCTCAAAAAATGCCGGCATCAGGCCCGGATCGAACATCACCCCGGCTTGTTCCTTCATGAAAAACCTGGCATCCTCCAACTTCCAGGCTGGACGGTAAGGCCGGTCGGTGGAAAGCGAATCCCACACATCCGCGATGCTAAAGATGCGCGCATTTAATGGTATTTCCTCAGCCTTCATGCCTCTCGGATACCCACTCCCATCCCAATGCTCATGATGACAAAAAGGAATATCGACCACATCCCTGAAGAAAGCCACTGGAGCAAGCAAATTATAACCATTGCGTGGATGAGTTTGCAGCGTCTGCCACTCTGCGGTAGTCAGTTTTCCAACTTTAAACAAAATGGCATCCGGAATGACCAGTTTGCCAATATCATGCAGCAGCGCTCCAATCCGAATTCCAGCATACAGCTCCTCAGCCAGCCCCAACTTCGTTGCCAGCTCTAATGACAACTGCGCGACTCGCTGGGTATGCAGCTCGGTTTCATAGTCCCGTAAATACAACATACGCAGAAGCATCTGCACGCACTGTTCAACCGGGCTGCCCTCGGGTTGACTTACAGAGACTTCCACCGGTTGGGTTAATGGCTCACCTCTTGCTTTTTTTAACATCTAACCTCCTTTCCGGCGGCACGCGGGTCTGCTCACAAATCATCATCCAGCCAGGCTGTGCGGCTTTTGCATTATACCCGTCTTAGCGCCAACCGTTAATATTTCAGCAATTCACCAGGACATATCATTATCGAAACACCCATTCTGCCAGCCCGATTCTTGTTATTTGCACAGGTTTCCCCCATGACGTGGCAATCTTCGTTTTCGCCCTTCAATCTGCTCGTAAATTTCATCTAAAAAATAAATATTTCCGCAATCCATCTTACCAAACGATTATAATGAGAGAAGAACTGCTATCAGTTTCAACTGGTAAAAAATGACACACGAACCTCCAGATACTAAATCAATCCCCGCAATTGCCCAGCCCCTGCCGGTGTCCTACAGCGCCAGCCTGGCAAATTTAGTGCGCCTCACCCCCGCACGAAACCTTTGGATCGCCTTTAGCATACTCGCTGCCGGATTGATCTTCACCCTGTTCGTTACACTTTACAGCAAGGCAAATGCCGAAACAGCCGCCCAACGCGACTTTGACTTCGCCGCCGCCGAAATCCAGCTCATCATTAGCGACCGTCTCGACCGCAGCGCCCTGCTCTTGCGCAGCGGTGCAGCACTCTTCGATGCATCCCCTGCCGTCACCCGCCAGGAATGGAAGACCTTTGCCCAACACCTGCAGATCGAACAACAGCTCCCGGGTATCCAGGGAATTGGCTTTGCCCTCATCATTCCACCCGGGCAGCTTGCCAAACACATCCAGGAAATCCGCGCCCAGGGCTTCCCCAACTACAGCGTAACGCCCCCCGGCGACCGCGAAAACTATACGGCCATCGTCTACCTCGAACCATTTTTAAACCGCAACCTGCGCGCCTTTGGATACGATATGTTCTCCGACCCTGTGCGCCGCGCCGCCATGGAACGCGCCCGCGACAAGAATACTGTCGCCCTCTCTGAAAAAGTCACCCTGGTACAGGAGACCAACCAGGATGTACAACCCGGAACCTTGATGTATGTCCCGGTCTACCTGCGCGGGCTTCCCACTGAGACCGTTGAACAACGCCGTACCGCCATCCAGGGCTGGGTCTACAGCCCGTACCGCATGACCGATATGATGCTCGGCACCCTCAAGGGCTGGGATCAGCCCAAACAGGTCGCTTTGCAGGTTTACGATGGCTCCAGCCTTTCACCCGGCAGCTTACTTTTTGACAGTCAGGCTGCCACGAACCAACCACCGGCCTCAGACACTTCGCTTACCACCACCAAATTGATCGATTTTGGCGGGCAGCACTGGACTTTGCGATTTACCAGCCTGGGCGGCATGGCAGCGATGGCGAATTCCATCATTATCTGGGCTACATTCATTGGCGGCGCCAGCAGCAGCCTGATCCTATTCTGGCTGACCCTCTCCATGCTCAGCATACGCGCCAATTCAAAACGGATGGCTGAACAATTGACTGCTGAATTGCGCCAGAGTGAGTTGAAATATCGCACCGTGGCCGACTTTACCTACGATTGGGAAGCCTGGCGCGGACCGGATGGCAGCTACCGGTACGTCTCGCCCTCCTGTCTGCGCATCAGCGGGCGTACCCCGTCCGAGTTCATGGCAGATCCAGACCTGCTGGTTCAGATCACTCACCCGGAAGATCAGCCCAGCCTGAAGGCGCACCTGCTCGATACTCTCTGCGAACCTTCAGAAAAAGATCTGGAAATTAATTTCCGCATCATCACGCCGGACGGCCAAACCCGTTGGATCAGCCATTGGTGTACCCCTGTTTTTACGGAAGCCGGGCAGTTGTTGGGGCGTCGCGAAAGCAACCGCGATGACACTATTCGCAACCAAGCCGAAGAAAAAGTACGCTTATTGAACCTGGAGTTGGCCCAGCTTGCCCAAACAGACTCTCTCACCGGCATAAACAACCGCCGCAGCTTGTTCGAACTTGCCGAACGCGAATTCGACATTTC
Source organism: uncultured Anaerolineae bacterium (assembly GCA_903846015.1). Classification (GTDB taxonomy): domain Bacteria; phylum Chloroflexota; class Anaerolineae; order Anaerolineales; family Villigracilaceae; genus UBA5195. The sequence goes on along the minus strand of CAIMZS010000504.1, from coordinate 15,375 downwards.
CACGCGCTACAATTCCCCGCTTTCCCTTCTGATTTACGATATCGATGATTTCAAAAAAATCAACGACACCTGTGGACACATCACCGGTGACCATGTATTGAAAAGCGTCACTCAATCCATCCGCGCCGAACTTCGCTCCACAGATATCATCGGGCGCTTCGGGGGAGATGAATTTGTGATCATCCTGCCACAGACCAGCGCCGATGAAGCCCTGGCCTTTGCCGAACGTATCTGCGCCAGTACTGCCGCCTTGAACATCGAAACGGAACAAGGCCCGCTAAAACTCACCATCAGCATCGGCATTGCTCAATCCCATCACAGCGCGCCGACGCTGCCCGGGCAGTCTGACACTTTCGAGAATCTCTTTCTACGCGCCGATCAGGCTCTCTACGCCGCCAAACATGCCGGCAAGAATTGCACCCGCTGCGCCCCTGAAGATGGTACTTTTCAGCCATCCCAAACAGGAAAAAACTGATGCCATCTCCAAAAGCCAGTCGCTTGCCATTCATCCGGCGCCGGCGTATGGCGAGCCTTCCGGTTTTCCGACTGATGTTTCAGAACCACTCGGCCATTATGTTGATAATCGAACCTCAAACCGGCCTTATTCTGGACGCCAACCTCGCCGCAGTGGATTTTTACGGCTATCCCAAATCCGAACTGTGCGGTATGCACATCCAGGAAATTAATACCCTGCCGCCAGATCAAGTGCAGGCAGAGCTTCAACTGGCGCTCGAAGAGAAACGAAACTACTTCGTTTTTCTACATCGCCTGGCCAGCGGCGAAACGCGTTCTGTCGAAATACATTCATCCCCCATCCCACTGCATGACAGACAGCTGCTATTCTCAATCATTCACGATAACACCGTCCGCAAACAGGCCGAGCAGGCCTTGCGCGAAACCAATGCCTATCTCGAAAATCTCATCAACCATGCCAATGCCCCCATCATTGTTTGGGACACTCAATTTCGCATCACGCGCTTTAATCACGCCTTTGAATTTCTGACCGGGTTTACCGAAGCCGAGGTACTTGGGCAATCCCTGGAAATTCTCTTTCCACCCAAACATGCTGCCGCCTCCATGGCGCTGATCCACAAGACCCTCACCGGCGAACGCTGGGAAACCGTCGAGATCGCGATTCAGCATCGCGATAAAAGCGTGCGAACAGTTCTGTGGAATTCTGCCACGCTCTTCACAAGCGACGGCCAAACCCCGCTTGCCACCATCGCCCAGGGACAGGATATCACCGATCGTAAGACAGCCGAGGCTGCGCTGCACAAGAGTGAAGAGCGCTACCGGATGTTATTCAACAACATGACCGAAGGTTTCGCCCTTCATGAGCTTATCTTTGATGCCAACGGAACACCCTATGATTATCGTTTCATCGACTTCAACCAGGCCTTTGAACAACTGACAGGGCTCAAACGCGAGAATACAATCGGCAGGGGACAGAGTGAAGTTCTTCCACAAGAAGATCCGATCTGGTTTAACACCTACTGCAAGGTAGCTCTCACCGGTAAATCCATTCGCATGGAAAATTATTCACCCTCCTTGCAGCGCTACTACGAGGTCTATGCCTACTGTCCCGGGAAAAACCAGTTTGCCGTGGTCTTTACTGATATCAGTGAACGAAAACAGGCAGAAGCCAATTTAGTCAAGAGTAAAGCGCTGCTCAGCGAAACCGAGAAAACCGGGAAAATTGGCGGATGGGAGTTTGATGTGGAAACCCTGGCCCAATCCTGGACAGAAGAAACCTTCCGCATCCTTGAAATAGACTTTACCGGCGGCGCTCCCAGGGTGCCGGATGGACTGGATTTTTTTACCCCCGAATACCGCCCCAGGGTTGAACAGGCCCTGCAAAGGGCGATCAAATTCGGTGAACCTTATGACCAGGAATGGGAAGTAATTACCGCAAGAGGAAATATCCGTTGGGTGCACGCTGTGGCAAGAATTCACCAGGAAGGCGGTAAAACCAAAAGCCTGACCGGGTCATTTCAGGATATCACCGAGCGAAAATTGGCTGAAGATAAAATCCAGGCCTTGAATCTCGAGCTGGAACAACTCGCCATGACCGATTTCCTGACCGGTCTATATAATCGCCGCTACTTTATACAGCGCGGCGCCGATGAATTCAAACGCGCCCATCGAAATGGTCAACCCCTGGCGCTGCTCATGCTCGATCTTGACGAATTCAAAAAGGTAAACGATGCCTACGGTCACGAAGCCGGGGATCTGGCGCTCCAAAAAGTCTCGGCAACCATGAAAACCATCCTGCGTGAGGTTGACGTGCTGGGTCGGATCGGTGGCGAAGAATTCGCCGTGTTATTACCCGATACTTCCCTGGAAGATGCGGCCTCGCTGGCTGAACGGATCCGACATTCCATCGCCAACCTATCTTTCCACACCCCTGGCAATGTTTTGATCAATACCATCACCGTCAGCGCAGGGATTGCTACCTATACGCAAGACATGTCCAGCATCGATGATCTGCTCAGAAATGCCGACACCGCCCTATACCGCGCCAAAAACAATGGGCGCAACCGCATCATCCTCTTTCCATAAGCCATCCTCCAACTTACAATCCAAAATCTTTAATGATAATCCACGTTCACCCCAACCAAATCGGCATGATCCTCGGCATCATCCTATCATTGATAGTGCTGCTGATCGGGTGGCCGCGCCGCAAGGCCATCGGTGGTGGATACCTCGTTGCCTTTTCCGTTTCGGTAACCTGGTGGCTGATCGCCAGCAGCATTGAAAGCTTCGTCATCGCCCAAAGTACCAAGATCCTTTGGACGCAAATTTCATATATTGGTTTTACCCTTACCTACCCCTTCCTGTTTTTGTTCGTGGTTACCTATATTCGCCAGCGCAAACTCAACCCATTTTTCGTCAGGCTCCTGATGGTGATACCCTATTTAACCATCATCATGGCCTGGACAAACTCTTTGCACGGCTGGGTTTGGCCTGGTTATTCACAAGGCTCCATCGAAAACAATGTATTGATCTACCAGCATGGCTTCTGGTTCTGGATTCATGTCGTCTATCTGTATACGGTGCTGATCGCCGGTCTTGTTTACCTGATCGCAAATATCATCAAAGCCCCCCCCATCTTTCGCCGCCAATTATTGATCATCCTTGCCGGGATCATCTTCCCGATCATCACCGGCAGCATGTACGTTCTGGGGCTTGAACCCGTTCCAGGCATGGATATCACCCCCACCGGGTTGACTATCACCGGCTTATTCCTGGCATGGGGTCTGATGAGATATCAACTGCTCGATTTGCTGCCCGTTGCCCGAACTGCACTGATCGAGCAGCTCCAGGATGGCATCATCGTTCTGGACATGCGTGGGCGCATCGTTGATATAAACCAGGCTACCAAAAAATTATTAAGCTGGGAGACTTCCCAGGTGATCGGAAAAGATTTCGCAAAAATCTCGCCAGTCCTGGCGCAGCTTGTCTCCGGTACCAGCGAGCAAATCAAGCAGGAAATTACCCTGCCAGGTTCATTGGATACAATTTTGGAAGTGCATTCCTCGACTCTCACCAGGGAGATTCACCATCAAGTCGGGAAATTATTACTGCTTCGCGATATCACCGCCCGCAAGCACACCGAGGCAGCCCTGCTTGAAAGCGAGGAAAAACACCGCACTTTCATCGAACAGAGTTCCGATGGTATTACCCTGGTCGATACACGTGGAAATATCATTGAATGGAATCACGCACGTGAAGAGCTGACCGGATTGAAGGCCGAAGATGTCCTGGGAAAACCGTATTGGAACATCCGCTACCAGTTATCCCCCCCCGAACTGCGCACGCCGGCCCACCTGCAAAGGCTCAAATCAGCCACCCTCGAAATGCTTCGTACCGGGAAATCACCTGTCCTTAACCAAGTTCTCGAAGGCAATCTGGACACCGTCAACGGCGAAACTAAGACCATTGAACAAATTTCTTTTCCGGTCAAAACCAGGCAAGGCTTCGGCATTGGCTCCGTCATGCGAGATATCTCTGCCCGCAAACGGACCGAAGATGCCATCCGGCAGCGTGTCCTGGAACTGGAAACCATCAATCACATTTCACTCACCCTGCGTTCCGTCTCAAAACAAGATGAAATGATCGCCATCGTCCTGGATCAGGCCCTGGCGATCATCAACACCCCACACGGTTCCATCGAACTTTACAACAAAGCCACCGGGAATTTAGAAAAAACGATTCTGCGCGGCTGGACAGCCCAATTAAATGTCCCGCCGAAGAACAGCGCACTGGGAATGGCAGGCAGGGTCTTCACCACTGGCGAAATCTACATTTCCACTGAATTTGCCAATGATCCTGAGACCCATGAAGGCTCGCGAAACCAGATGCCCGCGGGTTGGGGCGGCATCTGCCTGCCCATCCGCACCAGCCAGCAAACCCTGGGCGTCATGTTCATCTCGGTACCCAGTGATCGAAAGCTCGACAAAGATGAGACCCGCCTGCTGGAGACGCTTTCCGAAATAACCGGGTCTGCCCTGCAGCGCATGCAGCTGCATGATGAAACCGCCCGCCGCGCCCAAGAATTCGAGTCACTTTTTGAAACCAGCAACGCTATCTCGGTAGAAAGTGACCTCAGCGCCCTGCTGCTGGGCATTGTTGAAAACGCCAGAAAACTGCTTAACGCCGCCTCCAGTGGCATCTATATTTATCAAGCCGAAAGGGAAGAACTGACGCTTACCGTCGACACGGCTACTTTTGTAAAGATTGGCACCCGCCTGAAAAAAGGCGAAGGCGTGGCCGGAGTCGTCGCACAAACCCGCAAACCCTTACGCATCGATGATTATTCCACCTGGGAAGGTCGTTCGCGCCAATATCAAGAAAACTTTTTCCACGCCATTCTTGAAGTCCCGATGCTGTACGGCGGCGAATTGATCGGCGTTCTTACCGCCGACGAAATCGGTGAATCAACCCGTACATTCTCCGAAGCCGACGAACGCCTGCTTTCGCTGTTTGCCTCCCAGGCCGCCGGAGCCATCCACTCGGCCCGCCTGTATCAAGAAACCGTTCAGCGTCTCGATCACTTGCAAGCCCTGCGCGCCATCGATCAAGCCATCTCCAGCAGCCTGGACATGCGCACCACCCTCAACATCCTTTTAACGCAGACCATCGCCCAGCTGGATGTCGACGCGGCCGATGTACTCTTGCTTAACCCAGATTCCAACCAGTTGAAATTGGTGTCTGGGCGCGGCTTCCATACCCTCTTTATCGAAAGCATGAACTTGAATGACAGCTTCGCCGGGCGCGCCATCACCGAACACCTGCCGATCATGCGGCTTGATCTTGAGACTGCCAGTCAAAATCCCCAATTTTTAAACCTGTGGAAGGCAGAAAGGTTTACCTGCTATTGGTGTGTGCCTTTGATTGTAAAAGAACAGGTCAAAGGCGTGATGGAAGTCTACCGCCGAGCGCCCTTCCAGCCGGATGCCGAATGGCTCGATTTTATTCAAGCGCTTGCTGGTCAGGCCGCCATTGCCATCGATAGCACCCAACTCTTCCAAAACCTCCAGCGCGCCAATCTTGAGCTCAGCCAGGCCTATGATGCCACCATCGAAGGCTGGTCGCGCGCCATGGATCTGCGTGACCATGAAACTGAAGGTCACACCCTGCGCGTTACCGAGCAAACCCTGGCCCTGGCGCGCGCCATGGATGTTGGCGATGATGATCTGACTATCATCCGCAGAGGAGCGCTGCTGCACGATATCGGCAAATTGGGTATTCCCGATTCAATCCTGCTCAAGGAAGGCCAATTAACCAGCGAAGAATGGGCCGAGATGCGCAAACATCCTCAACTCGCGCATGATATGCTCATGCCGATCACCTATTTAAATAAAGCCATCGACATCCCCTACTGTCATCACGAAAAATGGGACGGTACTGGCTACCCCCAGGGTTTAAAAGGCACTCAAATCCCCTTGTTCGCTCGCATCTTTGCCATTCTCGATGTTTGGGATGCGCTCACCAACGACCGTCCGTATCGGAAAAAATGGACAAACCAGCAAGCGCTTCAATTCATCCAGGAACAATCCGACCTGCATTTTGACCCCCAGGTTGTCGACATTTTTGCAAAAAATATCGGCATCAACTTCTAGCCCCCCCCATACGGCCCTACTCCACTTACTGCTCAAAATCTGCGCTTCAGACCAGCGAAAATCGTCAGTATGTTCGCTCGGCCCGTGGCTGGAGCAGCCGGGTGCGCAGATGCTGCGCCAACGACTGCAGCAAACTACGCGCCACATCCGGCCGTTCATCGATCAAAGCATACAGCGAATGCCGATCCATACACAGCAGCAGACTATCTTCCATCGCCGTCACCGAGGCGCTGCGCATCTCTGGGTCAAACATCGCTAATTCTCCCAACGCATCCCCGCTCACCAGGTCGTGGATTGTGCGTTCGCGATCATGCGCGCGCAGGCGGCCTGAGGCAATCACGTACATGCTGTCCCCCATTGCGCCCTTCTCAAAGATCGTCTCGCCTGAAAGCACCGGGGATTCACTCAATGCCCTGGCAATATCCACCAGAATCTCTTCGGGCATCTCTACAAAAATACTGACTGTCTTAAGAATGAGAACTCTTTCAATCGTTGATAACATCGCGCGCGCTCCTTCTACACCAATGCCGCTCAAATGTCCCAGCCTGGCAGCCGTCTCCCGAACCAGTTCATCCGGCGAGCACGACAAGGCCTGCAATAACTCCGGTATCATCCTGGGAACCAGCAGTCCGAGCGTATACAACGCGCAGGCCTGCGTCCATGCATCCAACTGCCGCCCTGAATTAAGTGCCAATTCGCTTAGCCGTCCCCACCGTCCAGACTTTGCCAGCGGAAACACCGCACTTAAACGTTTGCTGCGCTGGTCTGGTGACAGATCATCAAGCAAGGCAAGCAGGCAGTCCCTCAAAAGCGGTGGGGTTTGAACCTCAATCGCGTTGATTGCGTTGGCGCGCTTAAGCGCCGAGCCATGGAAAAGATCATCCTGGGCGCGCAGCACAACCGGCCCATCCTCCAGGAAAGACAGCAGGATCAGAATACGCTCAAGGCTGTTGCGCAGCTGAACCGCCAGCGCACTCTGCAGCAGGGCAGTTCCGACCCCAAATCCCACTTCAACAACCGAGGCCGTCAGCCAGGCCGAATGGCCAACCTCATTTTTAAATAAAGTCTGAAATTGAGCTCGCTCCCAGTCAGTCACCTGGTAACCACATTGGATCAATGCCCGCAGAGCGGCCGAGCGCAATTCCACGTCAGCAATCTCGATGTGATTCTTTAACAGCCCAATCGACTGGTTATCACCAATTTTGCCACACAACCGGATGAGCTGGAGCATCACCCCGCGCCCGGTTTCCGCCTTTACAAAAACCGATCTCACCCACGGCACCGCCTGCCTGTCACCAGCAATCAATGCCATCGCGGCTGCGCTGCGCGTCGCAGGACAAGCCAACGCCGCGATCACATCTGGCCATATCTCATCACTGTGAAAACGCTCAACGGATCGCAGCGCTGCCCGCCGGACCTGTACGTCTGGATCCCCAATCAAAAGTTTCAGGGCGCGAATGGAACTTTCCTGCCTGCCAATATTGGATGAATTCTCATATCCCAGAATTTGAGCCGCCAGCACTCGCTCGGCAGCAGCAGGTGACTCGATAAGCTCATTCAGCTTCTCGCTGGCGGCTGCCTTGCCAATCTTACTGCCACCGGCCAACAAACCGAGCAGCGCCCCTGCCCGGGCAGTCTGCGCCGGGTCATCCAACCAAATCATGACCCCATCATCGCCCATTTCACCCAGGCAGCGCAGGGCAGCGCCCCTCACCTCCGCCAGGTCCGAGTCTGGGATCAGGGTTTGGGCTTTGATAAGCGGCAAAGCAGAAGCCAGGCGCAGTCTCCGCACCCATTCCAGCGCAGCCCAGCGCACCTCAGGCGCTGGATGAGTCAAAAGTTCAGGTAGAGAGGCTTCCAACACGGCGACCTGAGCAGCTTCCAACATGCGGGCCGAGTAAATAACCATGCCAGCATCCGTACTGGCCAATCCTTGCTCCAGGATGAAGGTACTCTCCGCATCGCCCGCCAAAAATTCATCACCATTTAATTGCCGACCGGCCACGGCCTGCTCGAACCTTAAAATATATTTTCTCCCCGCCACTCCCGCTGCAACAGCCATTCCCGCCACAACAACAAACAGGACAAAGGCCAGTGCCACCGGGTTGGGCTGAAAGAGCGCATTCGTGCCCAATACGAGCGTGCCCGCCAGGCCAAAAGCAAGCGCCTGCAGCATACCAGGCGCAGCCTGCAATGCCTGCTGCTGCGCGCGCAAATTCGCTGGAAACGGCTGGTACAGGATGCCAAGCGCAGTTTCATCCACCGAAAAGGCCACAGCCGTACACAAGATTTTTGTAAACCCTGCTGCCCACACCAGCGCGGCCGGAAATGAACCCAGAGTCACCATCCCCAGGCTGCCTAGCACCAGACTCACCGGCAGCAACAACAGGCCTGCGCGCACCCCATAATAGTTGAGCAGCCAGCTTGAAAAAAACAACTTGCTGACAAAAGTAAACATTCCCAGCCAGCCCAGGATAATACCGATAAATCCAGCCAGCTCAACACCGTCAGGATGCGCAGCAGCCGCCTGTCCAAAGAAAATATTATCCAGCAGGGCAAAGGCCAACCATCCGGCCAGCGTCAGCCCCACGATCAAACGCGTTTCAGGATTGCTCAATAGAATACCGATCGAATTTACATCTTGTTCATTTCGCTGCTCGGGTATCGACTCGTCTGATGACGGATCATCGCGCCAACGCAGAATAGCACGGGTCACCAGTAACGCTCCACCCATCGCCAGCGCGCCCAACCACAACAAACTGGAAACAGGCAGCCATGCCACAAGCCCCGGCATCCAAAAACCAGTCAACCCCATCGCCAGCCACTGCCCTGTCTCCGTTAGCCCAACCAGATGTCTGCCCTGCCGGGAATCGAACACCACCTCAGCCAGCGACCTGATCATCAGCCTGCCAGCCTGGATCACAATCTGGAACAGCGCCGGCAGCACAAAGATCAACCAGCCGGAATTCAGCACTGTCGACCCCAACGCGAAGAGAATCGTGATCACCAGGGTTGTGCCCAGGCTCAGGCTTAACCTGCCTGGGTTCGCCAGTCCGGCCGCCAGCCCGAGGGGCGCCAGGAACAGCGCAACCAGGAGTACCGCCGCCAGGATAAACACCCACGGCAGCATCTCCACACCAAATTCAGTCAAAAACAAGCTAAACGCGGCGGTTTGGACAAAGGTGAAGGCAATTCCCATTAAGAAGGACTGCGCCAACAGTAAAAATACCAGTCGGCCCTCGCCCGCTGGTATTTTTACATCTATCCATACCCTTCTGCCCAAAATCAATGAAAACCCTGGGAACAAAAAAGGTTTATTTTAGAGCAATGTCGTCTAATGCAAGAACCAGCCATATCATAAAACATAAAACTCCAACACGGGGAATGTTTCAAGTGATTATCATAGGTTATAAGCAATTAGTCAAGCCCGCGCCAGCCCCCCCGATCATTGCGATAGTCCCGGTTCCCGTACGAGGCGAGCGGCGCTTTCCCGCGTGGCTCGAGGTAGACCCCAGTTCCTGTGGGGCATCTCCCCTTTAATCGGCAAAAACCCCTCGCCCCGGATCGTACCGGTTAACCGGAGATTGTCACAACCGGCATGGAGCAAGGGCGCCGTGTTCGCCCAGGCCAAATTTATTTTCTCCGAAATTCTGCACCACACCCGAATGATTCCAATATCCAATCTTCAATCCAATATCGAGTATACTGGAAGCAGTAGGCTTCACCGCTTACGGATGGAAGCATCATGCCTGTCAGGTGCGGTACAGCAACTTTGAATCGTAGAAATTCGCCGCTCATCGTGATTTCACCTGCTCACCCCGGGCTGATAGCCTCAATCTTTTACCCCGCGAACCAAGCGCCCGATATAAACAGGAGAACTCACACCATGAATAAGGAACTTTTCGAAAGCAACTGGAAACAAATCCGCAGCCAAACCACCGCCTGGTGGAGCCTGATGGCTGACCACGACCTGCTGAAGGTAGATAAGGCCGAAGTCAAGATGGATAAATACGTCACTATGCTGCGGGTTAAATACGGCTATACAAATGATCAGGCCAAGAAGGAAATCGGTAAGCGCATGGCGGCTTTGGAAGCCGGTGAAAAACACGTCGGCTAATTATTGGGCCGGTTTACCCGGCATATTCCCACCCGTACTCACAACGTCCCGCACAGCAAACGCATAATCATCCAACACAGACATCACCCGCCCAAGCAAAAACGCTCGCGGGTGATTTTGCAATCTGCCATCCCGCACCCTGTCCACCTGATCTGAGATAAGCTGGCTCAAAAACGGCAGCGGCTCGGCTCCCAAATTTTTTAACAACAACGCAAACGCCTTGCGCACATTGGGAACATTCCAGTAATAACGAATACGGTCGCTGTAACCGTAGAACAACATGTTTTCGGCTATCCGCCGCTTTTCCTCTCCCAACCCGGCCTCAATCGAAAAATGTTTTTCCCAATAAAGCGGGTTTGCCAGCATGGCAGCTTCCAGGGCTTCACGGATTTGACTGAGCGGGTGCAGCGGCCCAGATTGCCCGCGTGCGCGCAGAACAGCTTCTTCCACTTCCGACAATCCAAAAACAGCCTCGCGAAAGGCAAAGGTCAGCGCCGGTCCCACCTTGAGAATGGCGAAATGATCCTGCACCAGTGAACGCAGTGCCAGGCGCGATTGGTAATCACTGGAATGTGCCTCATAGATCAGTCCCGGGACAGCCTCAATGAAACCCGCCAGCGCAGCGGCAGCGGCGGGCTGGTAGGGATGCACCCAGGCATCGCCGAATTCAACCCCGGGCTGCACGACCAACGCAATCACTCGCTCCCAGGCCGCCTGCAGCCCAAGCGCCGAAAAAGCCCGCCGTGTAATCTCAATCGTCGCCGCGGCATCCGCCGGGTCTGTAACGGCTAGCTCGCCTTCGCCCACCCTTGCGCCGCCCGCCGGGGGCACTTCCGTCCCAATCACATAGCGAGGCGCCGCTCCCGAACCTGCCACAGCTTCCTCAACCACCCGTGCCAATTCAGCTGCCCGCTTCGACATTTCTTCCACGCTCAGTTCAACTTCACCGGCGCAGTGTGCCGAACAATCCAGGTGTATCTTTGCAAATCCGGCCCGCGCATAATCCCGCGCCAGTACCCTGGCCTTGTCCATCGCATTGGTGGCAGATTCATTGGCCCAGGGCAGCGGCCCGAGATGGTCGCCACCCAAAATCAGTCTTTCGCGCCCAAAACCCAACTCATCCGCCATCCGGCCAACATACTCCGCAAAATCCAGCGGTTTCATACCGGTATAACCGCCGTACTGGTTGACCTGGTTGCAGGTTGCTTCGATCAATACCGGGCGGCTGCCTTCCAGTCCATGCCGCAAAGCTGCTTCCACCACAAACGGGTGCGCCGAACACACCGACGTGATCCCAACACCACGCCCACTCTTTTGAGCCGAGAGAACCTCGTCAAGATAATTCACGATAAGCCTCCTCCAGAGTCGCCTGCGCGGCAGTTCCGCCGGGTTTGCGGGTTGAAAGTGCGCCGCACACCACCCCCAGCCGCATCGAATTTTCAAATGCCCAGCCATTCAGATAACCATAGATAAACCCGGCATCGAAGCTATCCCCTGCACCGACAGTATCCGCCACTTCAACCGGCAGCGAGGCCAGCCTGACTCTTCGCGTATCAGACACGCCCAATGCCCCGGCAGCCCCAAGTTTAATCGCCAGCGTGGCCACCATGCCCGCCAACTTATCCGCTGCCGCCTCCAACGTGGCAGCCCGAGCCAACGAACGGGCCTCGGTCTCATTCGGCAGGAAAACATTCGTGACCGGCAGCAGCGCCTCAAACCCAAGCCACTGTTCGGATGGGTCGTAATTGGTATCCAGCGAGGTACTCAACCCGCAGCGCTGCGCGCGCTGAAACAAATCCGGCAGCCCGGGCTGGATGGCGCGCTGCAAAAAGTAGGAAGCCACGTGCAGGTGGCGCGCCTGGCGCAGCAGCTCGTCCGAAACATCCTCGGCCTTCAGATCAGGGATCAAGCCCATGTGCGTCAGGATGGCGCGATCAGCGCCGCGATTCAGGATCACGCTCAGACCGGTCGCGCCGCCCGGGACGACCCGCACGTTCCCGGTATCCACCTGACGCTTTTGCATTTCAGCCAGCATAAAATGCCCAAAATAATCATCCCCACACAAGCCGGTAAAAGCAACCTTCAGCCCAAGCCGCGCCGCCCCACAAGCGAAAATAACCGATGATGACCCAATCACAAGCTCGGCAGAATCGACCAGTGTTTCAACCTGCCCAAATGCCGGCTGAACCTCACCCGAAAGAATCAGGTCGGGGTTAATCTCGCCCGCCACCACGACATCAAATCGTCTCATATCAATAGTTTTTATACCAATCGAAGGGAGCATCGGCGCAGTAGAAATCGGAGACAGGTTTTGCCAGCGCCAAACACAATGCATTCAAGCGGATGAGGCGCTCGCGGGCGGTCGTGCGCAGAAAATGCAGGCGCGCGTCTCTTGGCATCGTCACGGCCTCCTGCCATACAGCGCGCCCCACCGCGATCCCACTGGCGCCTGCCTGGCAAGCTGCCACGATCTGATGCTGGTAACTTTCAAACGAAACCGCTGCCGAAAGTAAAATCCACGGGCTGAGTGAGGCCGCGCTGACTTCGGCACAGGCCTGCGCCAGGCGTTCAGGGTGTTCTTCTGCATCCTGGGCATCCAACGGCAGCTCGGCCTTGAGCACATCCACACCCGGAATGGGCGTTAAGCGGCGGGCAGTTTCCACCACCACATAGCGCTTCTCGGCGCTGGTTAATTTCTGATCGGTCAACGAATACGACAGCGGCTCAAGCATTAAACCAAGATCGTATTTCAGGCACTCCCGGGCAATCTCCGCCGTAAAAGCCTCGGCTTCGGCAGCGCTGGGGGAATCAGGGTGATAGTAGACCAGCAGCTTGACCATGCTGGCACCCATGCGCCTGGCCTTCTCTACGCTCCAACCGGGGATGATCTGCGCCCGGCGAGCGGTCGCCTCGCCGCTGTAACCGGTCGATTCGACCGCAACCACAAAAGATGCGCTGCCCGGCAGTTCCCCTGAAGCGATTGCCTGGGCAGCCGAAACTTCGGGATCGAGCAGCACGGCAGTCGCAAAGGGCGCCAGTTCCCTGGTCACATCCAGTTTGAAGCGGCTCAGTTCCGCATCCGCCATAAACAGCGGGTTGGCCTTGCGCAGATTCTGGCGGTGATCCAGCGCCAGGCAGGTCAGGCTGCCCCGTCCACTGCTGCACTCCTGCAGCCCTCTTAACTTTCCAATCGATATCGCTCTCATCAAATTCCATCTCCTTCCAGCAATCCTATCATTCCAAATCTGTCATTAACCGCAAATCGCCATGACAGGTGCTCTCCCTGTCACCCGCTCCGCCTGTCATCGCGAACCCGGCGCACTTGTTCCATGCCAGGTGTGGCGATCTCCCCACGAAACGGTAATCCATTTCTCAGGAGAAGTTCCACCGCAAATCGCCATGACAGGAAAGGGTGAGAAAGACGATAGCCAGTATCCATCCTTCTCAGCCTGTCCGCCGGTTCTTGATCTGAAGTTTCACTCTACAATCGAAACTGCGGCAAGTACTCCGCGTTCTGCGCAAACATCTCGTTGGTCATCGTCCGGATCTCCGCCAGCGAAAGTACAGCGGCAGTCAATGGGTCATGCGCAATGGCGCGATATACCAGGGTCGGGTCACCTGCCAGGCAGCCCTGGATCGCCAGCTCTTCAATCCCGCTGGAAAGTCCGGTCAGCAGCGCGCACTCCGCTGGCAGCGCCCCAACGTGCATCGGGTGAAACCCGGATTTATCCACCAGCACAGGCACTTCCACGCAGGCGCCCTGCGGCAGGTTGGTCACCAGGTTGGTGTTGGGCACATTCCCGTTAAACTTGAACATGTCGCCGCCCTTCAAGGCATTGATGATATGGGCAGCATATTCCTGTTCGCGCTGCAAATCCGCTTCCGTCAGCGGCTTCGCCAGGCGCTCCTTGACTTGATCCTGCCAGGTCGCTTCATTATATTGGTATTCCTTCAGGATGTAAGCATATTCGCCCGGGTTCCAACCGGTGCCGTCTTTGCAATACTTTTCGATCAGATCGGGTCGTTTGCGGAACCACGGATTGTACTCGGAATTGTGCCCGCTCGATTCGGTCACATATTTTCCCATTGCCAGGTACATCTCATTGCGCACAATTTCAGTGTTATAGATTTCCGGGCGTTCGGTGACAGCCTTGTAGATCAGCGGATAGGCATCCGTGCCATTCCATTTGTAATCCAGATACCAGGCCATGTGATTGATCCCGGCGCAGGTATAGGTGATTTCGTCATAAGGCGCGCCAATCCATTCGGCTAACATCATGGAAGTACCCTGCACCGAGTGGCACAGCCCGGTGGTGGTGATAAAGGTCTGGCGTTGGATGGCGCCGCACAACATCGCCATCGGGTTGGTGTAATTCAACAGCACCGCCCCCGGGCAATATTTTTCCATGTCCCGCACGATGTCCATCATCGGTGGCAGTGTGCGCAGAAAGCGGAAAATCCCGCTCGGCCCGCGTGTATCTCCCACATTGATATCGACCCCATACTTCTTGGGGATTTCGATATCATGGCGCCACACCTCGGTCGAGCCAGCCAAAATAGTCACCAGCACAACATCAGCGCCTTTCAGCGCCTCGGCCCGGTCAAGAGTCGCCTCCACCCTGGCGGGGCGATTGCCCGCGGCGACCAGTTTCTCCACTCCCTTTTTGGCCCATTCCAACCGCCCTGGATGGATGTCCATCAATGTGATCGTGGCATCTTCCAACAGTGGGAAGGTCAGAATATCGCGCACCAATTCAGCCGTAAAACCCAGGCTGCCCGCGCCAATAAATGTTATCTTCGTCATCACACATTCTCCTAATATATTTTGATTATACGCATTGTCATTGCGATAGTCCCGGCTCCCGCCTCCGTCATTGCGAGCGGCGCTCTCCCGCGTGGCAATCTCACCTCCATCAACAGCACCCTCCCGCCCCGGACACTACCGCCTCCGTCATTACGATAGTCACGGCTCCCGCACGAGGCGAGCGGCGCTCTCCCGCCTCCGTCATTGCGAGCGGCGCACTCCCGCGTGGCAATCTCACCTTCTTCAGCAGCACCCTCCCGCCGCGGACACTACCGCCTCCGTCATTACGTAGTCACGGCTCCCGCACGAGGCGAGCGGCGCTCTCCCGCCTC
>CAIMZS010000503.1 GCA_903846015.1 uncultured Anaerolineae bacterium | reverse complement strand
TATTCCTGGCATGCGCGCGCCAAAGATGCGGTTGGCAACTGGAGCGCCTGGAGCCTGGCGCGCGTGATCACCATCCAGCCGCCCGTCCCGCTTGCGCCTGTACTTGTATCACCACTCAACGCCTTCTTAACCAATGATACGACCCCGGATCTGGTCTGGAACAGCGTGGTCTATGGCAATACTTACCAGTTGGAGATCTCAAAGACCACCAACTTCGCCGTCAAGCTGCAGAGCTTCAGCGGAGCGCCCGGGGTTCTGAGCTACACTGCCACCGTCCTGGCAGATGGCGTCTATTACTGGCACGCGCGCGCATTGAACGTCAGCAGTGTGGCCGGGGCCTGGAGCGCGTACCGCTCCTTCACGGTCGACAGTACTCCACCGGCTGCGCCGGTCTTGAGCAAGCCTGCCACTGGCGCATCCTTCACACTCACGCCTGTTTTTGGCTGGCTGGCCAGCGCCACCGCCTCGAAGTACCAGTTCCAATATGACAACGATGCAAATTTCTCCAGCCCGGTGTACACCTCCGCTGATCTAACCGGGCTGACCATCACCCCGCCCACCATGCTGGCGGGCATCTACTACTGGCGCGTGCGCGCCAAAGATGCCGCCAGTAATTGGAGCGCCTGGAGCCTGGTGAGGACGATTATTAAGCTGCCCTAATCTGTATGAGTTGGTTCGCGATGGCCTGTGTGTATTTCACAGCAGGCCATCGCACAGCAGGTGAAATGGGCATACCATCTCGTGCTAGAACCGGGACTAACGCGGAAAATCCCATCGAACCAATTTAATACAAAACTTACCCAATAAGCAGTAAAATAATGGCCATGGAACTCCAATCGCTGACCATTTATTCCGCGCTCGAGCAATTGCGCTCCGGCAGTCTCTCAGCCGCTGAACTCACTACGACCTGTCAACAGGCTATTGAGCGTCTCAATCCGCGCATTAACGCTTTTATCACCGTCAACAACGAGCCAGCCAACCAGGACAAGCCCACCGAACCTGCGAACGAGGCGCGCGGCAGCCTGGCGGGAATCCCGATTGCCATCAAGGACCTGTACCAAACGGCTGGGATGCTCACAACAGCCGGAACTTCTTTTTTTAAGGATTTTATCCCCCAAAAAGATGCTGTTGTGGTGGAAAAGCTGAAGCTGGCCGGCGCGGTGATAGCCGGAAAAACCAACACCCACGAGATTGCCCTGGGAGTGACCGGGGTCAACCCCCATTACGGCAGCGTGCATAATCCCTGGAACCTGGAGCGGATCACTGGGGGATCATCCAGCGGGAGCGCGGCTGCCGTGGCTGCCGGGATGTGCCTGGCGGCGATGGGCACCGATACGGGCGGAAGCATCCGAATTCCAGCCAGCCTGTGCGGAGTGGTGGGGCTTAAACCAACTTATGGGCGTATCTCATTGCGCGGCATCTTCCCGCTGTCGTGGAATCTGGATCATGCCGGCCCGTTGACGAAGACTGTACAGGATGCTGCCCTGATGCTGCAGGCTTTGGCTGGCTACGATGAACATGACCCCAGTTCGGCAAATGTGGCGGTGGCTGATTATCTTTCCGAAATCTCCGCGGGGGTCAAAGGGTGGCGCATGGCAGTGATGATTGGAGATTATGCCTGGAATGCTGACCCCGAAGTATTGGATGCCCTGCGGGCAGCAACCAGGATATTTGAGTCGCTGGGCGCCCATATCCTGCCAGTCGAAATGAACTTCCTGCGCGAGGCCGCGCTTGCCAACAGCTTAATGACACAGGCAGATGGCGCAGCCTTCCACCGTGAGCGGCTGAATGAACATCCGCTCGGGTTTGGGGAAGATGTGCGCCTGCGCCTGCAAACTGGCGCCGGGTTCACCTCGACAGAATATTCTTTGGCGCGCCGCACACAGGCCGAGACCAGGCGGCGAATGGATTTATTCTTCCAGGATTATGATGTACTCTTGACCCCCACCACACCGATCGCTGCCCCACTCATCGATGGCAACGATGCGATCGAACAAGCGCGCAGCCTGACGCGCTTCACCGCGCCCTTTAATATAACCGGTCTGCCGGCCCTGTCACTTCCTGATGGGTTTTCTTCAACGGGCATGCCGATCGGACTGCAGATCATCGGCAGCGCATGGCAGGAGGTAAAAGTACTCAGGGCTGGTCAGGCTTTTGAGCAGGCTACGGACTGGCATAACCAAAAACCAACATTGCAGGTCTGATCCCGCCCGTGTTTTGTAAGGGCCGGTCAGGCGCGGGCTTGCTGATCCCGTAATTTTTCAAGGATCAGCGCCAGATCACGCGGGAGCGGGGCTTCAAATTCCCTCAGCGAGGTTTCGCCTGGCAGGATGATCTTCATACGAAAGGCATGCAAAAAGTGTCGGCTTAAAGCCAGGCTGGCCTTCTTGTAGCCGTAAATCCCATCAGCAACTATTGGACAACCTAAAAATGCGCAGTGCAGCCTGATCTGATGAGTGCGTCCGGTATGGGGGTGAAACTCGAGCAGCGTATACCTTCCATATGACCCGGCGGGAGGGAAGCTTTCAAGGGTTTTGTACTCGCTGATGGCTTCACGCCCCTTTGCAAACGAGGTTATTGCCATTTTCTTGCGCTGGTTGGGGTCACGTCCAATCGGCGCTTCTACTCGCCCAACCGATGTAGGCGGCATGCCATCCACCAGGGCAAGGTAGGTCTTCTCAACCTTGCGGAGGCGGAACTGATCCTGCAGCCAGCGATGAGCGCGTTCATTTTTGGCTACGACAATCAAGCCGGATGTATCCTTATCCAGGCGGTGGACAACCCCGGGGCGTTCTTCGCCGCCAATACCCTCGATATCGGGTTCGTAACCCAAAACAGCATTGACAAGGGTGCCACTTTCATGACCGGCAGCAGGGTGAACGACCATCCCGGCCGGTTTATTGACCACGATCAATTCATCATTCTCAAAAATAACATCCAGGGGGATATTTTCCGCGATCAGACCGACCGAGTGAACCGGCGGGATGCGGACAATCACCTGTTCAGCGCCGCCCAGCATCTGACCGCCTTTTTTGGCAGCGCAACCATCAACATCGATAAAGCCATCCGTGATTAAACCCTGCAAACGAGCGCGTGAAAATTCAGGTAAGCAGGTAACCAGGAATTTGTCCAAGCGTTCATTGTGGCCAGAAAACTGAAAAACTTCAATACGGTCACTCGCCAACGGATTCTCCTGGGGTGGGTGTAGTTTCTTCAGGGATTAGTGTGGTTTCTTCAGGGGTCGGAGTGGTTTCTTCGACACCAGAATTAACTTCAGCAGGCAGCAGGTCTACTGACGCAAGCTTATCGGCAGCCAGCTTACGGTCGCTCAGATCTTTGAACAATGTCCCGGCCAGTAAAATCACCACCCCGACAGAGATGCTCGCATCCGCCAGGTTGAAAACGGCAAACTTGCCAACAGAGATAAAATCTGTCACCTGTCCGTTGTTGGTCAGCCGGTCGATCACATTGCCCAGCGCGCCGCCCATTTGCAATCCCATGGCAAGCCTGAGCCACCAATCACGATCGTCCACCTGCGGGTAATAATAGATAATCAATCCGACGACAACAAAAGCCAGAATCGTAAAAACCCAGCCAAAACCTTGAAACGAACCAAAGGCTGCGCCTGTGTTATACCAATGGATGATACGAGCATAGGGTGTCAGCCAGGCCGACCCATCCGGCATCCAGATCTCGCCCACCACCAGGGTTCGGACGAGTGACTTGGTCCACTGGTCCAGACCAATAACGATCCCAGCCACCAAAAATAAACTGATCTCAGTTTTTATTAGCTTCAAAACGCCTCCAAAAAAATTCACGATAGGAATAATTGGCACAGTTTACAAAGACCCATTTAGCGGCAAAAACACCGTAGCCGTGGCCGTGCAGAACCGGGTATCATTACAATTTGGGCAAGGTTGCTACCGCTTTATTTGTTTAGATTGGCCTGGACCCCCTCCCTGCCCTCCCCCAAATTCCCAAAAGCGGGAATTTGGGGGAGGAAGTTCCGTGTTGGCGTGATTTGCTGAGGTGAAGGTCGATTGGGCGGATCAAAAATGTGCGTTTATTTGTAAAGCAGTTTTTTACCTGATATGAACCATGCCGAATAATTGTACCAGCATATAGCACGGCGATAAATCACCGTGGAAATGGCAGTGTCTTTGAATAATGCTTCCTACTCTATAAAAACACGCGGGACACGAGCGCTGATATTGGTCATTACTTCGTAAGGATTTGTCCCGGCCCAGGCTGCCAGGTCCTCAGCACTCACAACCTGGCCCGTCAGCGAAGATGTGCCGAGTAAAATGACTTCATCTCCCAACCTGGCCTGGTCGTCTTCGAGATTGAGCATGCACTGATCCATGCAAATACGACCAACCTGGCGATATTTTTTGCCGTTGACAAGCACCTGTGACTGGTTGGACATCCGCCGGAAGTAACCATCTGCGTAGCCGACCGGAATAGTGACCGTATGAACCGGATGATCGGAGACCCACATAGAGCCGTAACTGACCGGATTGCCCGGCAAGGTAAGCTTGCTGTAGACCACTTGCGATTTCCAGGTGAGCGCTGGCGCAATGGTAACCGAACGCATGACATCGTCATCCGGATAAACGCCATAAAACATGACGCCAGGGCGAACCATGTCAAAATAACTTTCAGGCAGGTTAAGAATGGCGGCAGAATTGGCGGCATGCCTCAAGGCAGGATATGGCAAGCCCCGTTTCTGATAGAAACTCAGAACTTCATTGAAGCGCTGCAGTTGTACACTGGCATAAGAGAAATCAGGTTTACGCTGCATTGACGCCGTTTCAAGCGTTTCACTGTTGGCAAAGTGAGTATAAATTCCCTCGACTTCGATATGCTGGCATCGCAGGGACTGCTCCAAAAAAGACTCAGCTTCATACCAACGCACGCCAGCCCGTTCCATCCCCGTATCGATCTTGAGATGAACCTTGAGGCGTTTTCCCAGGGATTGTGAAACGGCTTCGGCAGCTTCAAGCACTTCGATGCAAGAAACCGTAAGAGTGAGATCGTGTTCGATATAATAGGGAACATGCCCTGGAAGGGTGCCGCCGGCCACCAGAACCGGTTTTTTGATGCCGATTTGGCGCAGGTGGATGCCTTCGTCCAAAACAGCGACACCGATGGCGTCCACAAAGGGCTCAATATACGGAGCAACGCCATCAACGCCATGACCGTAGGCATTGGCTTTCAGCATGACAAGCACTTTGGCCGGGAAGACTTTCGCGCGGATGGCCTCGGCATTGCGCCGGAGTTGAGCCAGGTCGATCACAGCGTGGGTTGGTCGGAGAGGAATTTCGGAGGACATAAGCTAGATTCTCAAGGCTATGAATTGAAGCGCAGATCAGCTTTTGTTTGAGACCTGCAGAATAGAATATTATTGTGCCAGCCACTCATACTTGACATCCGGCTCGCTTTCAGGGGCAGGACTGATGCCAAATTCCACGGCCTTGAAGCCATTTTTTTCGTAAAATGCGCACGCATTTTGATTAATCTGCAGGGTATATAACCACAGACGATGAGGTGAAATTAGCCTGGCATGAGCAAGAAATTGCTGCCCGAAGCCCTTGCGCCAATGATCTGGATGTATGTAGAAATAGTCAATAAAATCAGCCTTGATGGCCATGAAGGCCATTGGGCGTCCGTCTTGACCCAGCATGACCCAAACCTGGTTTTCCGGCAGCACATGCGTCGAGAAGTAGGTCATATCCTCATAAAAAAAATGCCCTTTGCGCAGTTCAAAATCGGGCAGCGAAATTTCACGTGAGATGCGCCAGAGAATAATTACTGGCTCAAAATCAGCAGGTTGGTAAAGACGAATGACTGTTTTCATCAGTATTAGATTATACCGGAGGTTGCTGAGAGATGAACGATCTTGACTGGTTGCGCGAAATCTACCCCTATGACTCGAAAAAACGCACCTTTACAATCCAGGCAAGGGTGAGCCTGTACGATGATTTTTTTAACCCGCTGGATCCATCGCCCGCGCCTGCGCGTGATCTTGCCCCCGAGCTGGTTAGTTATTTGAACCAGTGCTCGGATGAGATCCTCAACAAATATCAAATCGAGATAGCGCTGCAGGTACAAAACGAAACCCGAGATATTCAACGCGAGCAGGAGTGTTTGAAAAGCCTGCGCACATTTTACCAGCACGAAACCTTCGTCTCACAAAACCAGATCAGGCGCAAACGTGGCCTGGCGCTACGCTATATTTTGGTCTCCTTGACCTGCCTGGCGGCCTATATCATCAGCGAACAGTGGGTTACAGCGGCGTTTATCTGGAGCTTGCTGCGCGAGGCAGTCCTGATCGGTGGTTGGGTATTCATGTGGGAAGCAGTCACCCTGAATTTCCTTGAAATGGACACCCATTATGAAGAAATCAAGAAATACCGGCGCTTGATCGAGGCAAAAGCAGGCTTCATTTATGACGAGAATCCATAATCGATATATCGAATTGAATAATTCTCGTTATAATTAAAGTAGCTTTTCTTGCTTTAAAATTACATATCCGGCAACAATCCGACGGGTTTATGCAGATTGTGCAACAGGTGCTATTATTTTAAGAACGTAACGCAACATTCAAGCTTGGACAAATAACAAATTCACTAAGGCCATAGAAAAGAGAGCAACCATGAAGATTGTCACTGATTGTGCCGCAGATATGCAACCGCAAGAAATGGCTGACCTGGATATTGTTCAGGCGCCACTTTTTATCCAATTTCCGGAGGGAGAGGTCAGCGCCCTGGATATCAGCGCGGATGATTTCTATAACCGTTTGGAGGCCATGCGACCGGCAATTCCAACTACCGCCCAACCTTCCAGCGGCATGTTTGAAGAGCTGTATCGCAAATTGGCAGAAACCAGTAAAAACATTTTTTCCATTCACATCTCTTCCGGGCTGAGCGGAACGATTAATTCGGCGAGAATGGGCGGTGAACAAGCCCAGGATGTAGCCGAAGTCAGCTGCTGGGATACGATGACCCTTTCAGGCGGCGAACGATTCCAGGTGTTGGCAGCGGCGTTAGCCAATAAGGCCGGTTGGAGCATGGAGAAGACCCAGGAGCGTCTGACCGAAATCCGCGCAAACACTGAAACCATCTATACGCTTGAAACATTGGAATATCTGGCCCGTGGTGGTCGCATCGGACGCGTGCAAGCGTTAATGGGTTCACTGCTAAAGCTAAAACCCGTCATAAATGTGTCGCATACAGATGGCAAATACAGCACCGTGACTAAAGCCCGTACCATCCCCGCGGCACTCGATGCTCTGACAGACTATTTACTGCAAATATACAGCAAGACCCCGCTCTGGGTGAATATTCTGCATGGACGTTTCCAGCATGGTGCCAACATGCTTTCCGAATTGACGGAAAAGCGGCTAAACGTGGTAAAGATGGAAATGAGCCGCATTTCACCGGTATTGGGTGTGCATACCGGGCCAGGGATCGTGGGGGCGGCGGTCTTACCAATGAAATTGATGGAAGATTTGCTTTAAACCACTAATAATGCCCATGCAGAACCGGGTACCATACAGGATGCGCTGAATCAAGCGATGGCGTAAAATGATCTGGGGCTGGCGAAAAGTCAGCCCCAGATCATTTTTTATTGGCTGTCAGGCCCTATGAAGCGTGACCAGGGTGACATCGTCATCCGGAGGGGCGTCCTGGCGAAAGTCGAGCAGGGATTTTACCAGGCCGGCACAGACCTCGCCAGCAGAAAGCCCATGCAAGCTGGTGAGATTGGTAAGGATGCGCTGCCTGCCAAATTCTTCACCCAGTGGATTTCTACAATCACACATTCCATCCGTAAATAGCAACAGCGTGCCCCCTGGCGGGATGGTGATAACTTGTTCATCTAGTGGGATTTGTGGAAAAATGCCGATTGGCAGGCTGTCCTTTTTGGGCAGGTCGATCACAATGCCGGATGAATTAACCAATACAGGCAGTTCGTGACCGGCGCGGGCATAGCTAAAAACACCGCTGCGCACATCAAAAATACCGTAAGTGACCGTAACAAATAAATCGACTTCTTCAAGACGGGTAAGATAGGCATTGACACTGCGCAGCACATCGCCTGGCGTACCGCCACGCAGGCTTTCCGCGGTTAAAAGGGCATGTGTACGGGCCATAAAAATGGCGGAAGGGATGCCTTTATCGGCCACATCACCAATAAGCACACCCGTCCGGTTCTCATCCAGTTTGAATACATCATACAAATCACCGCCAATCCTGCGGGCAGGTTCCATGTAGCCTCCAAAATCCACGCCTGCCTGTACAGGCAGGGTTCTGGGTAGAAGAGACATTTGGATTTCTGCTGCAAGTTGAAGCTCTTTTTCCAACTTTTCTTTTTCGATGATCTGTGCCTGGGCAGTCTTTAATTCATCAAATGCAGTTTGAAGCTGGTGATTTTTTTCGCGCAAATCATTAAAAGCCTTGTTGTCAGAATTACGCAGACGGCTGCTCATCACCTTGACCAGGGCGTAGGCGACGTGAGGCTGGCGATGAAGAAGCTCATCAAAATCATCACGGGTCATCACCCACAGGTTTGAGCTGGAACTGGTGCGAATGCTGGCAGAGCGTTTGCCACCAGGAATGACCAGGCTCATTTCACCAGTGTATTCTCCCGGCCCCAGGGTGGCAAGCAGTTTCTCGTCGGGTGTATCCATGCCCATGATGACGTTCACATTCCCGTTGATAACGATATAGAAGCTTTCACCGATCTCACCCTCGCGGAATATAACTGCGTTGGGTTTAAGCGATAGGCGATTCATCGTATAGGCCAGATATTTCAGCTCACCCAGGGGTAGATCGATAAAAAGTGGAACCTGACGCAAGAGAGTGATCTGTTCTGCGCTTATTAATGGGGAAGTATTTGGATCAATTCGAGATTTCGACATACGCCACCTTTAAAATTAAGAGCTGCCTAAAACTCCATTACTTCCTTTCCGCCCAATTTTTCGGTAATGCGTTGGGTAACTGTTTCCAACGCTTTTGGTTTATTGACAAAATCCAGGTTGTCTGTGCGGATGGTAAGTATCGGGCATAGATCAAATGACTTGAGCCAGTCATCGTAAAAGGTATCGAGCAGCGTCAAGTATTCAGCACTGATACCGGTTTCAATTCCACGGGCACGATCCTGGATCCGTTTCATAAGCACATCAACCGGAGCCTTAAGATAAATAAGCAGGTTTGGGGCTGGAAGGCCATTGACAACCAGTTCGAACAAACGACGATAGGCCATGTAATCCCGCTCTGACAGGTTGCCCAAATGGTGCAGGGCACGCGCAAAGATAAAGGCATCTTCATAAATGGAGCGATCCAGTATGGCGGAACGCGGCTGGTTGGCAATATCCAGGTATTGTTTGGCGCGATGACCGAGGAAATATACCTGGAGATGGAAAGACCAGGTTTTCATATCGGCGTAAAAATCAGGCAGGTAAGGATTATCAGAAACCGACTCAAACCCGGTCAACCAGCCCATCCGTGCGCCAATACGCTCAGTGAGGGATGTCTTACCAACGCCAATGTTCCCGGCAACAACGATCAATTTTTTAGTCATGTGCAACTCTCAGCGATAAAATAAATTTGTATAGTGATATTCTACCCGAAAGGCAGGCACACACATCTGATAAAATCACCGAATGAACATTTTCCTTCTACAGGGCATTGCTTTGGGGTTTAGCGCAGCCGTACAACCCGGGCCATTCATGGCATACATGCTTTCGCAAACATTGACCCACGGATTCCGAAAAACATGGATGATCGCTTTTGCCCCACTGATTAGCGATGGGCCAATCATTGCGCTGGCATTATTGGTATTGTCCCAAATGCCAGCCTGGCTGCAGCGGGGTCTGAACCTGGTCAGTGGGGTTTTCATCCTGCTGCTGGCGTGGGGAGCTTACCAGCAGTGGCGCAGCTTCACTTCTCTTGATGGCGGAACGATAACGGCGGCTCCGGGAAGTATATTCAAGGCTGCGCTGATGAACGCGCTCAGCCCAATGCCATATATTTACTGGAGCCTGGTAACCGGGCCCATCCTGATGACCGGCTGGCATGAAAATCCCAGCTATGGACTGGGATTCATCTGTGCGTTTTATATCGTCATGATCAGTGGGTTTCTAACCACGATCGCACTTTTCAGCGCCGCGCGAAATCTTGGGAACAAAGTCAGCCGTGGGTTACTGGGAATTTCGGTGCTGGCACTGGCAGCGTTCGGCCTGTTTCAGTTGTGGCGAGCTCTTGTGGGATGAAAACCCGCCCAGACATTTTCCAGCATCTTCATCCCATCTGCCCTTTTCTCCCTTATAATTCGCGCCATGTTTAAATATGATATTATCGCAAAAGAAGGCCGCGCACGCGCTGGAATATTCCACACACCGCATGGCGACCTGCAAACGCCAGTCTTTTCACCTGTAGGTACCCAGGCAACCGTCAAAACACTGACTCCAGAGCATCTTAAAGAACTTGGGGCTTCGCTAGTGTTGTCGAATACCTATCACCTGTACTTGCGACCTGGAGACGAAGTAGTTGCCGAAATGGGCGGTCTGCACCAATTCATGCAGTGGCCCAACCCCATGTTGACCGATTCGGGTGGGTTCCAGGTTTTTTCGCTTGCAAAAACACGCAAGATCGATGCTGACGGGGTGACTTTTAAGAGCCACATCGATGGCTCCACACATCGCTTTACGCCCGAAAAATCCATCTCCATTCAGGAGAATCTGGGCGCGGATATTATCATGGCGTTCGATGAATGCTCCGACCCAAACGATCAGGCTTACAGCAAGCTGGCAATGGAGCGCACCCATCGTTGGGCGGAACGTTCCCTGAACGCGCATACCCGCCCAGACCAGGCGTTGTTCGGGATCGTGCAAGGCGGCATAAATCCAGATTTACGGGCAGAATCGGCTGCCTTTATCTCATCGCTGCCCTTCACTGGCATAGCAATCGGCGGTCTGTCGGTTGGGGAAACAAAAGAAGAAATGCACAACGCGCTGGATATTGTCACGCCGCTGCTGCCCGAGCATAAACCACGCTACCTGATGGGCGTTGGTACACCGGAGGATTTGATCAATGGTATTGCGCGTGGGGTGGATATCTTCGACTGCGTACTGCCAACACGTTTGGCTCGGCACAATGCAGCCTTTTCGTCAACCGGGCGCTTGAACCTGATGAATGCTAATTTCAAACGTGACTCACAGCCGATCGATGCAAACTGCCAATGCTATACCTGCCGCACTTTCACCCGCGCATACATCCGGCATTTAATCGTTGCAAGGGAATTTCTCGCCGGAACGCTGATCTCAATCCACAACCTGTACGCGTTAGTAAATCTTGTTAAAGATATCCGTATTTCTATTATAGATGGAACTTTTGAAAGCAAAGTGCCCGAGTGGTTGCAGACCTGGCAAGGGAATGCTGCGCGAACAGCCACGAAAGCACACAGTTAATCTTTTCACCCAAAATCTGTAAAAAAGGGCCTTATCACAATGAATATTTTCCACGCTTTCCTGCTTGGCATTTTACAGGGTCTGACGGAGTTCATCCCGGTCTCATCCACTGCACACCTGCTGATAGCCCAGCACTTCCTGGGCTTGCCCGCCGATGATGCCGCCTTCGCCTTCAGCGTCCTTGTTCAGCTAGGCACACTTCTCGCACTGGTCATTTTTTTCTGGAAAGACCTTGTAAGCATTTTCATTGACACCCTCACAAATCTACGCGGGCTGCGAAATTATAATTCGCTACCCGAAAACGCAAAGATGGGCTGGTATATTATATTGGCAACAGTGCCGGCCTTATTAGCCGGAGTGCTGCTCAAGAAATATGTTGAACAATTATTTGGCATGCCGTTGACCGAAGCAGCCATTCGCTTATTCGCCGCTGCGATCTTGTTAACAATGGGCGAATATTTTGGGAAACGAACACGAAAACTAAACTCGATGAAATGGATGGACGCACTCTTCGTTGGCATGATGCAGGTGATTGCAGTGTTTCCAGGCGCATCACGCAGCGGCACAACCATCAGCGGCGGAATGTTTCGTGGCTTTGACCGAAATTCGGCCGCGCGTTTCGCGTTTTTGATGTCGGTTCCGGTCATGCTTGCGGCAGGCGCATACGAAGCGCTCGACTTGCGCAAGATGGCGAATTTGGGCAGCTTTTTACCTTTGCTGGCAGTGGGATTCGTAACAGCTGCGGTTGTGGGCTGGTTCGCCATCAAGTGGCTGCTGAACTACTTAAATAAAAATTCATTATATATTTTTGCCGCATACTGCGCCATCATCGGCGTACTTTGCGTGGTTTTTCAGATAATGGGATAAAAAAGCATGCTTCGCATCATCGTGTCCATCCTGCTATTCCTAACAGCCTGTGCACCGGCAGATGCCCCTAGCAGCCCCACCCCTCAGATGGTATCGGTATTCGCTAGCGGAGCAGCACAACCCTGGCTTTCAGAAACAAACACCTGCGCACAGGGATTGCATATCGATGTAATAAATGCCAACGATCCTAATTTGGCAGACATATCCATCCGGCTTGGAGAACCTGAAGCACCAACATCTTTTCAATATCAAATTGGCCATGATGATCTGATGGTTGTGACTCATCGCGAGAGCCCGGTGCAAAATCTTACCATCGAGGCAGTACGAGCGTTATTTTCCAACCCACAGCCGGCAGGCGTGCAAATTTGGGTGTTTGCCCAGGGCGATGATTTACAACAAATTTTTGAGCGCGAAGTAATGCAAGGAACCAAGATTTCTTCGCTTGCGCATTTGGCGGTCAGTCCTCAGCAGATGTCAGATACGTTAAACAATGATAAGCAGGCTGTAGGCTTCCTGCCTCGCCGCTGGAAGGCAGGAACAACGCGAGATGTATTCACCCTATCCCATATTCCAATACTGGCGCTGACAAAGACCGATCCGAATAACATGATTAAAGAACTGTTGGCTTGCCTGCAAAAATAGACAGGAACAAAAGGATGCTAATCATTCTGCCCTTCGATATTGCCAGTCCAGGGCTGCTCGCTGCAACCGCAGGAATTGGGCTGCTGATCCTGTGCGGATCCAATGTTATGATCATCGGGATTGAGAGCATTGTGCTCTGGCGATTGAAATGGGGATCGTTTAAACGCGCAGCTTTGGGCGCAATCGTGATGAACATCGCTACTTCGGTCATTGGAATTGGCATCGTACCATTTACGATGCAACTGTATTTTTGGGGTTTATTGATCGACTTTGCACTTTCAATTTTGATTGAAGGCGGAATACTGTTACTGTTCAAGCGTGACAACAAACGCGCAACCTGGCTCGCGGCGCTGGCAGCAAACAGTGCCAGTTACTTGCTGGTTATTTTGCCACTTTACCTGTTTTTTGGTCTGCTGAGATGACCTGGCTTCTAGCGCTTATCCTGGGGTTGGCACATGGCGCTTCAGATGCATCAGCAGGTTTGCTGGTCGGACTGATCCTTCAACAAAAAACGCCTGATGTGAATATTTTGATCCTGCTTTACAATTTGCTGGCCTTTGGGCTGCAGCCAATTTTTGGTATGGCGTTTGATCGAATCCGCCAACCGAAACCAGGCGCAAGCCTGGGTCTGATTTTGACCGTCCTGGGGTTATTAACCGTACAAGCAAATCTGAATATTGCCATCATCCTGATTGGGCTTGGCTCCGCCGGCCTGCACGCCGGTGGAGGCTCAGTTGCCATCACCAGCACACCTGGAAAGGCCTCCGCTCCCGGAGTTTTTGCTGCTTTTGGGGTGGTGGGGCTTGCGCTGGGGGGCCTGGCAGCGCTTCATTATTCTCCCTGGATTGCTCAAGCACTTGCCATTTTGTTGGCAAGCCTGGCCGTTATCATCTGGTTGATGCCACAAAATTCTACAACGGGATGGAATAAACTGGAACCTGTTTTGGGAAATGCCGCCCTGCGGGTTTCTAATGTATTGGTCATTTTACTGGTGCTGGCCGTTGCTTTGCGCTCCACTGTTTGGGTAGACGCTCAAATTAACGTAGGGCGCTATTCCAGCGCTGCACTGTGGGTGGCATTGGCAGCCGGAACCGGTAAATTAATGGGCGGCTTTGCCTCCGACCGGATAGGTTGGGATCGCTGGATGCTGACGGCCATGGGAAGCTCAGCCGTTTTGCTTGCTTTTACAAGCAATGAAATAATCCCAGCAACGGGCTGGGCCTGGCTGCCCGGGCTGCTGCTGGGCGTTTTTTTCCTTCAATCCATGACGCCTCTATCCATAGCGGCTGCGGGCAAGGCTTTGCCCCATTCCCCGGCGCTGGCCGCCTCACTAACACTGGGAACCGCGATTATCACAGGAGGGCTGCCTTTTTTCTTTTTTGTTCCGCTTCCCGGCATGTCACATGGCTGGGTGAGAACAGCCTTGCTGGCGTTGGTCTTACTGGCATCCGGATCACTTTATTGGGTCTTTCTAAACAAGACCCGATCGATTAACAGAGCATAATATTATTTTTCATGGTCCCGGTATATGCACGGGAGGGAGCATACGATGAGCAATACATTTGAATTCGGAGGGGCAGTCGTTTGGAATCCAACCCCAAAAGGCGTAGAACAGGCACACCTGACAGCCTTCATGCAGGCGCACAACCTCAAGAATTTTGAAGAGTTGATGGAGCGCTCAACAAACGATGTGGCCTGGTTCACTGATGCCGTGCTGAAATACCTGGATATCCAATTTGAAGAACCGTATTCACAGATCGTTGACCTTACCAAGGGGATCCAATTCCCAAAATGGTGCGTAGGCGGAAAGATGAATATTGTCCATAATTTATTGGATAAATACGCCAGGGAAGATAAGCCTGGCTCCAACCTGGAGTTGGGAAAATCGAACCCCAGCAGGCTCAATTCAAAAATCGACTCGCAAGAACACCTGCGTAACAAACCGGCGTTGATTTGGGAAGGCGAGGAGGGGCTTACCCGAACCCTGACCTACAAAGAACTTTACATTGAGACAAACAAGGCAGCAAATGCGCTGCGCCAGCTCGGATTTGGCAAGGGAGATGTTATTGGACTGTTCATGCCCATGACACCTGAAATTGTGATTGCCATGCTGGCAATTGCGAAGATCGGCGGGATTATTCTGCCCTTATTCAGCGGATATGGCTCTGGGGCAATTGCCAGCCGCCTGAATGACGCTGGAGCAAAGGCATTATTTACAGTGGATGGCGCATTTCGACGAGGCAAGGCAATCGAAATGAAATCCATCGCCGACGAAGCCGCGGCACTGGCGCCCACTGTTTTACAGATGATCGTTTTGCGCCGCACCGGGCAGAATGTAAGCATGACCCAGGGGCGCGACCATTGGTGGCATGAGCTTGTCGATACGCAATCGACGTGGGCAGAGACCGAGATGACTCAAGCCGAAGATGTATTGATGCTGATTTACACATCCGGCACAACCGGAAAACCCAAGGGCGCAGTCCACACCCACTGCGGATTCCCCGTCAAAGCGGCACAAGACATGGCGTTCGGCACCGATGTACACTGCGGGGATGTCGTTTACTGGATGACCGACATGGGCTGGATGATGGGACCCTGGTTGGTATTTGGCAGCTTAACGTTGGGCGCAACGATGGTGCTTTATGATGGCGCACCAGATTTCCCTGCTCCAGATCGGTTATGGGCACTGGTTGAACGGCATAAGATCAACCAATTGGGGGTCTCTCCAACCCTGATTCGTTCCATGATTCCGCATGGCGATGAAATATTTATCAATCATGACCTGTCGTCGTTGAAATGTTTTGCTTCAACTGGCGAACCGTGGAACCCTGATCCATGGTTATGGTTGTTTGAAAAAGTTGGAGGCGGAACAAGACCAATCATCAATTATTCCGGTGGAACAGAAATTTCAGGCGGTATTGTGATGGGCAATCCCCTCTTGCCACTCAAACCGTGCGCCTTTTCAGCGGCCTGCCCAGGGATTGCCGCCGATATATTCAATGAAGATGGCCTGCCTGTGAGAAATACCGTTGGCGAATTGGTGATCAAAGCGCCCTGGATCGGAATGACGCGCGGATTCTGGAAAGACTCGCAACGCTATCTGGATACCTATTGGTCACGATGGGAAAATATCTGGGTGCACGGTGATTTTGCGGCCATCGATTCGGATGGATCGTGGTACATTTTAGGAAGGTCAGACGATACTTTGAAAATTGCCGGAAAACGTCTTGGGCCGGCGGAGGTCGAATCGGTACTGGTACATCACGCCGATGTGATTGAGGCAGCTGCAATTGGTGTGCCTGATGAGGTTAAAGGCATGGCGCTGGTGGCATTTTGTGTCTTGAAGAAATCCCCAGACGCAGAAAGCGGAAATGAAATTGAACATATCCGTTTTGAGCTAAAGCAAATAATCATCGCTGAACTGGGTAAACCACTTGCGCCAAAGGCGATTTTATTTGTCAGCGATTTGCCAAAAACGAGAAACGCCAAGGTAATGCGCAGGATAATCCGGGCCGCATATTTAGATCTGGAACTGGGAGATATCAGCTCATTAGTGAATCCCGAATCTATCGAAGAAATCAAACGAACCGCTTCCCAGCGCTCTCCCAAATGATGAGCGCGTTCAGGGGGAGAAGATGGACCCGCACCCCGGGCAGGACACCTATATAATCATAGCAACTTCTTTCTTTCATCGACCAGGAGAAAATAATGGAAGCAATTGACTTACGTTCTGACACTGTAACCAAACCAACACCAGCAATGCGGGAGGCGATGGCCAAAGCCGCAGTAGGTGATGATGTATACCTGGACGACCCGACGGTGAACCAACTTCAAGAAATGGCAGCAGCCAGGCTGGGCAAACAGGCCGGGTTGTTTGTGCCGTCTGGAACGATGGGGAATCTGGCAGGCATCCTGTCACACTGCAACCGTGGAGATGAGGTCATCATGGGGCAGCACTCACACACTTTTTTGCATGAAGGCGGGGGAATTTCCACATTTGGAGGGATACACTCATGCCAGATAAAAGAACAAAGCGATGGTTCGCTGGCACTGGATGATATCGAGGCTGTGATTCGAAATCCTCAAGATGATCACGAACCGGTAACCCGACTGATCGAGATCGAGAATACCCACAACGCGTGTGGGGGCGTTTGCCTGCCTCCAGAATATATTCGCCGCCTGGCGGATTTTGCCCACGAAAGAGGCCTTATTGTTCATATGGATGGAGCACGGGTATTTAATTCGGCTATCGCCCAGGGAATTGACGTCAAAGAACTTACAGAACCAGTGGATTCGGTCACATTCTGTTTGAGCAAAGGCCTGGCTGCTCCCGTGGGCTCTGTTTTGTGCGGAAGTAACGAGTTTATCAAAAAAGCCCGCAAAATTCGCAAGCACCTGGGTGGAGGCATGCGCCAGGTAGGTATCCTGGCGGCAGCAGGAATCGTGGCGCTGGATAGCATGGTAGACCGTTTGGCAGAGGATCACGCTCGAGCCATCCGCCTTGCAACCGGTCTGAAAACCATCTCCGCGATCAAACTGGACCCGGGTTCACCGGCCACAAACATGATCTTCTTCAGCCTGGCAAATACGGTCAGTTTAACTACTGAACAAATCGAGACGAAAATGAAAGAGCACGGAGTTTTGATCAGCGCCAGCGGCCCGCGAAGAATCAGACTGGTAACCCACCTTTGGATTGATGATGCTGGGGTTGATGCTACCATAGCAGCATTTCAAGATATCTTGAAGTAATGGGGCTCTCTGGGAATTTCCGTGATAAAACCTTTTGGACGCGCGGACGAGCGGTAGAAAACGCGGATAATTACGGGCTTTGAATCGGTATGGACCCCTTTTTGTGTGCCCATCATACGATTTGAGCGTCACTGCCACGAAAATTCCTAAAGACCCAGTAATGGTTATAAAGGCGACCAGGCTCAGGCGCAGCGACCCTTGTTTTATACGTGTCCAGTGGTCTGCTTTTGGCTCGATTTGGTTTCGCCCGCGTATTTTGGCAACACAGATGATGCCATTAACATGGCTGGCATGCAAAGGGACACCCATCCAACATAAGCTGGTTTTTTCCTTGCGAAGGATAACCAGCTTTACTCCATCCAATTCAACGTCATTCCAAAGGTCAGCAATAAACAAGGATTGTTGGCTGCTGATTACCCATCCGGATGGTGATTCTTCAAGGGGGACATTGGCGGGCAGATACAACTCACCATCATCGTAAAACAACTTCAGTTGGAGTTGTTTTCCATTCACCAATCCCAAAAAATAAGAATCGGCATCAATTGCATCTTTAATAGCAATACTGATAAGTTTTCTTGTCTGCTGTATGTTTGGTTGTGGCATAGGTGATTTTTCTTTTCACTGTTTAACAAAGTTGAGTTTAAAAAAGGAAATCCCAGACCGATTAGACAACGTGTATGTATAATTCTTCACGCTTAATCGGGTATAATTTTCGGGTATAAATTTATTTTGACGAACATAATTTATTGCGTGGCGGAAAATGAATAATCAGCCGTTTTTCACATTAGAACAAATTGATATCGTTGCAGCGGCAGTTCGCGCTCGCAGTAGTTATCAACCCAAAATTGCCCTAATTCTCGGGTCAGGACTTGGCGGATTAGCCGATTCTATCGAGAAACCCGATCTAATTCCTTTCAATGCGCTGCCGAACTGGCCACAATCGACAGCTCCAGGACATATTGGACGATTAGTCATTGGAAAACTTGAAAACCAGGCTGTAATGGTGATGCAGGGGCGCATTCATTTTTATGAAGGTTACTCGATGTCCGAGGTTACTCTACCAATTCGTGTCATGCAGCGGCTCGGGATTGAAATCCTGATTGTAACCAATGCTGCTGGCGCTATAAATCCGGAATATTCCCCTGGCGACCTGATGTTGATCAGTGATAATTTAAACCTGGTGGGAATGATGGGATTTAACCCGTTGATTGGTCCCAACCTTGATCAACTTGGCCCGCGATTTCCAGATGTAAGCCAGGCGTATGACCGTAAATTAAGCGAAATAACACGCCAGGCAGCCAGGGAAGCAGAAATTAATTTACGAG
This sequence comes from uncultured Anaerolineae bacterium, assembly GCA_903846015.1. Lineage (GTDB taxonomy): Bacteria > Chloroflexota > Anaerolineae > Anaerolineales > Villigracilaceae > UBA5195. The sequence continues at coordinate 43,804 of CAIMZS010000503.1, read as the reverse complement.
AAGGAGTTTACGCAGGTTTAAGTGGACCATCATTTGAAGGTCCGGCAGACTTGCGATTCCTTCGAGCGGTTGGTGCAGATGCAGTCGGCATGTCAACTGTTCCCGAGGTAATTGTGGCACGACATGGCGGCACACGGGTTTTAGGGATCTCCGGCATTAGTAATAAAGCCAATCTCGATGGAAATACACCCACCTCACACGAAGAAGTACTCGAAGCTGGAATACATATGGTTCCAAAACTCGAAAAAATCCTTCGCATCGTTTTGCATAAAATCTAGTAACCTTAACAATTTTTCGAGAATCAATAGTGGATGCATTGTTCCGATTTCTCGTTCAATCTGAAGTATTGGTTTATCTAATTCTGGCAGCAGGTGCGACGTTAGCCGCACGTTCACTGTGGAAAGCCTGGATGGAGTGGCGCACTGCGGTTTTTGGGCTGGAAAAGGAACTGTCTTTTCAAAAAGTGCGCGCATCAGGAGCGCTTTTTATCTTATTGATCATGATTGGTTTAAGCCAGTTCTGTCTTGTAACTTTTATTGTACCGTTTTTACCAGCGACAACCTTCAGACTCACACCCACCGCCAATTTGCTCGAAACGCCTGCCGCAACATTTTCAGCAAGTGATATGACCGCCCAGATTAGCAGCCCGATTGCTTCAGTCGGAACAGTTGGATGTACCCCGGGTCAGATTATGATCTCATCGCCCAAATCTGGCGGTGAAGTTACTGGTAAAATAATCCTGACCGGCACAGTGGATGTACCGAATTTTGGCTTTTTTAAATACGAATATAGCCCACAGGGAAGTGAAACCTGGGCAACCATTGCAGCAGGAAATAAGATTGTCCGCAATGGAGAGCTTGGTGTGTGGGATACTTCTCAACTCGTATCTGGCGATTACCAGATACGACTGGTTGTGACTGATAACCTGGGTAAGTCGATGCCGGCGTGTATTGTACCAGTACGTGTAAAAACCCCATGATGACTATGAGCGAATTCGAAATCCGTAATACCGTTTCCACAGATCTGGCTCGTCTTTCTGCATTGGATCATACGATCGACACAGATTACGTTTGGCAACTAGATCTACACCGTGAATCCGGACAGGTAGAGGTAATGCTGCGCGAAGTGCGATTACCGCGCACTGTACGGCTCGAACACCCACGAACCGCCAAGGAACTACCCGATACATGGCATTTAAGACCCATGTTTAGCACCATGAAGGGCATGGAGGCGGTCGCTTATATTCGATTTACAGATGAAATTGTGCCACATGTAGTTTGGATCACCGATGTGGTCGTCGGCAAGCCAATGCGCGGGAAGGGACTGGCCCGCAAATTAATTGGCGCAGCGGAAGCCTGGGGACTCCAACGAGGCTTGCGCAAGGCAATCATCGAAGTACAGTCCAAAAACGCGCCAGCCATCCGTATGGTCCAAAAGCTGGGGTTCGAATTCTGCGGGTATAATGACCAACATTATGCCACGCGAGATGTAGCTCTATTTTTTGCGCGCTCACTCTAGTGCGAAATAATCGGCGCCCTTTAGCGTCTTATCCGTGGATAGTGGAAGGTTTTCAATGCTTACCGGTTGGGTAGATGGCCTTCTAGCGGGGATAAAAACTGTAAACCAAATTCTCACGGCGGGGATCGCAATCACCGCCTTCTCTTTGTTTATTTATGCGCTGACTTTCAATTTACGGGACCGGGTTGCACGATCTTTTGCCATCATATTGGTTTCAGTAGTAGTTATTTTTACTTGCGAAGCCATTCAAAGCACTGTACAGACCCAAGAACTGGTTGATTTGTTTCAAAGGCTACAGTGGGTGGGACTTGTTTTTCTACCTGCATCCTATTTGCACCTTTCAGATGCACTGCTTGTGACAGCTGGGCGTCCATCTCGAGGCCGACGTCGTTTTATTGTAGGCGGAACGTACACGATATCTACAATGTTCCTTGTATTGCTCGCACTTGGGCAACTGGTTGGACCGCTGCTGGTAAACGCCGAGCCTGCACCGCACCTCCAGCGCACCATCTGGACTACCTTATTTACGCTGTATTACTTATTGACCATGCTTTTGGCAGGCATCAACTTTTTACGCGCTTTCTCACGCATGTTAACACGCTCTGGCCGAAGGCGTATGCTCTATCTTATGGCTGGCGCTACCGCCCCTGCACTCGGTTCTTATCCTTATTTATCCTTTGGCTCAACCTTTGCTGCGCACTACCCGCTAATCTTTTGGAGCACAGCAACCGTCATCAATATCATCGTAGCAATATTTATTATTGTAATGGCATACGCAGTAGCCTTTTTTGGCGTTGCCTGGCCAGATCGCGTGGTCAAGAGTCGTTTGTTCAAATGGATCATGCGCGGACCCGTGACAGCTTCACTGGCGCTGGCGGTGTTGACCCTGGTAAGGCGCGGCGGCGAATTTTTCGGATTGACTTACAACGCCTTTGTACCTGTTAGCATGGCCGCAACGGTGTTGATTACTGAACACGCCATAACAATTTTGGCCCCCTTGTGGGAACGCGCTTTCTTCCTCGGGACTGATCGAACAGAGTTAATGTTGCTACAAAATATTGACGAACGTTTGCTCACGCAAGGCGATCTGCATCAATTTCTGGAAGCCATCCTGGCTGCCGTACGCGATCATATGCAATCGCCTTCAGCATTTGTGGCAGCCCTGGATGAAAGTGGATTGACAATGTTAATCAACGCCGGGAGGCCGTTTTTAGAAAAAGATCATTTATCCAAAACACTCGAAGAAATCAAGGAAGATGGTCGTAACGAATTTCTATGGAATGATACCTGGATACTGCCATTAAGGAGCAGGCGTACGGCAAAAATGGATTTGGATCAGGTTCCACCGCTGTTAGGGTTGTTGGGTGTGGCTCGTCAGTCGCCCCAACCGTTGGAGCCCGACCAACGCCAGGCTTTGTGGTTATTGGCTGACCGCGCTGCGCTGGCATTGGAAGACCGCCTACTTCAGCAACGTGTTTTCCGTTCGCTGGAAGAGATCGAACCTCAAGTTGAGATGATCCAACGGATACGCGCTTTAGGCCGTTATGATAGCAATACCGCTCTAAGTGAAGAAATCATACCCGATTCCAATATTGCTGAATGGGTTCGAGAAGCCCTTAACCATTATTGGGGCGGGCCAAAACTAACAGAATCACCTTTAATGAAACTACGCGTTATTCAAGAAACCGCCAGAAACGATTTCGACGGGAACATGCCTAACGCCCTGCGCGCCATATTAAAAAAAGCCGTCGACCAGATACGCCCGGAGGGAGAACGTCGTTTCACCAGCGAGTGGATCTTATATAACATTCTTGATCTGAAATTCATCGAAGGCCGTAAGGTCCGTGAAGTGGCAAGCAGGCTAGCCATGTCTGAAGCTGATCTGTATCGCAAACAACGAGTAGCTGTTGAAGCGGTATCAAAAGCAATTCTTGAAATGGAAACCAACTTAAACTCCCTGAAGGAGGCTGATTAATGGTAATCACCAACAAACCCCGTACTACCGGAATACCCAACGAAAACCACGATGAGGGCTGGTGGGAATCTGTGCTTGCAGATGAAGAACGTTTTTCGAGCACACATCGTACACGTATTCCAGTTCCGACACCACCTGTCACAACCAAGTCATTCCTCAAACAGGAACAAGAAATCGAATTAGCGCCACCTGATTGGGATTACGCAGAAATGATCTACAAACAGGATCAAATCATTAGCCTGTCAGTAACCGGTTACAATCGCGGTGGTTTACTTGTCGAAGGCGAGCTGCTGCACGGATTTGTGCCCTACTCGCACCTGGTGGACATGACCTGTCAAACAGATGTGGAGCGCGACAGTTTTCTAGCAACCTATATTGGTAAGGACTTACGTTTAAAGGTTATTGAATGTGTACCAGAAGAAGGTCGGGTTGTCTTTTCAGAACGAGCCGCCCGCGCAGATGCCGGGCGCCGTACCGAATTATTTTCGAGCCTACGCCAGGGTGAAGTTGTCAGCGGTGAGGTGACCAACATCACTGACTTTGGCGCATTCATCGATCTTGGAGGTGTTGAGGGTCTTATCCACATTTCCGAATTATCCTGGGGCCGGGTGGTGCATCCATCGCATGTTCTGCAATTGGGTCAGAAGATTGAAGTTCAAGTGATCGACATCCTGCCAGAACGTTGTCGAATTGCGCTCAGCCTAAAGCGTTTACAAGTAAACCCGTGGGAATTTGTTGGTACACATTACTCTGCCAACGATATTGTTCCTGCCACCGTCACAAGCGTCGTTTCTTTCGGCGTTTTCGCTAGGCTGGAAGAAGGTCTTGAGGGGCTCGTACATGTTTCTGAGATAAACCTGGATGGAGAAACGGTGCGTGATTCCTATCGAGAAGGGCAAAAAATCAATGTTCGTATCTTGCATATGGATCCACAACATCAGAGATTGGGCTTAAGCCTGAAGCTGGATGGCGGCAAGTAATGCCCGACAAACGCCAATACCATGCCGAACAGCCATCTCGCCCCGATTTTGTCGACTGGGCGCAACGGGCCCAAGATCATTTTGGACGATTCTCCTTCGACACCGGAGGAGTGCTACTTTTCGCATTTGCATTAATGACCCTGCTGGCCCTGCTTGGCTTGACTGGCGGTTCTCTGCTGACCCCCTGGGCATTAACTTTGTGGAGATGGATGGGCTATGGTTCCCTATTTGTCGTAGTTGGTTCAGGGCTGAGTGGCCTGATGCTTCTACGCAAACGGGCCCAACGCGATGAAAACGTACGTTGGGGACGGGTGATAGCTCTTGAAATTGCGACCTTTTTTGCATTGATGCTGTTCGCCATCATAGGCGGAACATCGATAGAACGCGCCGAAGCGGGTCTCGATGGCGGCTACATCGGTTGGTCTCTGGCACAATTGCTCAGCAAAAGTTTGCCAAATGACACCTGGCGAAATGTGCTGGTTGTTATTGGCCTGATGATCTTTCTCTTGATAGGTTTTGATTTTTTACCAAAACTTGAAAAAGTCCTATTGAGAATCGCTGGAGATTTACCAGGCTCGGCAGCGGAAACCCCGCAGAATCAAACGGAAACTTCGATCCACCCGCTTGTAGAACCGATTGTAGAAAACCCACCAAGTGTGCAAAAAAAGGCAGCCCCGCCCCTGCCGCCTGAATTCCGGAAAAATTTCAAAGTGCCCGAAGCTTTGGATGAAAAACCAGCCACCCCGCAACCTCGCAGCGCGCTCCTACCACCATTCAGTATGCTGATGGGCGAACAATCCGCCCGTCCGGACGAACGTCATATCAACTCTACAGCCGGATTGATCGAAAAAACACTTTCTGAATTTGGCATTCCCGCACGCGTTGTGGGTTTTCGAATTGGCCCTACAGTAACACAATTCGCGGTTCAACCTGGTTTTATCAAGAAACCCGGCAGTAACGAGCCGGATGCCCAACAGATGAAAGTTCGTGTGGCACAGATCGCCGCACTACAAAAGGACCTGGCTCTGGCACTTTCTGCGCAACGCCTGCGCATTGAAGCGCCTGTACCCGGGCGCTCATACGTTGGTATTGAGGTTCCCAACCAACATTCGTCTCTGGTGCGTCTGCGACCCATCCTGGAGACCGAAGCATTCAGCAAGATCACAGCCCCGCTAGCCCTTGCTTTGGGGCGCGATGTCTCTGGTCAACCCCTGGTGGCAGACCTGGGCCGTATGCCCCATATGCTTGTTGCGGGTCAAACCGGCTCGGGCAAATCGGTTTGTATCGCTGCAATTGCGGCGTGTCTGGCAATGAATAACACCCCAGAAGATATGCGGATGGTGATGATTGATGCCAAAATGGTGGAGCTTCTACGTTTCAATGGCCTTCCCCATTTATTAGGCAAAGTTGAAACGGATACCCAACGTATTTTGGGCGTCTTACGTTGGCTGGTGGTGGAAATGGAACACCGCTACCGCCTGCTCGAAGAAGTCCACGCCCGAGACATCGCAAGCTACAACCGAAAAGCTAAAACTACCATCCCACGTATCGTGGTAATCATCGATGAACTTGCCGATTTAATGATGTCGGCCCCTGACCAAACGGAACATAACCTTGTCCGGCTGGCACAGATGGCGCGCGCCACCGGTATTCATCTTATTGTCGCCACTCAGCGACCAAGTACGGATGTTGTTACCGGGTTGATCAAGGCAAACTTCCCGGCACGCCTGGCTTTTTCGGTGGCATCTGGAATTGACAGTCGCGTCATTCTGGATAGTACCGGCGCAGAATCCTTGTTAGGGCGCGGAGATATGCTCTTCCTTAATCCAGAAGTCGGCAGCCCAATGCGCGCCCAGGGTGTTTGGGTGACGGACCAGGAAATTGAACGCATTATCGCTTTTTGGCAGAAAATTTCCACATCTGCAAACACACCGCCACCCTGGGAAGCACTGCTGACCGAACCAGATGAGGATAGTGACGATTCTCTGGTTGATCAAGCGATTGAGGTTGTGCGGTCATCACAACGAGCCAGCGCATCGCTGCTGCAACGGAAATTGAAAATTGGATACCCGCGCGCTGCTCGCCTGCTCGACCAGCTTGAGGTGATGGGTATAGTGGGACCATCCCAGGGCGGCGGACGGGAACGTGACGTTTTGGTTGAGGGCAGCGAAGGTGGAGTACCTGACGAACTTGATGATTAGAAGTACAATCCACCAACTATATTTAAGATTGACATCCTTTCATATTTGAAGGACAATCTTTCGAGAACATCCGCAAATCAAGAAAGGATTTTTATCGGAATGGAAAAAACCGCGGAAAAATTGAAAACAAAAACTTTTACAGATTATATGCGAATCTGGTTTAAAGGTGTGCTTGACCCGATCGGCGCATTTTTTAACAGAATTGGCGTAACCCCCAATATGATGACCATGCTTGGTTTGCTGGGCAACATGGTAGGAGCATGGTTCCTGGCAAAAGGCAACATGCCTTTAGGGGGTTTATTCATGCTGATCTGTACTCCATTCGATGCGCTGGATGGTACCATGGCTCGTTTACGGGGCGAAGCCAATGAATTTGGCGCTTTCGTTGATTCGGTAACTGATCGCTACTCAGAATTATTCATTCTGGGGGGATTACTGTACTGGTTCACAACAAACAACGATCACATTTCCACTGTGGTAGTTTATGCTGCAGCCGCAGGTTCAGTACTCGTATCCTACGTCAAAGCGCGTGCTGATTCGCTTAAATTTGACGCCAATGTGGGAATACTTACACGCATGGAGCGCTATCTGGTGATCGCGCCTTTGCTGCTGCTAAACCTTCCAATCTATGCTATCTGGATTGTGGCAATCCTTGCCAATATCACAGCCTTGCAACGCTTCTGGAAAGTTCGCCAACAAGCCAGAAAACCAGCTTAGCTTTCGGAGAAATCCAAAATGCAATTTGCTTTTGATGGCATCCATTTTATTTATTGGGGGCAGGAATTTACAATCTACTATTACGGGATCATATTGATGAGCGGCGCAATGCTGGGCGGTTGGCTGGCATATAAAGAAGCAGCCCGCCGCGGACATGATGCCGAGATCGTATGGGACCTGCTGGTCTGGTTGATCGTCGGCGGCATCATTGGAGCTCGCCTGTGGCACGTCTTCACACCATCACCTTCACTAATCGCCGAAGGAATCGACACCATGTTTTACCTGACCCACCCGCTGGATTTGATTAATGTCCGCCGAGGCGGGCTGGGCATTCCCGGTGCGGTGATCGGAGGAATGGTGGCTTTGTTCTTCTTCACCCGACAACATAAACTTAATTTTATCGAATGGACTGATATTGCGGTGCCAGGCCTGGCATTGGGTCAAGCCGTTGGACGCTGGGGAAATTACTTCAATCAGGAACTATACGGCGCGCCAACCAACCTACCGTGGAAAATTTTTATCGAGCCAACACACCGCCTGCCCGGCTATATTGATTCAGAATATTACCATCCGTTGTTCTTGTACGAATCATTGTGGAACCTGGCCAACATGGCTTTGTTGATATGGATTACACGCCATTTTTCTGGCAGACTAAAAACCGGGGATGTGTTCCTGGTCTATTTAATCACTTATCCAACCGGGCGTTTTCTACTTGATTTCCTGCGTCTGGACGCTTCGCAGTTGGGTGGATTCAACGCCAACCAAACTTTTATGGCGATTGTAGCCGTGGCTGCAGCATTGGTACTATTCTTGCGACACCGCCAAACCAACAATGTAGTTTAAATTATTCGCCATACAGCGCTATTGCGCCAATGAATGCGTACTTCGTAAAGGTAGATTGATGATCCAGTGTGAAGACCTGACCAAACATTTTGATTCATTCAAAGCCGTGGAAGGCATAACCTTTAACATTCAGCCGGGAGAGATTTTGGCTCTGCTTGGACAAAACGGGGCTGGTAAAACCACTACGGTACGCATGCTTACTTCGGTACTGGCCCCGACGCGCGGATGGGCCAAAGTCGCTGGATTTGATACTGTAAAAAATCCTGCAGAAGTACGTTCATCCGTGGGCGTGCTGACCGAAATGCACGGATTGTACGGTCGAATGACCGGGTATGAATATCTCGACTTCTTTGGGCAAGTTTACAGCCTCGATAAAGAGCGCCGTGAAAGACGAGCCAAGGAACTCCTTGAATACTTCGGGCTGGCCCAGGCCGGGTACCGAAGATCAGGCGAATATTCAAAAGGGATGCGCCAAAAACTGGCACTGGCGCGCGCACTCATCCATGAACCGCCTGTGTTACTGCTGGACGAACCCACATCAGCAATGGACCCAGAAAGCGCCCAATTGGTACGTCTTGAGATCGCGCGGCTGCGATCATCACAGCGGGCGATCATCATCTGCACACATAACCTGGTTGAAGCCGAAATGCTGGCTGATAAGATTGCTATTATTTACCATGGGCGCATTTTACTGATGGGCACGCTGGAAGAATTACGAATTAAATTACTTGGGCCAGCAGAATATGATATAAGGCTGGCAGGCCAATATACCCTCAATATGCTGCAGCTGCCTGACGGAGTAACCATACTGAAAACCCGGGAAGATGGATTCCTGTTCCGTGTGGAGAATCCATTCCTGGCAAACCCTTTAATTCTTCAGCAGTTATTTAAATCACAAATCCCAGTGGTGTCCGTTCAGGAAGTACCCCGAACACTCGAAATGTTGTATCTCAAAGCAATGACACAGGCCGCAGAGGGTATTTTATGAAAAACTTTAGGCAGGCCTGGCTGATAGCAAAGCGGGAACTCACCGATCAGATGCGCGATTGGCGTATTTTGATACCGATGATCATTTTGACATTATTTTTCCCTTACCTGATGAACGTAGCTGCTAAAACTACGCTATCCTATGTTAATCAGTACGGGGCGAACATGATTGCAGAGCGCCTGCTACCATTCCTGATACTGGTGGTAGGATATTTTCCGGTTACAGTTTCCCTTGTCGTGGCATTGGAAGCATTTGTAGGCGAAAAAGAACGTGGCACCATAGAACCGTTGCTCACGAGTCCATTAGCGGATGAACATTTATACATGGGCAAATTGATGGCTGGTACGATCGTACCACTTACCGTCAGTTATCTGGGCATTGCATTATACATGGGCGGACTTTTATGGCAGGGTATTAAATGGCCAGACTGGGGTTTCATCACACAAACATTGGCACTTACGGCTGTGCAAACCGTATTGATGGTCAGTGCTGCGATAGTGATATCAACTCAATCAACAACTGTAAGGGCGGCCAACCTGCTGGCATCCTTTATCGTCATCCCAATCGCCCTGCTTATTCAGGGTGAAAGCGCGTTAATGTTCTGGGGTACCAATGATGTTCTCTGGTTGGCAGTATTGGGAGTTGCCATCATGAGCGCACTAGTTATCAGACTCGGATTGGTACATTTCAAACGTGAAAACTTGCTGGGCAGGGAAATTGATGTGCTTAGCCCAAGCTGGGTTTGGAAAACTTTTAGAATAGCTTTATTCGGCTCTGACCAACCATTTGGAATGACACGTTTCCTACGCTCGCGATGGAAGCAGTTCCGCAGCCAAGAGACCGAAATAATGACCCTGCGAGAGGCTGTTTTGCTAGACTCAAGAGGATTACTACGTTGGTATAGAGAAGATATCCGTCTGGCATTAAAACGACTGATACCGGCTTTTGTGATCACGTTGTTAATCGGAGTGGCAGCGGTTTCGGCAGCGTATTATTACGTCGATGCCAATCTTCCACAAACCACCCTTTCTCAAGATAAGCTGAATGAAGCGCTTAAGAGCATTCAGGCTTACCTGGTAGACGATGGCTCTGGGAATTTTTCTTCAGCGCTATTATTCTGGCACAACTTGCGCGCAGAACTGGTCATCCTCGGTCTGGGCATGTTTTCGTTTGGGGTATTGAGCGTGTTGGCTTTCATTGGCAATTTTGCCCTGATCGGTGGAGTACTTGGCACTGTGCGCCTGGTCGGTCTCTCTCCTTTGACGATTTTTATCGCCGGGATTCTGCCGCATGGTATTATCGAGCTTCCATCCATTATCCTGCTTAGTTCAGCCGTTCTACAAATGGGGTTGCGGATGGTAACACCAGAAGATGGCCGCTCGATCGGTGAAACCATGATCATGATGTTCGCCGAAGTCATCAAAATTCTTATCGCTGTATGTATTCCATTGCTTATTCTTGCTGCAATGGTCGAAGCGAACATCACACCACGAATCCTGATCGCCGTGGTCGGCCATACCCTCAACCTTAAACCCTGACAAGGCCTTCCGCATGACCCACTTGATCATACTTGGCTCATCAAACGCTGTCCCATCAATAGATCACGAAAACACGCATATGGCGCTCATCACAAATGAGCGCAAAGTGCTGGTAGACTGTGCATCCAACCCAACTGTAAGGCTCCAGTTGGCCGGGGTGGAACCAAATGAGATTACAGATATCATTCTGACACATTTCCACCCGGATCATGTCAGCGGTATTCCACTGCTTTTGATGAATATGTGGTTGATGGGTCGTCGCCATCCATTAAATATCTATGGGCTGCATTACACCATTGATCGTGTGGAAACCATGATGGGGCTTTATGGTTGGTCGGAATGGCCCAATTTTTTTACAGTTAACTTCTGCCGAATCCCGGCGGATGATATGGCGCTGGTATTGGAAGACGAGCACATCTGTATCTATTCTTCGCTGGTAAAACACTTTTTGCCCAATATTTGTCTGCGAATTGAACTAAAAAGTGAGCACAAAAGCCTGGCCTATTCATGTGATACTGAACCCTGTCAGGCCGTTATCGATATTTCTCGAGGAGTAGATATCTTGCTTCATGAAGCATCGGGACCTTTTAAGGGACATTCATCCGCTGCGCAGGCAGGGAATGCAGCCCGTGAAGCAGACGTGGGCGCTTTGTATCTTATCCATTACCCGACCGGGCGCTACGCAACTGGCGATCCGCTCGCAGAAGCCAGAACAACCTTTCAAGGCCAAGTGGTATTGGCGGTTGATTTTTTGAAAATTGAAATGGATTGAAAACCAAAATACCAACAATTGGAAAAAGCTTATGTCATTCACCAATGGCTTGGAAATCGGCCCCTATCGCATTATGGAACAACTTGGGCAGGGAGGCATGGCAACGGTCTACAAAGCCTACCATGCATCCCTTGACCGTTACCTAGCAATTAAAGTGCTGCACAAGGCATTCTTAAATGATGCCAACTTTCTGGCCCGATTTCAGCGCGAAGCCCGGCTCGTAGCGCGGCTGGAACACCCTAATATTGTCCCCATTTACGATTTTGCCGAATATAATAACCAGCCCTATCTTGTGATGAAATTTATCGAAGGGGAAACACTCAAAGCACGAATGCAGCGTGGAATCCTAAGCACAGTTGAAATTTTGAATGTCGTTGAAAGCATAGGTAATGGATTGGCATTTGCCCACAAACAAAACATCCTGCACCGGGATATTAAACCTTCAAACGTGATTCTTGCAAAGGACGGCGGTATTTATCTTGCAGATTTTGGTTTGGAATGCATCGCCCAAACAGGCGAATCCACTTTAAGCAGCGATATGGTGCTTGGAACACCGCAGTATATATCTCCTGAACAAGGTATGTCAAAGAAGGAATTAGACGAAGGCACAGACATTTACTCTTTTGGGGTAATGCTCGACGAAATGACAACGGGGCGTGTGCCTTTCAGCGCTGATACACCATTTGCAGTGATCCATGATCATATTTACTCGCCGCTGCCACTACCAAGCAGCTTAAACCCCAATATTTCACAAGAATTGAAACGTGTATTGCTGAAGGCATTGGCCAAAGCGCGGGCGGATCGTTATGCGGATGTGCCTGCCTTCGTTGAAGCCTTCAAACTAGCTTCACAGAACCAACCTTCCCGGTCTCCCACAGGGCGATTCCTTGTTATTACGCCTCCAATGGCTCAGCGCTGCCATTTTTTATGTCCAGGCAACACTAATCACCCATGTGCAGGATGAAGTTTTGCAATCATGTGTGTATTTTGGGTTCGAGGAAAGCCTTGCACCCGAATTTCTAAGTTACGATACGTTCCGGAAAACCAGCCCGGTATGGGTATTAATCGCCCAGACTCGATTCACGTTGTAAACCAGAAGGATATGGGCATGGCTCAAAATCCCTGGATGAATTGAACAAGATGGCGGGGCCAAAATTACCGGATACGGATTTGTTGCAAGCTGAAATAAGCTACAAAAACAATGATATGACAACTGCCAATAATTTGCTCGATGCCCTTCTCAAGCGCCAAAATCTGCCTGAGTGGATCCGTATGTGGGCTAAAGAGCTTCAAAAATAACAAAACCAGGAGAATATATGAGAACACCATTTGTAGCAGGAAACTGGAAAATGAACAAAACTGTCGCCGAAGCGCGAGAGCTTGTTTCGGTAATGGGCAAAGAATTGAAAAATATTAAGGGCGTGGAAAAAGTGCTGTGTCCGGCATATATGTCACTGGTGGCAGTGGCGAATCTGGTCAGTGGCACGGATCTTGGCCTGGGTGCGCAGAATATGCACTGGGAAGAGAAGGGTGCCTTTACCGGCGAAATTGCGCCGGGTATGGTGAAGGAATTTTGCAAATATGTCCTGATTGGACATTCTGAACGACGCACATATTTTGGCGAAACAGATGAAACCGTCAATAAAAAAGTTCTCGCAGCGCAAAAACATGCCTTAATCCCAATTGTATGCGTAGGCGAAACATTATTAGAAAATAAGGCAGGGCGCACAGCAGAAATTGTGCGCCGACAAACCATGGATGGCCTCAAAGGAGTAGATACAGCTTTCGCCCCCATGATCGTAGTGGCGTACGAACCGGTGTGGGCTATTGGAACAGGGTTGGCATCCTCGGCAGAAAATGCCGAAACCGTCCACCGTGATGTGGTCCGTGCAGCGCTAAAAGATCTTTTTGGCAGCGAGACGGCCGAAGCGATCCGCATTTTGTACGGTGGCTCTGTAACGGCAGCTAATGCAAGTGAGTTTTTTGCACAACCCGATATCGATGGCGCACTGGTTGGTGGCGCAAGCCTGAAATCAGACGAATTTATCGCCATCACCCGGGCAGCGGCTGGGTAACAAACCGATATTATCAAGTTACGCACTACGCATATTAATTTTGTTGTGCGTAACTTTTGTATCATGCTAAATTCCTTCGATGGTCTTTTATGGCTACCAGTCACCCTGGTGTTGTTGCTGTTCCTTCAGCGCAGTTTGCATCGGGAGATTCAGGCAATTTTCCTGATCATCACACGCAGCCCCAATTTCACAATTGGGGTATTTTCTTTGATTTTTTTACCCGGAGTTTTTTTACATGAGCTCAGCCACCTGATAATGGCCAAATTGTTACGGGTGCGTACCGGGAGGTTTTCCCTGCTACCTCAGGTATTGCCGAATGGAAGCCTGCAGCTTGGTTATGTAGAAGCAGCACGTTCTGATATTTTACGAGATTCGTTGGTAGGCATGGCTCCGCTCATCAGTGGTCTTGTGTTCATCGCTGCGGTAGCCACTTATCGTCTGCACCTGGTTATCCTGTGGGACACCTTACGGAACGGGCAGTGGGCCTTATTTATGTTGGGTTTGCAGACCTTGCCAACTATTCCAGATTTCTGGATATGGTTCTATTTAACCTTTGCAATATCCAGTACAATGATGCCTTCAGAATCAGACCGGCACGCATGGTTGCCGCTTGGACTGGTAACTGTGGTGCTGTTTGGTCTTGCAATACTAGCTGGCGTGGGACCGTGGATGCTGGAAAATCTGGCAACGCCCTTCAATCAGTTCTTGCGGGGCACAGCACTGATCCTGGTAGTAAGCATTATTGTGCATATATTATTAATCCTTCCACTGATGTTCATTCACCAGCTGATGGCAAAAATGACAGGCCTGGACGTGGGATAAAAACCGGGCAGGCGCCTTGGAAGTAAAACATACCAAAATAACCAAGCTCAGCAAACTTAACCAGCTGCTCAATAGTTAATGTGACAATTTTCACCCTTAATAAAATAAATTTTACAACCATCACCAGCGCAATCGATTTTCAATAATGGAATTGATTATTTAAGAAAAATCACCCGCAAGTACTCTTGTATCGTCAGTGTAAATATGCTAGAATTCTTGCACATCCCCACAGATAGGGGATTCCCCAATGTGAATAGCCATATGTGGCGGAAATATTTGTTCTAATTTAGACGAGGTTTTTATGCGTTGCCCGTATTGTCAGAATCACGAATCGAAGGTAATCGATACAACTCACGACAGTCATGGGGGCATCCGCCGCCGCCGTGAATGTTTGAATTGTAAACAGCGTTTCAGTTCCTATGAACGACCGATCTTGTCAACACCCTTGTTGATCAAACAGGATGGCACACGAGAAGAGTTTGACCGGGAAAAACTGGCGCGTGGTATACGTATTTCTTGCGCAAAACGACCTGTCTCAGCTGCAGATATTGAGCGGCTTTTGGGACAGGTAGAGGCAGAACTGCAAAAGATGGGCAAGGCCGAGGTTTCATCCCGTGTAGTGGGGGATATGGTTATAAATGGGCTGAAAGAACTCGATCAGATCGCATACATCCGTTACGCAATTGTATATCTTCGCCTCGACGATCTTCACGCGCTGCGCGGTGAGATCGATCGACTACTTGACGCGTAATCATCCCCCTTTGTTCAAATTATTGTAAACTCTTAGAGGAGAGTATGTATGATTGCAAGCGAAGCTGTTTCAAAGCACGGTATATTACCCACCCCACCGCTCCCGGTGGATTTACCAAAAATAAATCTTACTGAAAACGCCCGCCAGGTGCTTATAAAACGATATGTCCGCCGTGGAGACGATGGCGTGCCAGCAGAGAGCGTGGAAGAAATGTTCTGGCGCGTGGCATATCACGTTGCCAAAGTTGAACAAGATTGGGGCAATGATCCAATTACACGTGCGCACGAGTTCTATATTTTATTAACAAGAAAGAAATTTTTTCCGAATTCTCCAACCTTTACTGGTGCAGGAACTCCACTTGGACAACTGGCAGCATGCTTTGTACTACCAATCACCGATGACATGGGGCGTGACCCGGCGGGTATCTTTCAATCCCTGCGCGATGCGGCTTTGATTCAGCAGACCGGCGGTGGCAACGGGTTTTCTTTCTCGCGTTTGCGCCCCAAAGGTGGGCTGGTTAAATCATCATCCGGCCAGGCGACAGGGCCAGTGGGCTTTTTGCGGGTATATGATCACGCTTTCGGTGAGATCGCCCAGGGCGGCACCCGACGTGGCGCCAATATGGGTGTACTAAGAGTCGATCATCCAGATGTTGAAGACTTCATCACATCTAAAATAAGCGAAAACGCAATCACCAACTTTAATATCTCCGTTGGCATTACCGATGCCTTTATGCAGGCGGTAAAAGATGATTCGAACTGGGATCTGGTCTTTCCAGATATTTCAATACCCGAATACCGTAGTTTCCGTGGTACCGTGGACCAAGCTCGCGAACGAGGTCTGCCAATCAAAGTATATAAAACTGTACGCGCGCGTACTATCTTCGACCAGATTGTTAAACAAGCGCACCACAACGGCGAGCCGGGGGTGCTATTTTTGGATGCGGCCAACCGCCAAAACCCAGTACCTCATCTCTATCCATTAGAATCCACCAATCCGTGCGGTGAACAATGGCTCGGCCCATATGAAAACTGTTGCTTGGGCTCAGTCAACCTGGCTCAACACCTGGGTGAAGGCGAAAGCGTTGATTGGGAAAGCCTGCGCCAAAGCGTGGTGTTATCCACAATTTTTCTGGATGATGTGATCGAAGCCAATGCGTATGTCCCGGCAGTGCCACAATTGAAAGAAGCTGCCCTCCGCGCCCGGCGTATAGGACTGGGGATCATGGGGCTGGGCGACCTGATGTACCATGTAGGAGTACGCTATGGTTCGCCGGAAGGACAGGAATTTGCAACCCAGGTGATGGAATTTGTGCGCTATCATGCAATGGAAACATCCATCAATTTAGCCAGCACACGCGGCGCGTTCCCTGCCATAACAGACTCAATCTATGATCCGAAAAACATCAAATGGAGCGCGCCTAAATCCTTGACCGCTTATAAGAGCAACTGGAAGCGCCCCAATCTGGATTGGAAAACGATTGTAAGCGGGATTAAACAACACGGCATTCGTAATGCGGCGCAAACCACCGTGGCACCAACAGGCACAATCGCGACTGTGGCAGGCTGTGAGGGCTATGGCTGCGAGCCAGTATTCGCACTGGCATACATCCGTCACGTAAACGACAATGGACAGGATCTCAAGTTAACCTATGGTTCGCCATCTTTTGAACTGGCACTCGAAAAAGCAGGGATTGACAACCAATCGCGCCAGGAAATCTTCGAGGAAGTCATGAAACACGGCACCTGCCAGGATGTGGCAGCTGTGCCTGAAGAAATCCGGCGGGTATTCGTAACTGCCGGTGATGTTAGCGCCGAAGAACATGTGCGCATGGCTGGCGCGCTGCAGTCCTTTGTGGATAACTCTATTTCCAAGACCATTAACTTTCCAGAAGGCGCCACAATGGATGATGTTGCTAACGCATACATGCTGGCATGGGAATTGGGAGCAAAAGGCATCACAGTTTATGTTACTGGATCGCGCGATAAAGTGGTATTAGAAACCCACGCCACAGCCGGGAAGAAACTGGCAGATGCCACGCCCGCAGTGGAAAAAAGCCTGCCGCTGCCCCCAGAGCAAAAAATGATCTGGCACGATACCAAGAAGCCGCGCCCACGCACCTTGCATGGGACAACTTTCACGATTGACACACCGCTTGGCAAGGCTTTTATAACTGTTAATGCCAATGGTGGAAACCAACCATTTGAGGTGTTCATCAACACTTCCAAAGCAGGATCAGATACCGCCGCGGTTTCGGAGGCAATCGGCCGATTAATTTCATACGTGTTACGGTTAGCTTCGCCGATCGCCCCCGTAGATAGGCTGCGTGAAATCGTAACCCAGCTTACCGGGATCGGAGGTGGACGTTCGCTGGGCTTTGGCCCGCACCGCGTTCGATCCCTGCCCGATGGCGTTGGCCAGGTTTTGGATGAATACTTGCGATCACGTGATGGCGAGCCAAAAGGCCACGAATTGGTCAATGGTGGCTTTCCGACCCATTCAACCGGTGGAAATGGCAACGGGAATGGTCATAACCACCATGAAACCCCGCCACACAACCCTATGTTGAAAATTGGTGATCTTTGCCCGGAATGCGGCGAAGCTGCTGTAGTGAATGAGGAAGGCTGCCGCAAGTGTTATGCCTGTGGCTATAGTGAGTGTTAAGAAATAGGATTTGGGGAGACTTCCGAGGCTGTAACCTCGGAAGTCTTTGTTTAACCACTCGACCATGTTATTTTCTACACGCAATACCGCAGATCAAACCATTAAAAGATCGGAACGAGGAGTTAATTGATGAGCCGTCTTATCCCTGCCGCTGAGCGCATTCAAAAAGCGCGCGCCTTGATTCAGAAAGCGCGTGAATTATCAATCCCTGTTGATGGCGGTAAATATGATTTTTCGTATATCGCCCAGGTAAAAGACCTGCTGCGCCAGGCACGGGAACTGGTTATATTCATCCATCACTCGGCAGGAGCCGGTGTTGAAATCAAAACCGAAGCTGCCATGATAAAGCAAGAAGCCGACCAGGCGGACAAAGAAATCCTGCATTGACCAGGTTAATGCAACGCCCATATAACATTGGAGTGTATGGACAAATCAATGCTAAAATGAATATGGAAGTTAATTTTATAAGATTTTCTTGGAGGTAACACTATGGATGAGCAGGAACTTCGCAAATTACTTGAACAATTGCACAATGAGATCGAACATACTCAGAGCGTTGATGAAAAAGGACGTGAATTGCTCCAGGATCTTGGAAGCGATATTCGCGATCTGTTAGCACGATCAGGCCAGGAAAATATAAATGCCCGACCATCTATGTTAAAACGGATGGAGGACTCGATTAGCTACCTGGAGGTTACTCATCCAACCCTGACGAACACACTATCCCAATTACTCGAGAGTCTGAGCAACGCCGGGATATAAAACCAGGATTGCTACATGCAACCTACAAGCTATCCGAAACAAAACGACGGCGATAATTGAGCAAGATGAGCAGCAAGATCAACTGCGTGAGCGCAGGGCCAATCGTGGAAAATTGGTCAAAATAAAATTCCAACAGGTTTGTCATCGTAAGGAACATGAGCAGACCCAGAAAGCTTATTCGAACGCCGCGCACATCCTTACCCAGAATCAGCAGCGCAGTTCCAAAAAGCAATACTAGGCCACAAGCGGCCTGAAAAGAGATGGTCATCTGCAGCCAACCCAGGCTGGTCAAATCTGTTATACGACCAAGCTTGATGAGATTCTCGAGAAAATGTTCAAATTGCTGCGGCAAGAAAAATATTAACACAGATCTGACCAGGTCCTGGAGCGCCCACAGCCCCATCGTCCCCATCCCGCCAACGAGGACTGCTTTCAGCCTGCGCCTGCTCACCCAGCGTTCATCCCATTCCATTAATTTTTGAATTAATCTTTCAGCCCAGCCTGGTTTATGGGCAACGAGTGAAATTTGCTCAGAATGGATAAATCTGAGCAATTCGCGCGCAAAGTGTTCCTGATCAGGATATTCTGCATGATCTATAACAAACTGCAGACGGGTTTCAAAAATAAACTGCTCTGTTTTATCCAGATCGCGTTCAAAAACCTCTTCGAGAGTGTCAATCACGCGATATAACTCAGATCGGGCGTCTCGCGGCCGATTGCCCCGCAAGCGCAGGTAGAGCAGAACAACCAGCAGAAAAAATGCGTAAATAATTGGGGCGGCAGGTGGGAAGAAGTAATCATTTGTACGGGTGATAAATTTACCAACCTCGTCAATAAACAGGCCCACCCCCACTCCACTAAAAATGGCACCCAGGCGATAAACCCAGCGGTTGGCGAAAATTAGCATACTCATCGATCCGGTAAATAACAACAAGCCACCCCACAATAAATGCGCAATGTGAAGGGTTCCACCGCCCAATTGGGGATAACCCGTTAGCTGGAGGAATAGGCGAGTGAGCACCACGCTAAGACCAAAACTTAATAAAGTCAAGAAAACATAAAAAGCCGCGCCATCCCGCTCGACTGGGCGGCGAATGCGATTGGCGAAAATGTTCATGTATTCTCCATGATGATATATTTGGCGAAAAGAAGAGTCTAATAATCCAAATATAACATTGAAATGGGCCTGGCCAACGCTGATAATAATGGGGCTACCCAGATTAGCGGGGAAATTAAAGATTTCATATACACAACATGTGGTTTATGCGGAACACGAGGTGGTAACCCCGTGGGCAATTCCGTGTGTTCTAATCACCGAAGGACCGAATGGGACGAAGTTTTTTGGGAAATATTGTAAAAGAGCGCAGCTTAAAGCTCACGCATAGCAGGTAGAAATGTAGTCGTTTTAACCAGAAGCGGTGGTTTATTTTCCCCATCGGGTTGATAAAAACCATAATCATCAAGGAATCGTCTTCGTCTACGAACTGGATGAAACAAGGCCTATCTTCATCCTGATTAAAAAAAAAGGTACCCCGGTTTCTTATTTCGCCGGGGTACCTGGTAGGTTGTGCTTATTATTTTTCGGAAATTGTAACGATGGCAATCACATCACCAGTAAAGGTCGGATTTTGGCTGGGGTCACGGCGGGTGATGCCGTTGACCACTTCCATGCCGCTGATTACCTGACCAAAGATGGTGTAATCGTTTTCGGTAAGTTGACCAGGCGTAAACATGATGAAGAATTGGCTTCCATTGGTATTTGGTCCGGCATTTGCCATAGCCACGACACCAGGCTTATCAAACGCAAGATCATTAACTTCGTTGACGAATTCGTAACCCGGGCCACCACCGCCTGTACCGGTCGGATCACCAGCCTGGGCCATAAAACCCTCCAGGACACGATGGAAGGTAACGCCATTATAAAAACCATCGTTAGCAAGAAAAACAAAGCTGTTTACCGTTATGGGGGCTTTATCAGGGAAGAGCTGGACTACAAATTCCCCACCCTTGGCCATTTTGAAGGTGGCAAGATACTGCTTGGTAATGTCTATCGTCATCGGGGGAGCTGACGTATACTGTTTATTGCTTGGAACGGGAGCGGCAGCCTGGTTCGGATCGGCAGTGGCTGCTGGGCTGGCTGAACGGGGCCAGAAAACCCACGAGATAGCGGCAACAACAACAGCAATGACAACCAGTGCCACGATCTGGATAGTACTCGTATTTTTCTTTATTTGTTTAACTTGCTTGACTTGCTTTCTTTGTTTCTTCGACATTTTCTATCTCCTAGGATCTATTTTTAGCGAAAACGAGCATTTGCGCTTTCAACTTTGAACGGTACACGCAGACTCACGGCGTGCTGGTGGGTTTAATTGTGGGAGTATCACTGGGCGTACGCGTAGCTTTGGGCGTCCGGGAGGGGGTAAGAGTAAGCGTGGCGGCATGTGTGGGCGAAAACAACGTAGGAGTAAAAGCTTGCGTCCAAGTTGGATAAAATGTGATGGTCATGCTGGGAATCAACGTAGGCGCAAATGTATTGGTAAGAGTTGGGGCAAACACTGTCGTCCAGGTAGGGTAGACTGTAAGAGTCATACTCGGCGTCCAGGTTGGGGCGTGTGTATTGGTTAAAGATGGGGTCAAGGTGGGTTTTAAGGTACTGGTAGGGATAGGCGTGATTGTACCTGTTATAGTGGCGAGTGGTGTAATCGAGGGAGTGCTGGTCGTGGTAATCACAAACGTTGGGAAAGCTACGGTACTCTGATCGCCCAGCTTGGTGGAAAGCGATATCACCGAGGGGATGGGGGAGGGAGTGCTCATCAGAACAGGTGTTGGCACGGTTGCACCGGTTGCTGTTGGAATGAAAGCAGAAGTGGCTGCCGCCTGAGGTGAACCAGGTACGACTGCTACGGCTGGGGCTGTGGTGGGGATGGGTTGGGCGAATGGTTCTCCATATCGAAGAATCATAGCTGCAAATATGGACAATATGCAGGTAATGCCAATCATTTGCCAGCCTGCGCCAACCTTTTGCTGCCGGGCGCGAAAATATGGGATTTTGCGCCCTGTTCGAATGAGGTTAAGACCTATCAACAGGCAGATCGGAATCGCGATCCCTGCAATGATAAGAGTTGTCTGTAAAATGGATAGAAATCGCATCGGCAAAGATCATCCCACAAAGAAATAATCGGTATTATCACAGGCAAAGCCCTGAAGTCAGGGCTTTGCCATCCATCAAATCATACTACCATGTTATGAATTTTTTCTTATCAAAAACCTCGATCTACAACTCAAATCCGCGATTCGATGATCAGATAAGTAATACCACACTACAAACAGAAATATAGGCTGGCGGCACTGGTTTTGGGAAATACAATTTTCTTTCACAAACCAGCCCGCCAGCACTTCTTCCTGATCCCCAAAAATGAGAATTATCGCCCAATAATTATACAACACACCGGTTTCATTTTTTCCAAAAAAACCAAATAAGACGCTTTTCCGCCTGGAATTAACAAGAATTCTCTTAAAGGTTGACAAAACCCAAAAAGTGGATACAATAATCCTCGCTTAAGCCGAAGTGGCGGAATTGGCAGACGCGCTAGGTTCAGGGCTTAGTTCCTGCAAGGGAGTGAGGGTTCAAGTCCCTCCTTCGGCACTCAAAAAACTCGCAGAAATGCGGGTTTTTTGCTTTATCTGGATCGTAACGAATGGAATTTAAAACAATCTTAATTATGTGGGATTCAACCATAAGGCAAGTGGTAAAATAAAGATATGAAAATCGGATCACTAAAAATTAATTTACGCCACATCGGTATTTTTGCTACCGTTTGCATCGTACTGGTCGTGATGATGAATTTCAGCACGCGGCTGGAAGAACTCTATCAATTGCAAAAAGTAGCTGGAGTCGTATACTCCCAGTCGACGGCTGTCATGCTGACCCAACAAACGTTGAAGACCGAAGTTGCCCAGGCCACTTCTCCCGCTGCGGCTTCAGATTATGCCCGCGGCCAGGCACATATGGCCCAGCCCGGCGATCAGGTATTTGGCATCGTAGCAGAACCTGGCTTTACCCCGGAACCCACCAAGTCCCCCGCTCCTATCCATGTCCAAAAGAGCAATGTGGAAATTTGGATGACTTTTATCTTCGGACAATAAGCCTTTCCAATGGAAAAAAGACTGGCGCTCTTTCCTATCACCACAAAAATCGTTGCGGGGAAAATAACAATTGGTGATTGTGATGTAGCGGGTATGGCCGATCGGTTCGGAACGCCACTGTATTTATATGACCAAGATGATATGGATTCGGCTGCACAAGTTTATCGCAGCCTGTTAAACGCATACTGGCCTGAAAGGTGGTCGATCACTTATGCTGGGAAAGCGTTTCTATGCACAGCCATCGCAGAATGGACGCTGAAACAGGGTTTCATGGTCGATTGCACTGGTGCGGGTGAAATAGGAATCGCAGCCAACGCTGGTTTGTCCAGCGAGAATATCATCGTCCACGGGGTAAACAAAAGCGCTGAAGACCTGCAAGCGGCGATCAAATATGCCGGAACTATTGTGGTAGATAACCAATCAGAACTGGAACGAATTATCCATTTGGGCAAAACAACCAATTTGCCTAAGATTTGGCTGCGGTTTCAACCAGGCTCATCAGTAGCTACACACTCCTACACACAAACGGGGCATTCGGACAGCAAATTCGGCATGAACTACGAGCAAATCCTGCAGGCAGTCAAAACCTGCCGGAAAAACGGGCTGCCGATTGAAGGGCTACACTTTCATCAAGGGTCTCAATTTCGTGATCCAGAACCAATTGGAGATGGAATTGACAGGGCTCTCGAGCTCGCCAAAGAGATCGGTTTCGCCTCCGAATGGCATCTTTCGCCTGGCGGTGGTTGGGGGATTGCCTATCACGAAGATGATCTGCCTCAGCCACCCACTGAGCAATATGTAAATTTCATAACAGAAAATATCAAGAGCGGATGTAAAAAACGCGGGCTGGCATTGCCCCATCTACACCTGGAACCTGGGCGCAGCCTTGTGGCAAAAGCCGGGGTAGCTGTTTACAGGGTGGGCACTGTAAAGCAGACTGCATCAATAACCTGGTTATTAATCGATGGCGGCATGGCCGACAACCCTCGGCATGCACTCTACGGGGCGCGATATTCGTGCCTACCGGTGGAAAGGGCCATGGAGCCACCGACCGAAACTGTCAATATTGCCGGACCATATTGCGAGAGCGGCGATGTATTGATCGAACAGATACCCATGCGCACTGTAGCAGAAAATGAATTGATCGCAATTCCTGTGAGCGGTGCATATCAAATAAGCATGTCAAGTAATTACAATGGCGCACGCCGCCCGGCGGTGTTATTGGTGAATAATGGCAAAGCGCATGTGCTTCAAGAACGGGAAAACATTGCTGATTTATTCCGACGTGATCAGCATGGGGACACATAATTGATTATTATACAAAACTGAGCATCAGCGCGTCATTCACAGTTATAGAGGGCGGATTTGGATGAGTACAAAAAAGGGCAAAAACGCAACGTTTTACTTCACCATCCGAAATTGGGGCAAAAATAGTTGATAACTTTTCCAAAAAAAACATTATTCTTATGAAACGCTAATTTGACAACACGCTCATTTGTAACTACAATGGTTGCAAATGAATTCAAACCAGCAATTTGCAGTTTCCTGCCATATTCTCACTATTCTGGCTGCTTACCCAGACAGTGCAATAACTTCAGAAACGATCGCTGAAAGCGTGGATACGAACCCCGTTTTCATCCGACGCGTGATGTCACATCTGCGCCAGCACGACATGGTTGCATCCCGCCCCGGAACGAGCGGAGGTTGGCGATTGTTGCGTCATCCAGCAGAAATAAGCCTGGGTGAGGTTTACCGCGCTGTAAGCCATGAGGATCTGCTTTCAATGCACCAGCATCCCAACCCGGATTGCATGATTGGAGGCAACATTCAGGAAGTACTGTGCATTGTGTTTGATGATGCTCAAAAAGCAATGGAAGCAGCGCTGGACAAATTTAGTGTAGCTACTATTTTAGAGAAGGTCCTACTCGAAGACGCACAACAACAGCGGTCTTCAGAAGTCTAACTGGAGGTATTAAAAAGCATGACGAAAAAAATGCCAGTATTATTTGTTGGACACGGCAGTCCAATGAACGCCATTGAAGATAATGAATTCGGTCGGGCATGGACAGATATTGGTAAAAAATTACCCAAGCCCAAGGCCATTTTAGCCATCTCCGCACACTGGGAAACTCAAGGTACCAAAGTCACTATCATGGAAAAGCCCAAGACCATCTACGATTTCTATGGGTTTCCAAAAGAACTTTATGAAGTAAAGTATCCGGCTGCGGGCTCGCCAGACCTTGCGCAGACCATCAGAAACATGATCAAACTGACAGATGTACAACCTGACTTAAACTGGGGCCTTGACCACGGGACATGGTCAGTGTTGGTTCGCATGTTCCCATTGGCAAATATCCCTGTAGTGCAATTATCACTTGACCGCTCGAAAGACCCCGCGCACCACTATCAACTCGGGCAACAATTAAAGGAACTGAGGGAAGAAGATGTTCTTATTGTCAGTTCCGGTAACATCGTTCACAACTTGCGCATGATGGTTTTTGATGAAAACGTGAAATATAATTGGGCCGAATCCTTTGATAGCAAAGTAAAGCAATGGATCCTGACCGGAGATCATGAACCGATAATCGAATATCATAAGCAGGGCCGAGACGCAGAACTTGCAATCAACAGCGCCGAACATTATTTGCCATTACTTTATACTTTGGGAATCAAAGATGAAGGCGAACCGATTACCTTCTTTGCCGATAAAATGAGTTATGGAGCAATCTCAATGCGTTCTGTATTGGTTGGATCATGAACGAACTTGATCAAAGTCGCCAAGAAAAAGATAATTTCTTTCGTATTGATAGCCAATCGCCGCTTACACTCGCACAAAAACGCAATTTCTCTGGATTAAATTATTATCCTGAAAATCCTTCCTTACGGCTGGAATTGACACTTGAGCCCACCGATTACCAGGAAAAAGTGTTTCTGACCACATCCACAGGCACTGAACGTGAGTATCAACATATCGGACAAGTTCAGTTTGTCGTGGGCGGGCAGGATGCAATATTACAGGTTTACGAGGCCGATTACGGCTATTTTGTTCCATTTTCTGATGGCACTGCCCCAGGCGAAACCTATGGCGCAGGGCGATATCTTGAACCGGAAGAAATAAGGCCAAATGTTTTGCTATTGGATTTTAATTTTTCCTATAATCCTTATTGCGCCTATAACGATGGATGGTCTTGCCCTTTACCACCCAGTGCTAATCGGATGAAAGTGAGGATCGAAGCTGGCGAAAAAAATTTTACAAAAGAGCCCAGAGAGCACGAACAAGTTTGAACAATAAAACGGAAAAGTATGCCATGAGACCTTTCACCTTTATCAATGTAGCCGTCACAGTTGATGGCAAAATGGATACATTCGAACGCAAAGGCGCAACTATTTCCTCCAAAGAAGATATATTGCGGGTGCAGCGTCTGCGCGCCGGGGTTGATGCTGTGATGGTGGGTGGGCACACTTTACTGGATGAAGATCCAAAATTAACAGTAAAAAATGAGGCCTTGCGCCTGGAGCGCACGAGCAAAGGTTTGCCAGAAAATCCAATGAAAGTGGGGATCGTCAGTGTGGCGAATTTACAACCGGATGGGAACTTCCTCACTGCCGGCCCTGCGCGCAAAGTGATCTTCACCACATCTCAAACTAGCGCAGAGAATATTAGCGTATTATCAAAGCTTGGCACAGAAGTTTATATATCTGACGAAAAACGAGTAAACTTACACTATGCTCTTAATACTTTGTACACCCTGGGCATACGCAGATTAATGGTGGAAGGTGGTGGAACTCTCAATTATGAGCTTCTGCGCCAGGGTCTCGCTGATGAGCTTTACCTGTACGTAGCCCCTAAAATCTTCGGTGGGCAGACTGCCCCGACACTTGCAGCAGGGGCCGGGTTAGCCGCAGCCGCAAGTGTTGAATTGAAGTTATTGGATGTTCAGAGTATTGACGATAGCGGCGGCCTACTAATTCGTTACAAGTTATAAGAATTTTGTAATCAAAAGGAAAAACAATGACAATCAATCATTTGCATCTACCAATAGAGCAGCTTTTGGATGAAAACCGCGCGCATGAGTGTGATGGGTGCGGAGATGATCATGTGTGTGTCAAGATTGCATCCATAGCAGAATTGCCAACACGTTTTGGAGATTTTCACATTGTAGCGTTCTATAACAACCAGGATGGAAAGGAGCACGCCGCAATCGTTAAAGGTGATGTAACCGATAGCGATGATGTAGTCGTGCGTCTTCACTCAGAATGCCTGACTGGAGATGCATTTGGTTCACTGCGCTGCGATTGCCGCGATCAGCTTGAAGCAGCTCTGACGAGCATTGGTAAAATGGAACGAGGAGTCGTGATTTACCTGCGCCAGGAAGGCCGTGGGATTGGTCTGACCAATAAAATACGCGCTTATGGGTTGCAGGATTACGGTATGGACACGGTGGAAGCTAACCTGGCGCTCGGCTTTCGCGATGACGAAAGAGATTATGCTGTTGCAGCTCACATGCTGCAGTCGCTCAAGGTCAAATCGATCCAATTAATGACCAATAACCCCAAAAAGATCAATGATTTGACCAAGTATGGCATCCAGGTTAATGGCCGCATTCCTCATGTGCTCCCAACCAACCCTTATAATGAATTTTATCTGCGCACCAAAGCTGAGAAATCCGGCCACATGATTGACTTGAAGGATTTCAAGGGAAAAACGCATTTGCAAGAACAGATCGATCGCCCAGTGATTAAAGGTATGAGCGCAGATCAGGTTCTGGCACTGCATGAATGACTCGGCAATGAGCATGACTGGCGCTACCAGCGCAATCGACAAGGCAGCATAACTGCCATAATCAATATGATAGGCTTTCTTTTACCCATTAAGGCCCCCAAATGGGGGCCTTAATACTGGCACAGTCAGACGCGACCGCAAACCAAAGAGATGATAAAAGCCTTTATTGACCTGCGCCAATCAAGAACAACACAAACCGCGTTCATCCTGTGGTTGTTGACCATGGTATCCATACCCCTATTAGGTTGGATAATGGGAGATGACTACCTGTTACGCGGAATATCCGTTGGGGTATTGATGCAGGTTATGGCTGTGATGTTCATTCTTGTCAATCACTGGGGAGTGAGGCGCAGCGCAGTTACTTTTACGTTAGTTGTATCTTTATCCTATTTTGCTGAACTGGTTGGCAGCCACACAGGCATTCTGTTTGGAAAATATCACTATACAGCCATCTTGCAACCACAAATAGCCGGTGTCCCTGTACTTATTCCACTGGCCTGGATGATGATGCTGCCTCCAGCCTGGGCAATCGCCCACTTTATCACGAGAAAATCAGGGCGAACATGGAGCTTTATCGTCATTTCAGCCCTGGCCTTCACCGCATGGGATCTTTTCCTCGACCCACAAATGGTGGGATGGGATTTTTGGCGTTGGGAAGTACCTGGCAAATATTTTGGCATACCATTGAGTAATTACCTGGGGTGGTTCGTCATATCAGCCATTCTCACCTATATCACCAATCCCACAGATCTGCCCGCCAGGCCCCTCTCCCTGGTCTATGTGCTGACATGGATATTACAAACCCTGGGTCAGGGTATTTTCTGGTCACAACCCGGCCCAGCGATTTTTGGATTTATTGGATCGGGAATTTTTATTGTTGCCGCAACCATCAAGAGTAAGAATGAACCTGGTGCTGATTGACGGAAAGGGAAGCAAAACAGCTGTCCAAAATACAGGTTGTGATTCATGATAGGAAGGAAAAACGGTAGAGACATAAGATATTTGAATGGCAAAGCGTTCTACTGTTTATAGCACAGCAAGTTATGCACTGCTGCAAATTTTAACTGGTGTGAAGGAGATTTATGGCAAAGAAAAAGAATTATTCAATCCGTTGGGAAAACGATGCAGCAGTTGCCTTTGAAATAAACGGCGTTGTATACAATAGTCTCGATAAAATCCTTGACCCCAAAGATCGACGTAAAATAATGGCGATCATGAATGCGGAGAAGAGCGCAAATTCTGACGATCAACCCATTAAGCCACCTGTCTCTTCAGAAGGATTCTTTGGGTTTGAAAACATAATTCTATCGATTTTTACAGGAGTGGCGGTTGTGCTGCTGCTGATTGCTGGTATCTCATCCGCCAGCGCAATCGGGACCTTGCAAAAGGAAAAAAGCGCACCAGGGATTGTTACGGATGTGGTTATCAGCCGAGAATATATCAATCAAAAAGATCGAATTATCCAAGTATTTTATTTCCCGGTGGTTAACTTTACCGCAGAAGATGGCCGTCGCCGTACGGTTCAGATGAACGTGGGAAGCGATTTGCCCGAATACGAAAAGGGCAATGAAGTAACTGTGTTATATGACCCTGAACACCCGCTTGACGCTCGCATCAAATCCTTTGAAAGTGGCGCAGTGATGTGGATCCTGCCGGTTATCACTGGCATTCTGGGCATTTCTTTTTTGGTAGCTGTAATCGCAGTGCGCATTGTGATCAGTAGAGAAGAAAGCTCATCCGCTCAAACATCCGAATGATGCCGGCGACCAACAGCTTCAAGGCATTGCTTTTTTCCGAAGTTTATCAATGCGATGCTGAAGATAAGTTGAAAAATAACCATCATAGCGCTTCCATAAATCTGGGCGCTTCCAATCACTGCCACTAACCAGTCCCCGGCAAGTCGGCGCGCCACATGCGCAATCGAACTCATCGAAGGAACTACTGTCGGACATGGCGTAATCAAAGGTGATTTCCTCTCCAATCCCAATTTCACGCATGGCAACCAGTGAGATTTGTCCGCAGACACCTGCATTAGGGCTGCATGAATGATTTATATAATCTGCGGGCTCTTCCATCCCCATGGGTGCCAGGTAGAGTTCATCATAAATCTGAATCGTGTGGCCCTGTTCTTCGCGCGTCAACTCCAAAACCTGCGCCAGGGTCACCACCTGTCCGCCCCAAACGGCCAGCACTTCATCTTTTTGAATCGTTTTAAGAGCATATACGGCATAACCGCCCTTTTCGGGCGCGTTGCGTACTTCCAGTTTGGTAGAAAGATATCCTGTTGTCATCCGTCACTGTCCAATGTTAATATACGACCGTTCTTTTTTAGCCAATCTTTGCTCTGCTTGTATGCAGGCATCAGCCTCGCCACTTCGGCCCAAAAGATTGGGGAATGATTCTTGATCCTGATATGCGCAAGTTCGTGAATCACCACGTAATCGACTATTTCCAAGGGCGCCATGACCAACCGCCAGGTGAAGCTCAATGTACCCCTTGAACTGCACGAGCCCCAACGGGTACGCGCCGATGTAATGCGTATTTTTTCATAGCGAAAACCATGCTGACGAGAAAAATATTCGACCCTGTCATTTATGATCTTCATGGCATAAGCTCGATACCAGTTTTCAAAAACTTTCCTGGCCTGAGGTAAGGCTATTTGGGAGATGCAGAACTCAGTCCCAAGAGTAAGTGCAATTTTTTGATTTTCCACCACCCGCAATTGGATTTCCTTGCCAAGCACCAGGAAACTTTCACCGTCAACAAATCGTCGGACGGGTAAAACTGGGTGTTGAAGTGCCTGTTTTTTTTTCTCGTTGATCCAGTCGCTCTTGCTATCAACAAATGCAAGGATCAATCGCTGAGGTGCTTTAATCGGAGCACGCACAAACACCTTACCATCATGATGAATTATGATAGCAATCGTTTTACGCCTGGAACGAATAACCTGGTCAATAATGACGGACATGCTGACAAGTATATCAAATTCATACGCCAGCCATATTATGAGAGGGTTATAATCACGACCGTTGAAATTATAAACACAAACAAGTTATTACAACAAACATCAGGATAAATTAATGTCTTTCCTTGAAAAGAAACGATTCTCAGAATCTTTACAATTTAACCACTTTTCGCAGTATTTAAGCTGGAGAATTACCGAGCCAGGCAAAACACTCTTCGATCAAGACAAGGTAGAGATTATCAGCCATACCGATACAAGTTTCGAATGCCTGGTTACAAGCGGGGCATCCAAATTTCGCGCAACGATGCGGATGGAAAACAATCATTTATTCGGTACCTGTGAATGCAAAGCCAGCCAACTGACCAGCGTGTGCAATCACATGGTGGCAGCAGGATTGGCAGTGCATAAGGTTATCAGTGAAGAAATTAAGAAATCTTGGGAAAACCACTTATTGTTTGTGCATGACGCGCCACGCCAGCGCAAAACAAAACCGAAGAAAACTCCGGACTATTTATTGGCTTTTGCCCTAAGCAGCGATTATACCGGATGGAAAATTAAGCCACTCACCACAACGGTTCAAAAAATACCCGCAAACCAGGCTATACCAACTGAATGGAGCCAGGAATCGGTGATGGAATTGCTGTCAAAAAATTACGCAGTACGCGGCCTATTCAGCAGCATAATTGCGCACGACTTGAAGGCTGAAGCATGCCTGAATGCACCTGCACAAATCGTTAATCTGGCCATGCTGCTGCTCGATCTGGGAGAATCATCTTCCTACTATTCTGAATCAACGCTTGAGGCGGCCTTGCCGGGTGCGCTGGAAATGCTAAGGAATAATAATTTTCCTCTTTATCAGGGCATGACATCTCACAACAGCGAAACCACATTATCCGAACCCATTCCGCTGACAATATCAAAAGAAACCGCCAATATTTTACTGGATATTGAAAACCAAAAGGATGGCGGCTTACGTTTGCAATTCCATTTATATCTGGGCGATGCGTTATGGAAGATAACCAAAAAACCAACTGTCATTACGCAGGAACCGCTCTGGTTTTTGATGGAAAACACGCTGATACCTGCTCAGGATGGATTGGATGCTGAGCAAATTGACAACCTCACAAAAGCATCTCGTGTCCTTATTCCGGCAGATGAAAAAGGACAATTTTTAGAATATTACCTGCCTCGCCTGGCAGCTCAATTTAACATTACCGGCACGGGTATAAAAACCAGGGATTTAACAGAAAATGCTCAGGCGCGTTTATATCTTCAAGATAACCAGGGCGTGTTGGATGTGTGGTTAAAGTTTGGCTATGGCAATTTTGAAGTTTCTTACGAAACACGCACTCCAGAAACATCATCGGCTTATGATCAGGAAACGTCGGTTTTTACCCGAATATTTCGCGATGCACAAGCTGAAAAGGAAATGTTTGGGCATGTAAGCGATTATGGGTTGAAGCGTGTTAGCGGCAGCAACGGCCTATTTAACCTGCGAACCAAGGTGGACATAGTTGATTTTCTTATGCGGTACATTCCTAAAGCCGCCGCGGATGGCTTCGAAATATTCGGTGAAGAGAGTATAAAAAGTGTGCGAATTAACCGCCACAAACCGACGATTTCTTTTAACATCTCGTCGGGGATAGATTGGTTCGACCTGAAAACAGTGATCAATTACGGTGAACTACCGGTTTCGCTTAAAGAAATGCGCCGGGCGCTTAAACGCCGCGAAAGCTATATCAAATTGGCAGATGGCACGATTGGCGAAGTACCGCAAGAATGGCTGGATCGTTACAAGCATCTGTTTGGCATGGGCGAAGAAACTGATGAAGGGTTACGCTTCTCGAGCCAACAGGTAACCCTGCTCGACCAATTGACGGGGGAATCAGAACTCGTCAGCACTGATGAAGAATTTCAGCGCCGCCGGCAGCACTTGCTCCAATTTAGCGGGATAACCCCCATACCTTTATCAAAAAACCTGACCGGCGAATTGCGCCCATATCAAAAAGCTGGTGTTGATTGGCTGCATTTTTTGCATGAATACCAATTCGGAGGCTGTCTCGCGGATGATATGGGATTGGGCAAAACCATCCAGGTACTTGCTTTTTTGCAGGCACTGCGTGATAAACAAGAGACTACAAAGGCCAGCCTGATTGTGCTGCCGCGCTCTCTGTTGGTCAACTGGCAAAGAGAAGTAGAGAAATTCACACCTGAATTACGCACACTTGAATATCACGGCCAGCTGCGTGAGAAAGACATCGCCACTTTTGACCAATATGATCTACTGCTAACCACTTACGGGATCGTAATCAAAGATATTGAACTCTTGCGCAGTTACAGGTTTCATTATGTAATCCTGGATGAGTCACAGGCCATTAAGAACCCTGTTTCGCAATCTGCCAGAGCCTGCCGCCTGCTGCAATCCGAGCACCGGCTGGTAATGACCGGTACACCAGTGGAAAATTCAACTTTTGAATTATGGTCCCAATTTGCATTCCTGAACCCTGGCCTTTTGGGAAGCCTGGAATACTTCAAAACCGAAATCGGCGGCCCGATTGAAAGAGATGCAAATATTGAAACCGCCCAGTTCCTGCGTAAAATGGTGTACCCTTTTATTTTACGCCGCACCAAGGAGCAGGTAGCTCCTGAACTACCACCACGCACCGAACGGATCATTTATGGTGATATGGAACCTGCCCAACGCAAACTCTATAACCGTACGCGCGAAGATTATCGAAAATCTCTGCTTGGCCTAATCGAAGGCGAGGGAATGGATAATGCGCGGATGAAAATACTGGAAGGGCTGCTGCGCCTGCGCCAAATCTGCATTCACCCCAAATTGGTGGACAAAACATACCACAATGAATCTGCCAAATTCGAGCTTATGCTGGAACAAATCGAGACCTTGCTGGCAGAAGGCCATAAGGCACTCATATTTTCCCAGTTTGTCGAGTCTCTCAAACTGCTACGCGCTGAGCTAGACTCGCGCAAAATCCGATTTGCGTACCTGGACGGCCAAACCAACAACCGGCAGGAACAAGTAGATAACTTTCAGAATGATCCGGCGATACCATTTTTTCTGATCAGCCTGAAGGCTGGCGGGGTGGGATTAAACCTGACAGCGGCTGAATATGTGATTCACCTGGATCCCTGGTGGAATCCTGCCGTAGAAATGCAAGCCAGTGATCGTGCCCACAGAATCGGGCAGGAAAAACCTGTTTTTATTTATAAATATATTTTGCGAGACTCGGTGGAAGAAAAAATCCTGTTATTACAGGAACGCAAAAAGAACCTGGTGGAACAGCTTATCTCCACCGAGACCAGTTTCTTCAAATCACTGACGACGGATGACGTAAAAGCCCTGTTCAGTTAGATTTCTGCATATGAAGCTTATCCAATCCGAAAATTACATAGGATCTTTGGCATGCCCACTCAATCATCAAATTTCAGGTCAAAGCTGATTAAACCGGATGGATTAGCTGCTGGACAAACAATCGGAATTGCCGCGCCAGCCAGCCCAACGAACGAACCAGAGCAGGTACGCTTTGCTATCGAAACTGTAGAATCACTCGGCTTTCGAGTAAAACCGGCAACACATCTATTTGAACGATCCGGATACCTGGCTGGGAGTGACCAAGCGCGGGCTGAAGACCTGAACAACCTGTTTGGCGATGATGGAGTCGACGCCATTTTTTGCCTGCGAGGTGGTTATGGGGCCGGACGGCTGCTGCCAATGCTAGATTACGAAAAAATACGCGCCAACCCAAAAATCATTATGGGATATAGTGATATCAGCACATTGCTGCTGGGTATCCACAAAATGACAGGCCTGGTCACTTTCCATGGACCCATCGCCGGGCAATCTTTTTCTGCCTATACATTGACTGAGTTCAAAAAGGTTTTGTTCAAAAACAAACCACCGATAACGCTAGGAGCCCCACCGCCTTTCGATCGCAGAGAAGGACACGTGGAAAGAAGCAATCGAATTACAACACTTGTGCCCGGGAAAGCGCAGGGATATCTGCTAGGCGGGAACTTAAGCCTGGTGACCCACCTGATCGGCACTCCATATTTACCCGACTTATCAGATGCGATCCTTTTCCTTGAAGACGTAGGCGAAGCGGTCTATTCAATCGACCGAATGTTGACACAATTGTGGCTATCAGGGAACCTGGAGAAAGTGGCGGGGATCGTATTTGGCAAATTTACGAACCCAAGGCCATCAGAATGGGAACAAAATCGAACTTTTGAAGAAGTCCTGACTGAGCGGGCAGCCGCCCTCAATATTCCTGCGGTGCTGGGGCTGATGATCGGTCACGTAGACGACCTGACCACCATTCCGCTCGGCTGCCTGGCAGAATTGGATGCAGATACTGGCAAGTTGATCTTATTGGAAGAACCCGTAAATTAAGCCCTGTTGATATTCAGATTTTCAACAAGGTGGTTTATTTTGGCGGCAAACAGCCTCTGCAAACAATGATCACACGTCCGCTATAGGCTGAAGCGAAGCGCTCAATAGGCAAACGCGCACCGGCTTGTAGGGCAGCCTGCCTCCCAGAAGGATTGTTGACAATAAAGGCCAAAGGGTTGCCGTCAACGAGATCCACGCCGATTACCACCATCAAATGGCCACCCTGTTTCGTAATAGCCAAACGATCATCGCCAGCCTGAAATGACACCGAAGCAATTACGAGGCAGCCATGACGTAAATAGGCAGCAATATCATTCAGGCTGGCAGGCCGGGCATCAGCTTCCAACCCCGCTTCTCGGGCCATTTCCGCCAGCTTGCCGTGAATCCAGCCAACTTCGTCATCATTACCATCAGCAGTTCGACGGATCAGATAGCCCCCCCGCTCCAAACCCAGCCGCGCCCAATGCACCAGAGGTAAGGATGGCCCCCCCAATGCTTCGACACACATTTTAAGGCAGGCTACGCCACAAGCACGATCAACCCAATAAGCGTATTCCTGCGGGTTTTCAGCGCCGCTCTCGGCCCAACGTGGGTCAAGGATCGGGTTAAGCCCATCAACAAAAATGGCCTGGGCAAGCTCAGGGCTGGCAATCTGGGCGTAATAAGGAACAGAAAAAGGCAAGCGAATAGATTCAATCATTTTTGACGGTAACCTTTCCCGTGATGCAGCCTTATAAGAATATCCAGATTTGGTTTTATTCGTGTTCGAGCGCGGTCTGCATTGGCTGACACAGCATCTGACTGAAAGAGAAAATGAGTCGTTATCATGAATTCACTACATCCAACCTGGATCGAAATCGACCTGGCAGCAATCACGAACAACTGCGCCCACATCATCCGTGAAACCGGCACCGCGCTGCTCGCAGTTGTAAAAGGCGATGCCTATGGTCATGGCGCAGTAGAGGTAAGCAAAGCTGCGGTGGCTGGCGGCGTTGACTGGCTTGGAGTAGCGCGCTTTGGAGAGGCGCGTGAACTGCGCCAAAGCGGGATAGAAACCCCAGTGCTGGTATTGGGGATGGCTAGCCCAAATGAAGTGGATGAAGCCATCGCCAAAAATGTGACTCTGACGCTCCACAGCGTTGAAAGCATGCGGTTATATTCTGAGCGCGCCCGTTCAGCCAACCGGACTGTGCGGGTACACTTAAAAATAGACACCGGGATGGGCAGACTGGGGATTCTGGCAGGTGATTGTTCTCTATTTACGAGACAAGCCGTGGCCGCAGGCGGGATTGTCATCGATGGAATGTACAGCCACCTAGCAATGGCTGAAGAACAGGACAAGCTTAATGACATCCAATATGAGCGTTTTCAGCTTGCGGTGAACGCAATGGAGGCTGCTGGCCTACGCCCGCGATGGGTACACCTCGCCAATTCTGGAGCTGCCTTTTCACTGCCAAAAACCCGGCTTGATATGGTACGTGTGGGTAACGTGATACTTGGCCTTCGCATCCGTATTGGCCAGGCTCTTCCTGAGTATTACCGACCAGCCCTAACCTGGAAGGCTCAGTTGGCATCTTGTCGTGACCTACCTCCTGGTTGGGGAGTGGGGTACGGGCAATCCTATAAAACAAAAGGCGGGGAAATCATCGGCGTGGTGCCAGTTGGTTTTGGAGATGGGCTTCGGCAAATTCCCGGGAACCAGGTTCTGATTGATGGGCAAAAAGCCGCCGTAGCAGGCCGGTTGTGCCTGGACCAATGCATGGTGCAGCTACAAAAACATTACCCCATGGGCGAGGAGGTTGTTATTATTGGGAAACAAGGCAATTCAGCCATCTGGGTACATGATCTCGCGGCTCTCTATCAGATCTCACAGGTTGATTTCACCACACTGATCCATAAACGTGTACCGCGAATTTACGTTTAAATTTATTCTGGCTGCAATCAAGTCATACGCGGATCAAAAGAGTCGCGCACACCTTCCCCGAAGAAGTTGTACCCTAAAACCACCAAAAGAATGGCCAGACCTGGAAAGGTAGTCAACCACCAGCTATAGAACTGATAACGGCCGGTTGAGATCATGGCACCCCATTCAGGTGTGGGAGGAACAGCGCCCAGGCCAATAAAACTAAGCGCAGCAATATTAAGAATAGCGCTGCCCGCATCCAGGGAGGCCTTGACCAGGATGGGCGCAAAGGTATTGGGAAGAATATGATGCGTAAGAATTCGGCTGCCCGGTATACCGATCGCAACCGCTGCCGTGACGTATTCATTGTTCTTGACGCTCAACACCTGGCTACGCATCAGTCGAGCATATTCCGGCCACCAAACCAACACCATCGCGATGAGCGCATTTGTGATACTTGGACCCAGTACGGCGGCTATAGCCAATGCCAACACAATCGAGGGAAATGCCAGGGTAATATCTGCCAGGCGCATGACCAACAAGTCATACATGCCGCCAATATAACCAGCAGACGCGCCAACCAGCGAACCCATCGTCATGGCGAAAATAATGACTATAAAACCGATCGGTAAAGAAATACGCGCGCCGTATATCACACGACTGAATACATCGCGGCCCAGTTCATCCGTACCAAATAAATACTGGGATGAGGGTGGCTTCAGCCTGTCACCGATCATCTGAGCAAGAGGATCACGCATCGATGTAAAAGGGGCAATAACTGCCGCAACAGCCCAAAACAGGATAATAAATAAACCAATCATGGCCATTGGGTTATGGCGCAATGCGCGCAGCCGCCGCTGGTTAGGGCTGGCAGCGGTTTTTGGAAGCGGGATTTGAGAAAGCTTTGCGACAGCCATGTTTTATCCTTCCCGAATACGAGGATCAATAATGGTATAAAGCGCATCCACAAAAATATTCACCAGCATATAGATAATGGCGATCAGCAGGGTGACACCAGCGATAGCCGGATAGTCCAGGTTGGCGGCGGCCTCGACTGCATATCGACCAATCCCTGGCCAGGAAAATATCGTCTCTGTCATGATGGCGCCACTCATCAGACCGGCAAACGCCAGACCAACCAATGTAACCAGCGGGATAAGGGTATTGCGAAGCGCATGGGAGATGATAACCCATTTTTCAGCCAGGCCTTTGGCCCGGGCTGTGCGAATATAATCCTGTGAAAGAACTTCCAACATTGAAGAACGAGTGATGCGCGCGATCAATGCCAGCGTAAACCAACCCAAAATGATGGACGGCAAGACGAGATGGCTCAAGGAATTCCAAAAGGCTGGCATGTTGCCCTTCAGCAGCGAATCAAAAACAAATAGGCCAGTGACAGATTCTGGAGCGCCCAAACGTGAATTAATACGACCAGGGCCAGGGGCCCATCCCAGTTTGTAATAAAAAACGAATAACATCAATAACCCCGACCAGAAAGGCGGCATGGAAGCACCCAGAAGGGAAATAACCCGGGTAAATTGATCGATAAAACTGCCCGCCTTGATAGCGGAGATGATTCCCAAAGGCAAGCCAATCAGGATTGCAAAAATAAAAGACCCGATGGAAAGTTCTATTGTGGCAGGTAGGAAGTTTTTCAAATCTGACGCGACCGGGTTCTTTGTCTTAAAGGAAGTACCCATATCACCTTGAAGCAGGTTTTTTAAATAAATGAGATACTGTTCTGGCAAAGGTTTATCCAACGCCCATTTTTCCGTTGCAGCTTTAACTGCATCGGGATCATCCATTGACCTTTCGGTCAGGATCACTGCAAGGGGATTTACCGGCACAATGTGTGTCACCACGAAAAGCAGCAAGGTTATGCCAATCGCCATTGGGATCATTAGAAGCAGGCGTCTCGTAAGGTGCTGGATCAGACTCATCGTTTTTCGCCTTCCACAATTTTCGAAGTCGACCCATCTGGTGATTTGGCCAGGCAAATTACCAGATGGGTTTGGACCGGATAACGAGAAATAAATTGGGGCGGAAATTAACCCGCCCCAAGCACAATCAAACGAATTACTTAGACAGCCCAAACAGGTCTACAAACCAGACCGGATGGAATTTAAAACCTTGCAAATCTTTGCGGAAAGCATGGATGTACTGGGATTGATAGAGCATGGTGAACGGCATTTCTTCGATGAAGACTGCCTGTAACTTCTCCACAGCATCCTTGCGAACAGCAGGATCGGAAGTTGTGCGTATCAAGGTTGCAAGCTTATTGGCATCTGGATTCATGAAATTCATGCGGAAGGCAATCGAACGATCACCCAGACCAAAGTAATCGGTCCACATGGTCACATCCAGATAATCTGGCGTCCAACCACCGAATGCCATCGGGAGCTGCTGAGCACGCATCTGCGTCAGGTAAACGCTCTGCTCGAGTGGCTTAAGGTTGAGAGTAATGCCGGCTTCAGCCAAATCGTTCTTTATTTTGGCAGCAACGGTATCACGGGTAGAGTTGGAAGCGTAATAAAGATCGAACGTGACGCCATTCGGATAACCCGCGGCGGTCAGAAGCTCCTTGGCCTTGGCCAGATCGCGGCCCTGGGTTTTGGATGGATCGACTCCGATGATGCCGATCGGAATAATGCTGGGGGCGCGAGTACCATAACCATTCAAAACAGCCTTGGTAATGCCCTCGTAATCAATCGCGTACGCTACTGCCTGGCGAACTTCCTTTTTGCACAGGATGGCGAACGAATCAGGGCTTTGCAGCGCTTTGAATTTCTCGGGATCCTTGGCCTTGATAACATCGGGGCAGACATAAGTCATGGCAAGGTAGTTTTCATCGAGTGATTGGTCCACCGATATGACAATATCTGGATTAGCCTTGGCATTTTCCACCAGATCACTGCTGAGGGAATCAATCATATCCACATCCCCACGATCCAACATCTGCAGCTTGGTGGTGGGGTCAGATACATGAGTAATGACAACTTTGTCAAACTTGGGAACGCCTTTCCAATAGTTTTTATTGGCAGTCAATTCAATATCTGCTTTAGGCGACCACTTGGTGAGAATGAATGGACCCGAGCCAGCCGAATTCTGATCCAACCATTCCTTGGCCTTGTCGGTGGTTTTGGCATCGGCGGCATCAGTACCACCATGTTCTTTAACCAGCTTGGAATCCTGGATGCCCAGGCTGGGATTGCTAGCGCTGGACAGGAATTGGGGCAGCGGTTGAGCCTTGCCATCGGTGACAGTGGTCGAAACCTTGACGGTGTAATCATCCACTGCTTCAACTTTACCAACGCCATCCAAATTAAACGCCGGGGCGCCTGCCACATTGAGCAGACGGTTCCATGAGAAAACTACGTCCTGAGCGGTGACCGGGTTGCCGGATGCAAATTTAGCATCCTTGCGCAGATGGAAAACGAATTCTGTAAAATCCGCATTGACATCCCATTTCTCAGCCAATCGAGGAACAATGGTGTTCAAATCCTCAGGGCGAATGTCAACGAGAGTGTCATAGGTGTTAATGTGAATGAACAGGTTGGTGGTCTCACCCGCGTAAGCAGGATCAAGCGTGACAACATCGTCCAGATTCATGGCAATCACAAGGGTGCCACCAGAAGCTGGGGCAGCAGTGGCGGCCGGGGCGGGTACTTCAGTGGCTGCGGCAGGGGCCGAGGTGGCAGCGGGGGCAGCAGTTGCGGCTGGGGCGGCTGGCACAGCGGTTGCGGCGGGCGCACAGCCTGCCAGGGCAGGAATCAGAATTGCCACAAGCATAACAAACACAAACAAACGGTTTATTTTCATTGCTCCTCCTAGAGCGGATAAAAATCTTAACTGGCAGAAGTGCCAGGGTAAACCAAAGGGAATTATCCACGAAACAAGTTAGCTAAAAGCCAAATCATAGCCAAGCTAAAATATTAAACCACAAAAACAACCACAAAATTTGAACTCCGCTGACGAATATAGAATTTGATCATTAAATCCGGTGATTCTGGCTAATTCAGCAAAAATTGGGTGATTAATTGAAACCCTGTCATCCAGGAAAAGATGTGAAGCAAACCTGGCTTCATGAAATTAATTCTTCTTCGAGCCTGGAGGTTGGGGCGATCAGAAAGATCAGATTATCCCATACAATGTGACTGACAATCAAAGCGCCAAGCGGTACGCCAAGCGCATACAGCCCTCCCCAAAAACCACCCGCGACGGTCGCCGCGCCAACCAGAGTAAAATTGCCACTGACGATATGGGCACCACCATAAGATACAGTCCCGAGGAGCCAACCCCAAAACCTGCCGAAGCGATCCATCAAACCATCCTGTAAAAAGCCGCGCCAGAATAATTCTTCTGCCGGACCAATCACCAACGCCAAGCGAGTCATTAATTCTTTGCGTGGGCGAATGCGTTTAAGTTTGTAAATATCATCAATCTGCTGCCCGCCATTTGGAACGATTTTGCGTGAAATCTGATCACCAATGTGGAATATCCCATACAATACCGCAGCAGACCCAAGACCAAGGAGAATATCCTTGATCCCGATACGGGTCTCGCGCAGCTTTGGCTGAGAAA
The DNA here is from genome assembly GCA_903846015.1 of uncultured Anaerolineae bacterium. Taxonomy (GTDB): domain Bacteria; phylum Chloroflexota; class Anaerolineae; order Anaerolineales; family Villigracilaceae; genus UBA5195. Next base: position 2,409 of record CAIMZS010000503.1, on the reverse strand, counting down.
CCAGAGCCAAAGATCCGAGAGAAAGTCCGGTTCCGGTCATTCGATCCCAAAACCTTTTCTTTGGGCCGCGGAATGTCAGCCCAAACAAACCAAATGCGAGTGCTGCGCCAAAAACAAGCAAACTCTTCGATTTTTTCATATACCTTTTCCCAAAGCTAACCCGATAACAAACAAAACACCAAAAGCCGCGTGAAGCTGGGCAGTTTCCAGATCAATTTTGGCAATCGAGCGCTGTTGCCCATTGGCACCCATGCCGGCAGTGTGGATCGAGCGCACCAGGAAGGGCATGGATAGCAACGCCAGCAAACTCGTTTGAGGCAGGAGATGCAAGAGCACACCCAAGACCACTGCCAAATAAGCGCCGGTCACAAGCGAGACATAAACCAGATGGGCCCATTTGCGGCCTATAAACGCAGATAAAGTACCAATTCCAAAACGGGCATCATCAGAAATATCACGCCATTCATTGCCGTGCAAAATAGCTGTTACAAGGAACCCAATTGGGATGCTCACAATCATCGGGGAAAGACCCGTGCTGCCAGTAATAACATAATATGAGCCAATCACCATCAATGGACCCATCAAGATAAAAACAAGCGGCAGACCCATTGCGCGGTACTTGTATTGGAATGGCGGAGCAGTGTAACCAAAACCAAGTGCCAACCCCAGCAGACCAAGCAGTGCCACAGGCCATCCACGAGCGGCAATCATTGCAATTCCCAACAACATTGCAATGAGAAAAGAACCTGCTGTAAGGTTGAAAGCATCCCTTTCAGTAAGGCGACCCTTCAACAACGACTGGCTGGCGCGAGGAGATGTGATCGAGTCTACGCCGTTGCGGACATCGTAAATTTCATTGGTAATATTTGTGCCAACATGCAGCAGAACTGATGCAGCCAAAGAACTGATAAACAAGGGAAACTCGAACTTATTTTCGACCAGTGCCAGGGCAGCGGCTGCCAACACCGGAATGGCAGATGCCGTAAAGCTGAACGGGCGGGCAATTTCAACCGCAGCGCCGAATTTTCTCCAGGCGCGTTCAAACGGATTCAAACGATCTGCCGTGTTCATACGGTTTGTGATTACTTCCACCGGCGCTCCAGCGACAGATCTGGCAGCTTCCTTGAGCGCAACTGACCCGTAAAGCCCGGCTGCATGTAAAATTTTCTGTATCTGATCATCTTCCTGCAGAATGGGCTGCAAAATTGGCGTGGTCATCCCGGCTTCGTTATAATGCGCGGCGCCTTCTGCCACTTCCTCTGGCGTGCCGCAAAGCATGAAAGTGTCCAAGACTTCGTCTGGAATGAGTTGGGCGGCCTTATGATAATCTTCCGCCCGCCACGCAGCAGCAATCTGATCACGCAAGGCAGGTTCAAAACCGGCCTGCTCAAGAGAAAAGTTCGAGAGTACGCTGATCATGTAGATTACGAACGGCTCGCGCTTGGCGCGGTTGAGTGCTTCGCGGCGTGATTTGTCTACATGGGTGAGCAAGTATCCAGCGACATCGACAGCGTTCTCATCACGTCCGGCTTGCAATGATGCGGTACGAAGCTTTTCAATCAATCGCTTCATATTGGGGATAGATTCGGCTGGACGCGCCAGGTACCCATCCGCCTTTTGACCTGCCAATTGCAGAAAAGGTGTGCGATAAGCCGCGATATAAATGGGGACACGATGAACAGGCGGAAACATTGGCTGAATGGGTGGAAGGTTTGGCGTAGCCGAAGGGATGCGTTGGCCCGCCCACATGGCACGCATCACATCAATGGCCTTGCTGACGTTTTCGACGCCAGCTTCAGGACTGTAAGGAATCCCCATCTGGGCAAGACGTAAAGGGATGGATGTACCGATTCCCAATATGATGCGGCCTGGCGCAATCTCATCAAGCGCCGAAACGGTCATGGATATAAGCGCCGGAGCACGGGTATAAGCGCTAAGCGCCCCTAACGAGATGCGTATCTGTGGAACCTGCACAGCAATGGCAGTGGCATATGTAACAGCATCACGCTCAAACAGACTGTCGTGGATCCAAACAGAATGAAGGCCTTGTTGGCGGGCATCATTCGCCCAGCTAACAACTTCAGAAACCTTGCCGCGCGCGGCAAAACCAATCCCTATGGGTCGTGCCAGTTCAGACATAGTTATTTCTCCCTTTTTTATGATTCAATTTTCAACTTCGGCTTTCAATCGCAAGGGCAGCCTGATAACCATCGAATGGAGTAAATAATTCAAGGTGCCATGCCGCAGCCAGTTGTTTGTCACCATCGATGCATAACAGATGGGGTTGATTATCCGTATTTAAAGAAACTTCAGTCTGGCTGATCTCTTTTGTGAGCCCAGATCCTATTGCTTTGAGCGTGGCTTCTTTGCATGTCCATATCTTAAAAAAGGCGCTGGTTTTTTCAAGAC